>NZ_BQXK01000030.1:0-32205 GCF_030158995.1 Acidovorax sp. SUPP2825 | reverse complement strand
CGGGCCTGCAAGGCCCCTCATGCACCCAGGCGCAGACCGCTGCTGGGCCTCATCACGCTCAAACGGCTACTGGCGCCCACTCCTCCCTATTCGGATTCGTCAAACATGGGGTTGTGAGAGGCTCCCGGAAGTGATGCGCAAGACGCTGGCGGGCGCCATCGCGGCCGGTGTCCGGAACATCGTTCTCATCGGCACGGTGTATCCGTATGGCCGCCCGCGGACGCAGCCGGTGCGCGAAGACCACCCCCGGGCGCCGCAAACGTTCAAGGGCCGCATGCGCAAGGCACAGGAAGGCCTGGTGATGCAAGCCCATGCCGAAGGCCATATCCGCGCGACGGTGCTGCGCCTGCCGGATTTCTATGGCCCCGGCGTGCAGGCCAGCCTGCTGCATGGGGCTGCGCAGGCCGCCGTGCAGGGCGGCACCGCCGACATGGTGGGGCCCATCGACCGCCCGCACGAGTTCGTCTACGTGCCGGATGTGGGCCCGGTGGTCGTCCAGTTGGCGAACACGCCCGCGGCATTCGGCAAGATCTGGAACCTGGGCGGAGCCGGCGTGACGACGCAGCGTGAACTGGTGTCCGAAATGGAGCGCCAGACCGGCAGGGCGCTCAAGCGCAGGGTGGTCGGCAAGACCATGCTGCGCCTGATCGGCCTGTTCAACCCGTTCATGCGCGAGATGGTGGAGATGCACTACCTGCTCACCGACCCGGTGCTCATGGACGACTCGGCTCTGCAGTAACTGCTGGGACCGATCCACAAGACGCCTTATGCGCAAGGCATCCGGCAAACGCTGGCGGCTGCGGCAGGGCGCGGGGGTTGAAGCCTGCCTCTTTCATGCAGGGCATCCAAGCGGTTCAGAAGATGGCCTAGCCCTTGGCGTACAGCACATCCGAACGCAGCACGTACTTGGTGCCGTCCACCAGCGTGCCGCCTTCGTGCCAGGTGTCGTGGATGAACAAGATGGCCGTACCTTGCCTGGGTTGTACCTGGAAGGTCTTGAAGTCGGTGGTGCCTCCCTCGAAGCCTTCGTTCAGGTACACCAGGAACGTGAGCGCGCTGCTCAGGCCGCCTTCATGCCATGGGCCGTCCTTGTGCATCTTGAACCGCTGGCCGGGCGCGTATTTGTAGAAGCGCAGGTCCTTGGGCAGGCCCGCCGCATGGGCACCCTCGATCTCCGGCAGTTCCAACTGCGACAGCCTGTGCCACAGCAGCGCCACCCAGTCCGGGCTTGCCACCATCGTGCGCTGGTTGTTGCGCACCTGGGGCAGGGGTCGGGGCCCACCGTGGGTGCGCACCTCCGCCGCGATGAAACCCGTGTCCTCAGCCAGCTGGATGAGTTGACCGCATTCGGCGGGCGTCAAAAACTGGGGGATGGTGAAAACGCGAGGACTCAGTGTCACCCGATGCATGGTTCGATCTCCGCCAAAAAAACGTCTGAAGCGCAGCCGAAGACCAGCGCGCAGGCTGCGTGCTTCGATGGTCTCACAGTGCGTGGAGATGCCGGCTTTGGGCTACTGCACGTGCCCATCCGCACTGGCGGCGATGCTGGCTTGCAGCTCGTCAAGGGCTGCGCTGAGCCGCTGCAGCGTCTGGGGGTTGTCCTCGGCCTGCGCCTGGTCCATGCCCGCTTCGACGACGGCCTGCGCGCGCTCCGCGAGATCGCGCCACGCACCCGGCTCCAGCACAGCATGGGCCGCCTGAAGCCAATCGCAAGGGGGCGAATAGGCTGCCGACAGCTTGCGCACGGCGTTGAGCGCAAACGGCGGGCACAGGATGGCCTGCACCGCCACCGAGCGCGCGGTGTGCCGTGGCGTATGGCCGCGCCGCCCCTGCCGCAGGGCCAGCAGCGCGATCCAGAACGCAAACCCGTAGATCAGCGCGAGGCAGCCCAGTTGCGCGGCCTCGCTCGGCCAGAGGAACAGCGCCGCAGGCAGCAGCGCGAACAAGGTGGCCCCGAGGCCATACAGCGGCCACGCGAAGCCAGCGAAACCCTTGGCGTGCTGGCGCAGGCCCTCGATCGCCCGCGCATCGCCCGGCAGGTGGACACGCTCCGCGTCCCACCGCAGGGTGTAGACGGGCTGGTGCGGCAGCAGCAAGGCAGGCCAGGCCAGGTAGGCCCAGCGGACCTCGAAACCCTGCGTTGCCAGCAGCCCGTGCCAACCCCTCCGGCCCCGGCGCAGCAAGCCGGCATCTGCGGCCAGCGGCACGCAGGCGTCATAGGCGTAGAAGGCGCAGATGGCGAGCATCACCTGCGCTTCGGGGCCCAGTAGCGTGAACACGGGGTGTCAGAGGTTGGCGGCGAGGGGGGCCGTAGCGGGCGCGGTGCTCAGGCTTCCTTCTTGCCGCGGCCGAACAATTTGCCGATGGCACCGAAGACAGCGGCCACGCCGACGAGCAGGAACTTCCAGAACGCGGCGATGAAACCGCCGATGACCGTCCACAGGCCCTTCTTGGACGCCACAGCCGCTGCGCCGCCCAGCACCAGCGCACCCAGGCCGATCTTGGCGAGCTTGTCGCCGTTCTTGAATTCGGCGTAGGTCTGGCCGCTGTTGTAGTTGAATCCGGTGAGCACCTGCTTGAACTGCTCGGTGTCCTTCGCGAGGTTTTCGGGATCGGACACGAGGATGGCGCTCATCACGCCAGTGCGGCCCAGGATGCGCGAGGTGTAGTTGATCGCCTGGTGGCCGCTTTCATCGCGCAGGCGCAGGCCCCATTCCAGGCGCTTGCTCTGCGCGTCGTAATGCGGCTCGACCTGCCAGCCCTCGGTGTACAGGGCCTCCATGCCCAGCTTCTTGCGCTGCTGGTTGCCCTCCGCATCCGCGGCCTTGATGGACGACAGCAGTTCGGGGGCATTGATCTTCTCGTCGTCCTTGACGTAGCCGGTGTCGTCGAACGAGAACACCGCGAACCAGTCCAGCGAACGCGGGGCGATCAGGTAATGGTTCGGCGTGGGCGGGTTGCCATACAGCTGCAGCAGTTTGGCCGTGTCCTTGTCGTCCAAAAAGGCGTATCCCTTCGGGATCTTGACCGTGGCGTTGCTGCCGATTTCGCCCTGGCCCTGGTCGATCCAGTGCAGTGCCTTGACTTGCTCCGCGAGTTTTTCCTGGCGCTGCTGCGATTCCGGCGCCTGGGCCCAAAGGGCCATGGACATGCTGATGCCCAAGATGGCCGTAGCCAACGACTTGATCATTTCTTACCCTGTTATGAATTGGTTTTTGAGTGTGCGCACAGGCCTTCCGCCCAGCCCGTGGCTGGAGCAGACACCTCTCCCGCCCGGCGCCACGGCAAATGTACCCGGTGCGCCACACCACCCAACCGCCCCGGACAGGGCAGGAAGATGGCCATGATCCGGTCGGCATCGAAGGGCTGCGTCAGGGCGTTGTCGAAATCCGGAACGCCCTCGTGCTGCGCTGCGCCACTGCTGCAACGCCACTCGAGCAGGCCAGCGGCAGAGGGGGCATTTCGTTCGGCACGAGGTCAAGAATGACTACATCGAAATGGCCGCCGGGCGCCTGCGGCAGCCCCCGCCGGCCATCGTAAGCTGGCCTGCGCGGACCGAACGGGATTTCAAATCATCGGCGGTTCGCAGAATAGGCCTGCGCAGTCACGGTGCCCATCGACACCACCCCACGCTCGGGCTTCATCTTGTCTCGGTAACCACCACGTTACTTATCGTTAAGGCCGATAGGAGTATTGCCATGCGCCTTGCGCAGTTCATTCGCCACGCTCGGGAAGAAATTCTCGCCGAGTCATTTGCCTACGCGACCCGCATCCCCGCGCTGCAGGGCTCGGCTGCAAGCGTCTTGCGCAATCACCTTCCGCTGGTGCTGGACGCCATCGCACTGGACCTGGAGCAGCCGCAAAGCCGGGAGCAGTCCATCGACAAATCCCTGGGGCATGCCGCGCCTCCTGCTGAGGAGTCCGCCGCGCAGTCCCATGGCACGCTGCGGGCCCGCATCGGACTGGACATAGAGCAGCTGGTGGCGGAGTACCGCGTGATTCGCTCCTGCGTGCTGCGCCTGTGGATGGAATCCTGCCAGCCGACCGCCTTCGCGATGGACGACACGGTGCGCTTCAACGAAGCCATCGACCAGGCGGTCGCGGAGTCGGTGGCGTTCCATGCGGCCGAGGTTGCCAAGTGGCGGCATATCTTTCTCGGCGTGCTGGGCCACGACCTGCGTGGCCCCCTGAACGCCATGCTGCTGACCGCGCAATTGCTGGAGCGGGTCGGGAGCCAGAACCCTGAGCAGGCGACGTACCTGGTCGGCGCATTGCTGCGCAATGGCCGCCACCTGAATGTGCTGCTCGACTCACTGCTGGAATACAACAAGGCCACGCTGGGCGTGGGCACGCCGCTGCATCGCCAGGCGGTCGACTTGGGCGCGGCCTGCCAGGAAGAATTAGAGATGCTGCAGCAGGCTTTTCCCAAGCGCCGGATCCGCTGGCAGATCACGGGCGATGCCCGGGGCGACTTTGACCCGTCGCGTGTGCGGCAGGCGGTCTCCAACTTGGTATCGAACGCAGCCCAGCACAGTCCGGAGGGCAGCGAAGTCGCCGTGATCGTCGTAGGGCAAGCGGCAGCGGTGGAGATCACCACGGAGAACCTGTCCGATCCAATTGCCCCGGAAGTGCTCGATACCTTGTTCGACCCCTTGCGACGCAACGCCAGCCCTTCAGGGGCTTCGTCGGGGAACCTGGGCCTGGGCTTGTTCATCGTGCGGGAGATTGCCAAGGCGCACCAGGGCGAGGTGACCGCCTCGACGGCGGACGGCGTCATCCGGTTCAAGATGGTGTTGCCCAAATCTTCGAAGGCGGCCTGAGGCCCCTGCGCGCGCTACCCGGTCGCAGTAGCGTGCGCTTTGGTGCTATGAGGTGGGCCCAATGGCCAACGCCAGTTGGTCGATGGCGCGGTCGATGATTGCCTGCCGCTCCTCTTCGGCAAAGGCCTGCAGGAAGCCTGCAGTTCCTTCGATCAACAGGTAGGAAAGGCCGTGGACAAGGCCCCAACTGGAAGCCACCGCCGTGGCCGCCTCGACACGCGAGGCGGCGGGCCCCAGGGCAGCCTCGATGCACGACCGCAGCAGCGCCAGCGGGTTGGCAGGGCCTTGGGGTGCGCATTCCGTCGGCTCCTGGGGAAGGCGCTGGCCGAAGAACATCAGCCTGAAAAGCTGTGGATGGGCCCTCGCAAACATGACGTAGGCCCTTCCAGAGGATGCCAATCGCGCTTGGGGACCAGGTTTGCCTTGCGCCATTTCGCGCTCCATCGCCTCCGACAACTGGTCAAAGCCCCGATGCGCCAGTGCGGACAGCAGGGCTTCGGTGTTCGGGAAGTGGTGCGCGGGCGCCGCGTGGCTGACTCCCGCGCGCCGTGCCGTGCCGCGCAGCGAAAAGCCCGCGATGCCCTTGTCGTCGAGTTCAGCCGCGGCCGCATCGAGCAATGCGGCACGCAGATCGCCGTGGTGATAGCCGCGCGGCGCTGGCAGTGGGGCCGGGGCGGGCCGGGTGCGTCGCTTCGCCGTGACAACTGCGGGTGTCTTGCTGGTGGGCATGTCTTGCTTGTCCAAAAAACGTCAGGCATGAAAAAACCCGAGTTTATCTAGACGTTGTAAAAATTAATGTTTACAGTGCCTAGATTCAATGCCTTTAACCGAATCCATCCGAAGCTTGCCATGACACTGGACTCCATTTTTTCAATCTCCTCCGGGCTGGCTCTGCTGGGCTGGATGGTCCTGGTGGTCAGCCCGGTCATGCCCCGATGGTCCAACCGCCTGGCGGCCTGGGTGATTCCTTCGCTGCTTGCCATGCTCTATACAGCGCTCATGCTGGCGCATCTCGCCGCAGCGCAGGGCGGCTTTTCTTCGCTCGATGACGTGGCGCGCCTGTTCACTTCAAGGCCGGTGCTGCTGGCGGGTTGGTTGCATTACTTTGCCTTCGATCTGGCCATCGGTGCGTGGGAAGTGCGGGATGCGCGCCGGCGATCGGTCAGGTTCTGGCTCGTCCTGCCCTGCCTGGCGGCCACCTTTCTGTTCGGCCCGGCCGGCTTTCTCCTGTACCTGATCGTGCGCAGCACCGCGCCACGGCGCCAGACCGAGGCAAGCTGACGTGTCCGATACAAGCACCATGGCTGTCGCTGCCGAATTCACCCCGTCTCTGCGACAACCCTGGCGGTCGTCGCTCGCAGATTGGGATGGCCCAATGGTCCGGCTCGGTGGCGCGCTGCTGGCCGGTCTGCCCGTGCTGGTGCTGGCCGGTCTGCTGGACGACCGGGAATGGCACGGGCTTACGCTGTGGACGAAGCCGATCAAGTTTGCGATCGGCTTTGCCCTCTACCTCATGAGTCTGGGCTGCTTTGCCGCCTTCATCGACCCGGCTTGGCGACAGCGGCGGGTGTTCCGGGTGGCGATCTTTGCCGGCCTGTTGGCCATCGCCATGGAGCAGGCCATGATCACCCTGCAGTCGGCGCGGGGCGTGGGCTCGCATTTCAACATCACCACGGCCTTCGACGCGGCGCTTTACAGCGCAATGGGTGCGGGTTCACTGGTGCTCTTGGCCATGGTGCTGCCCATTGCATGGGGCCTTGCACGCCATCCCGGCACCCGGCCGCTGTCCGCGAGCATGCGCCACGCGCTGGTTGCCGCACTGCTGTTGACTTTCGGGCTCACGCTGATCACCGCCGGGACCATGGCGGTGATGGGAAGCCACCGTGTCGGTGCAGTGCCCGGCACCAACGAGGCGATGGCGTGGATGGGCTGGCTGCGACATGCCGGCGACTTGCGCGTGCCGCATTTCTTCGCCACCCACGCCATGCACGCCGTCCCGCTCGCAGTGCTGATGCTGCACCCACTCCTTCGGCTGGGCCAGCGCGGCGTCGTTGGCGTGGCTGCGATCTACGGCGCTGTCGTCCTGGCGGTGTTCGTGCAGGCTTTGCAGGGCCATGCGTTTCTTGCGTTCATCGGATAGCGCGCACCATCGGCTTCGAAGGACCGTGCACCCACGGCGCGGGCGAGGGGGAGTCGGCTACCCCGGCCGCATCAGACATAGCGCTGCTCCAGGGCGTCCCACGCCGGCTTGCCCACCAGGCGCTGGCGCTCTGCAAAGGGGGCCACCAAGGCCGGGTCTTCGCCGAGGCACTTCGTCTCGCGCAGCACGGTGAGCGCCTTCTGCATGCCGGCCACCGCGCCCTGCAGCGCCGCGTTGGCATACAGCACGATGCCGTAGCCCAACTGGCCCAACTCCTCGGCCCCGACGATGGGCGTGCGCCCGCCGATCACCATGTTCATGAGCTGGGGCGTGGCCAGGCGCCCGGGCAGCGCGCGAATGTCCTCGGCCGTCGTGACGGCCTCGACGAACAGAAGATCGGCCCCGGCTTGCGCGAAGCGCTCGGCACGCTCGATGGCGGCCTCCAGGCCCAGCGTCGCGGCCGCGTCGGTGCGCGCCATGATGAGCAGGCCGGGATCGGTGCGCGCATCCACCGCCGCCTTGATCTTGCCGACCGCCTCTTCGCAGGCGATCACTTCCTTGCCGGCAAAGTGCCCGCAGCGCTTGGGCGCGACCTGGTCTTCGAGCTGGATGCAATCGGCGCCGGCCCGTTCCAGCACGCGCACGGTGTGCCGCACGTTGAGTGCGTTCCCAAAGCCCGTGTCGGCATCGACGATCAGGGGCAGGGCGACCGCGTCGCGGATGCGCGCCGTGTGGTCGGCGATCTCGTGCAGGCCCATGAAGCCCTGGTCCGGCAGGCCGAACCACATGTTGGTCACACCGGCACCGGTGACGTACAGCGCTTCGAAGCCCAGGTCTTCGACGACCCGGGCCGACAGCGCATTGAAGGCGCCCGGCACCAGCACGCCGCGGCGGGCCTCCACCAGTGCGCGCAGATGTTTGCGTGGGTTGTGGGCCATGGCGTCAGATCACGTAGAGGTCGATGTATTCGTGCACCGGCAGGGCCTCCAGCGTCTGCGCATCGAGCGAGACCGCCAGGATCGCGTCCTGCTGCTTCGGGGGGAAGCTGCGCGCGAGGTTGCGGCGGAACTTGGCCTCCAGCAGTGGAATGCCTTCGGCGCGCCGGCGCCGGTGTCCGATGGGGTATTCGACCGCCACTTCGGGCAGGGCGCTGCCGTCGTTGAACACCACGGTCAGCGCATTGGCGATGCTGCGCTTTTCCGGGTCGTGGTAGTCGGCGGTGTAGCGGGGGTCTTCCACGCAATGGATCTTGGCGCGCAGCGCGTCGATGCGCGGATCGGCCGCTACGCCGGCTTCGTAGTCGGCCGCGGTGAGCCGGCCGAAAATCAGCGGCACCGCCACCATGTACTGGATGCAGTGGTCGCGGTCCGCCTCGTTGTTCAGCGGGCCCTGCTTGTGGATGATGCGGATGCAGGCCGCGTGCGTGCGGATGGTGATGCGCTGCACGTCGTCCACGGTCTTGCCTGCGTCCCGCAATTGCTGGTGCAAAGCCATGGCGGCTTCGACCGCAGTCTGGCTGTGGAACTCGGCCGGAAAGCTGATCTTGAACAGCACGTTCTCCGCCACATAACTGCCGTAGGTGCGCTGGAAGCGGAACGGCTGGCCCTTGAAGGACACGTCGTAGAAGCCCCAGGTTTTCGCGGTCAGTGCCGAGGGGCAGCCCATCTCCCCGGTCTGCGCGATCAGCGCCAGGCGCACGGCACGGCTGGTGGCGTCACCCGCCGCCCAGCTCTTTCGGCTGCCTGCGTTGGGCGCGTGGCGGTAGGTGCGCAGGCTTTGTCCATCGACCCAGGCCAGCGACACGGCGGCCAGCGTCTCATCGCGCGACAGGCCCAGCAACTGGGAGACGACCGCGGTCGATGCCACCTTGACCAGAACCACATGGTCGAGCCCGACTTGGTTGAAGGCGTTTTCCAGCGCGATCACGCCCTGGATCTCGTGGGCCTTGACGATGGCGGTGAGCACGTCGCGCATCACCAGCGGTGGCTTGCCCGCCGCCACGGCGGTGCGGCTGAGCCAGTCGGCCACGGCCAGGATGCCGCCCAGGTTGTCCGACGGATGGCCCCATTCGGCGGCCAGCCAAGTGTCATTGAAGTCGAGCCAGCGGATCAGCGCACCGATGTTGAACGCGGCCTGCACCGGGTCGAGCTGGAACGGGGTGCCCGGCACCTTGGCGCCGTGGGGTACCGATGTGCCCTTGACGATGGGACCAATGAGCTTGCGCGCCGCGGGGTATTCCAGCGCCTCCAACCCGCAGCCCAGGGTGTCGATGAGGATGTGGCGGGCGGTGGTGAGCGCGAGTTCCGAGGTCACCTCGTAGCGGAGCGCGTAGTCGACGATATCGATGATGACCTGGTCGTATTCGGGGCGGATGTTGCTGATGGGCGCGGACATGGGGCAGGAGTGTCAGTGGTGTTGAACAAAGAAGGATGGAATGCGCCGATGCGGCTTCAGGTGCGGTCGGCCAAGGCGACGAAGGCCTGGTCTTCGGGCCCCGTGTAGTTCGCGCTGGGCCTGATGATCTTGTTGTCGATGCGCTGCTCGATCACGTGTGCGGCCCAGCCGCTGGTGCGGGCGATGACGAACAGGGGCGTGAACATGGCCGTGGGCACGCCCATCATGTGGTAGCTCACGGCGCTGAACCAGTCCAGGTTGGGAAACATGTTCTTGGCCTCGCGCATCACGGCCTCCAGCCGTTCGGCGATGTCGAACATGCGGGTCGATCCCGCCTCCTGCGACAGGGTTTTGGCCACGCCCTTGATGACCGCGTTGCGCGGATCGCTCACGGTGTAGACCGGGTGCCCGAAACCGATCACCACCTCCTTGGCCTCGACGCGGCGGCGGATGTCGGCCTCGGCCTCGTCGGGGTTGTCGTAGCGTTTCTGGATCTCGAAGGCCACCTCGTTGGCGCCGCCGTGCTTGGGGCCGCGCAGCGCGCCGATGGCACCCGAGATCGACGAATACAGGTCGCTGCCGGTGCCGGCGATGACGCGCGCGGTGAAGGTGGAGGCATTGAACTCGTGCTCGGCATACAGGTTGAGCGAGGTGTGCATGGCGCGCTCCCAGCTCGCCGGCGGCTTGCGGCCATGCAGCAGGTGCAGGAAGTGCGCGCCGATGGAGTCGTCATCGGTTTCGACGTCGATGCGCCGGCCCTGGGTGGACCAGTGGTACCAGTACAGCAGCATCGAGCCGAGCGATGCCAGCAGCCGGTCGGCAATGTCGCGAGCGCCGGGCGTGGGGTGCTCGTCCTTTTCGGGCAGGGTGCAGCCGAGCGCCGACACGCCGGTGCGCATCACGTCCATCGGGTGGGCGTGCGCGGGGATCTGCTCCAGCGCCGACTTGACGCTGGCCGGCACCCCGCGCATCGCCCGGAGCCGGGCCTTGTAGGCGCGCAGCTCCGCGGTGGTCGGCAGTTTGCCATGCACCAGCAGGTGGGCGATTTCCTCGAACTCGCAGACCTCGGCGATGTCGAGGATGTCGTAGCCGCGGTAGTGCAGGTCGTTGCCGGTGCGCCCGACGGAGCACAGCGCCGTGTTGCCGGCCGTGACGCCGGACAGGGCCACGGATTTCTTGACGCGGGCGCCCGGGGGCGCGGTGGGGGTCGCGAGGGTCATGCGATTTCCTTTGCAAAGGGGAGGGGATCGTTGGGCAGGGCTGCATCGGAGCGGGGGATGGGTGCGGGGCGTCCGGCGGCGTTCACCGCCACCATTTCGAACACGCCCCGAAGCACCTCCTGCTGCGGCCCACCCAGGGCCTGCGCCAGGCCGGTCACGCAGACGGTCATCGAACTGCGGCCGACCCGGCTCACGCGGGCCTGCAGCGTGAGCACATGGCCCACCGGCACAGGCGACACGAAGTCGATGCCGGTCACGCTGGCCATCACCACATCCCGCTGGGCGACGCTGCGTCCCACGAGGAAAGCCGCTTTGGCCATGGATTGCAGGGCATGGCCTGCGAACAGCGTGCCGTGGTGGTTCGCCTGGCAGGGAAAGACGATGTCCTGGAACGCGAAGAGGGGGCCGCTGGGGGTTGTCATGCTTCGCAATCTACGCACAATGAAGGCATTGATAAAGCACTGAAAAGGCGAAGCTTTGCGAATGAAAAACAGCCGGTTTGCAAATTCTGCGAATTTTTCTTCTGGGTGGCGGGCGACGCGATGAAGAAAACCTTCATGGGGGTGCGCCTGCGCAAGCTGCGCGCCGAGCGTGGCCTGTCGCAGATCGCCATGGCGCAGGCGCTGGGCCTGTCGCCCAGCTACCTGAACCAGCTGGAGCAGAACCAGCGGCCGCTCACCGTGGCCGTGTTGCTCAAGGTCAGCCGCACGCTCGGGGTGGACGTGCAGCAGTTCTCCGAAGACGAAGAGGCGCGCATGGTGGCGGGCTTGCAAGAGGCGCTGGCGGACAACCCCGGGGGCGAGTCGGTCGCGCTGCCGGAGCTTCGGGAGATTGCCTCGCAGATGCCGGCCGTGGGCCGCGCGCTGCTGGCGCTGCACCGGCGCCACCTCGAAGCCACGCAGCGGCTGGAGGCACTCGCCGTGCGCCTGGGCGACGGCCGGGGGGAAGAAGGGGGGCCGGACAACGGCCAGGCCCCCCTTGCACCCGCGCAGCCCATGGCCTTCGAGCGCGTGCGTGACTTCTTCCTTTCGCACCAGAACTACCTGGATTCCATCGACCGCGCCGCCGAGCAGTTGGCCGCCGAGGCGCAGGCCGAGGGCGGTCTGCTGTCCGACTGGCTGGCGCGGCGCCTGCAACAGCAGCACGGCGTGCGCACCGTGCCATCGCAGGACGACACGGGCACGCACCTGCGCAGCTACGACCCGGGCAGCAAGGTGCTGCGGCTGTCCCCGTCGCTCGATCCCGGCCAACTCGCCTTCCAGCTGGGCACGCAGTGGGCGCTGCTGGCGCATTCAACGCTGCTCGATGCGCTGGTGGATCTGCCGGAATTCCAGTACGACCCGCAGGCGCGCGCACTCGCGCGCATCGGCCTGGCCAACTACTTCGCAGGGGCCTTGCTGCTGCCCTACGCCGTGTTTCTGCAGGCCGCCGAAACCACGCGTTACGACATCGACCGGCTGGCGCGGCGCTTCGGCGTCGGCTTCGAGACCATCTGCCACCGGCTCAGCACGCTGCAGCGGCCCGGCGCGCCGGGCGTGCCGTTCTTCTTCATCCGCGTGGACCGGGCCGGCAACATCTCCAAGCGCCAGTCCGCCACCCATTTCCATTTCTCCAAGACGGGTGGCACCTGCCCGCTGTGGAACGTATACGAGGCGTTTTCGCAGCCCGGCAAGATCCTGCCGCAACTGGCGCGCATGCCGGACGGACGCAGCTACCTCTGGATCGCCCGGACGGTCTCCACGGGCCAAGGCGGCTTCGGCGCGCCGAGCAAGACCTTTGCGGTGGCCCTGGGCTGCGACATCCGCCATGCGCCCCGGCTGGTCTATTCGCGCGGCATGGACCTGGACGATCCCGAGATCGCCACGCCCATCGGAATGGGCTGCAAGGTGTGCGAACGCATCGGCTGTCCGCAACGGGCCTTCCCATTCCTGGGCCGGCCGCTGGATGTGAGCGAGAACGAAAGCCGCTTCACCCCGTACCCGGCCGGGGACACGGCGGGCCGTGGGTAGCCGCGCACCGTGGCACGGGCCGATGAGCGCATCTGCGAACATGGTGCGCGCAGTTCGAAGTGAATCTCATTCACTGCATCTCCTATACTGCGGCCTTCACTTGCCTTTTGCGCCATCGATCCTGCGTTCGCGGGGTCTGGCCATGTCGATGGGCATGGCCCATTCCCTGGTTCAGATTTCCGTGTTCGCGCGCTATTACCGAGAGTTGCTGAGGTTCCTGCAGGGGTCCGTCCAGGATCGCGAGATGGCGGCCGACCTGGCGCAGGAAAGCTATGCGCGGGTGCTGGCCGTGCAGCGGTCGGGCGAGCCCATCGCGGAGCCCCGGGCGTTTCTGTACCGCACGGCGCGCAACCTCGTCATCGACCAGCACCGCCGCGACGCGGTGCGCGGACAGCATGCCCCGCTGGAGGGCGACGATGGCTTCGAGCAGGCCGCCCAGGCCCTGGCCGGCCCACGGGCCTGCGAGCCCGAGGTGGCGGCCATGTCCTCCCAGACCGTGAACGCTTTGCTGGCTGCCATCGGCGAACTGCCGCTGCGCTGCCGCGAGGCGTTCATCCTGCACAAGTTCGATGGCCTTGCCCAGGCGGACATCGCGCGCCGCATGGGCATTTCGGTGACGATGGTGGAGCGCCACATCCAGCGGGGCATGCAGGCCTGCCGCGACTGCCAGGACCGGCTGGGGGGCACGCCCCGCACATCGGCACAGCCCACACCAACAGAAAGCCCGCGATGACGCGCTCCCCATTCTTGGGTCCGCAAGGTTGGGATGGCGCCGCGCCGTGCGTCTACTGCCAGGTACCCTTTTGAAATGTCCATGACCGATCCCCACCGCGCGGCCCCCTCGTCCAGCGACCTCGATACCGAGGCGCTGGCGTGGTTCGCGCGCCTGGACCGGGAACGGGGCGTAGAGCAAAACGCCGAATTCCAGGCCTGGCTGGCCGGGCACCCCAGCCGACAGGCGGCATTCGCCCGCTGGCAGGCCGACTGGCAGCGGCTGGACCAGCTGCCTGCGGCCGGCGTGGCGCAATTGCGTCGGCAACTGGCGGCCGAGCAGGCCCAGGCGGACCGCAAGCCCGCGCCGGCGCACACCGGGCGCAGGGCGTGGCTGCAGGGTTGGTCGGCCCTGGTGCCGCAGGCCGCCGTGGCGGCGGTGGTCGTGCTCATGGCCGGGGGCGGCAGCTACCTGGCCTGGGACCACTGGCAGCAGCAGCCGGTTTTCGTGCAGAACTTCTCGACGGAACGCGGCCAGCAACTGGACGTGCAGCTGCCCGACGGCAGCCGCCTGCGGCTCGATACCGCCACGCGGGTGGAGGTGGCGCTGTACCGCCAGCGGCGCGAGGTGCGCCTGCCCGAGGGGCAAGCCGTGTTCCAGGTGCAGGGCGATGCGGCCCGGCCGTTCGATGTCCTCGCCGGAGGCGTGAAGGTGACGGTGGTGGGCACGCGTTTTTCCGTGCGCCACACCGCCAGCGTTCCCGGCGACAACGGCGTGCGCGTGGCCGTGGAGGAGGGACGGGTGCGCGTGGCGGCGGCCGGCGGCGCCGTGAGCCCACCCGGGCAGCCTGGCGCGGCCGCGGTGGTGCTCATCGCCGGGCAGCAGGTGGCGGCCGATGCCGCGGGCCGCATGGCGCCGGTCGGCCCGGTGGCGACGGCCGGGGTCGCCCCCTGGCGCGACGGGCGCATCACCTTCGACGATGTGCCTCTGGCGCAGGCTTTGGCGGAGTTCGAGCGCTACGGGCCGACCGGCCTCATGGTGCGCGATGCGGCCGTGGGCGCACTGCGCATGACCGGCACCTTCGACCCGCGCCGCCTGGAAAACTTCCGGCAGGCGCTGCCCAAGGTGCTGCCGGTGCGCCTGCAGGGCGAGGCGCCGCACACCGAAATCGTCGGGGCGCACTGAGCCGGCCTTGCGCCAGGCGTGCGCGCACGTGCGGTCCGACCCCGGGGACAAGCCACTGAATCGCCTTTCGAAAAAAAGCGCAAAACCCAGGTTGGGGTTTTGCCAAGCCATGGGTCTACCTGAGAAGGCTTCTTATTCCCAACCTTCCGGAGATCGTTCGCATGTCCCGTTTTCGTTTCCATCCTGCCCCGTTGGCCGTGGCGGCCGCCCTGGCACTGGGCGCCTTGCCCACCCATGCCCAGCCGGGGGCCGGTGCGCAGGCTGCGGCATCGGTGCCGGTGGACATCCGCATCGCGGCCCAGCCCCTGGCCCAGGCCCTGGATGCGCTGGCGCGGCAGGCGCGCCTGGAGCTGATGGTGCAGCCCGCACTGGTGGAGGGCAAGGTGGCGCCGGCCGTGCAAGGGCGCCTCACCGCCCGCGAGGCCCTCAACCGCCTGCTGGCGGGCAGCGGGCTGTTCGCGGAGATCGAAGGCACCTCGGTGGTCGTGCGCCGCGTGCCGCAAGGCGCAGGCACGGCCACGCTCGCGCCCGTGACGGTATCGGCCCAGGCCGAGCGCCCTGTGGCGACCGAGCACACGGGCTCGTACACCACGCGCGCCGTCACGGTGGGCAAGGGCGCCCAGGCACTCAAGGACATTCCCCAGTCGATCAGCGTCGTCACGCGCCAGCTGATGGACGAGCAGAACATCACCTCGGTCTACGACGCGCTCGCCAGCACCACCGGCATCACGCTGGCGCAAAGCCCGCAGGGAGGCAAATACATCTATTCGCGCGGCTACGACCTGACCACGGTGCAGTACGACGGGGTGCCACTCAACCGCGGCATGTACGGGCGGGCGAGCAACTATTCGTCCGGCATGGCGATCATCGACCGGGCCGAGGTCCTGCGTGGCGCCGCCGGCCTGCTGCAGGGCGAAGGCAGCCCCGGCGGGGCGGTCAACCTGGTGCGCAAGCGTCCTCTCGGCACCAACGCCACCACGGTGGAGGCCCGCGTGGGCTCGTGGGACCGCTACGGCGCGCAGCTGGACACCAGCCGCGTCCTGAACGAAGAGGGCACGCTGCGCGGCCGCGCGCTGATCGACTACGAAGACCACCACTCGTTCATGGACTACGTGAACCGCCGCAGCCCGACCGTATACGGCACGCTGGAATACGATGTTTCGGCCGCCACGCGCATCAACTTCGGGGCCAGCTCCGAAGAAACGCGGGGCCGCCCCTCCATGAACGGCCTGCCGCGCTACGCCACCGGCGGAGACCTGAACCTGCCCCGCTCGACCTACCTGGGCGCCACCTGGAACCGGCAGGAGTCGTCCAACCGCGGGCTGTACTTCGATGCGGCGCACCAGTTCAACGACGACTGGAAGCTGCAGTTCACGGCGATGCACCTCAAGGAAGAGCACGATCTGAAGTACGCCGGGGTCAACCGGGCGGTCAATCCGGCGCTGATGCAGAGCGCCAACATCGTGGCCCGGTCCATCGCCGACATCGAGACCTCGGGCATCGACGCGAACCTGACCGGAAAATTCGACGCCTTCGGCCGGCGGCACGAACTGGTGAGCGGGGTCAACTACACGCACACCACGAACGACACCGTCTACGGCTTTCGGACCAACTACAACATCTTCGGCCTGAACAGCTACAACCCCGACTTCCGCGAGCCCACGGACGCAGAGATCTACACCGGCACCCGCGAGGCTCGGCAGGGCAAGGCCCGGCAACTGGGCTTCTACAACGCGGTGCGCCTGCAGCTGACCGACCCGCTCAAGCTGGTGGTCGGCGCGCGCGTCAGCTGGTTCCGCACCGACTGGGACACCGTCACCACCGGCGCGGCGCCGTCCACCTCGGCCACCCACAGCCGCGAGAACGCCAAGGTCAACCCCTATGCCGGGCTGATCTACGCGCTCGACCCGCAATGGTCCGCCTACGTGAGCTATTCCGACATCTTCAAGCCGCAGTCCGAGCTGAACGAGGCGGGCCAGTTGCTCAAGCCCATGGTGGGCGCCAATTACGAAGCGGGCCTCAAAGGCGAGCTGATGGACGGCAAGGTGAATGCCTCGTTCGCCCTGTTCCGCGTGGACCAGAAGAACCGCGCGCAGGAAGACTTCAGCACCAGCCCCACCTGCCGCAGCGACTACTACTGCTACACCGACACGGGCGAGGTGCGCAGCCAGGGCCTGGATGCCGAGGTGAGCGGCGAGGTCGCGCGCCACTGGAACCTGTTCGCCGGCTACACCTTCAACCAGACCAAGTACCTCAAGGACGTGAGCAGCCAGGGCCTGTCCTTCAACAGCTACACGCCCAAGCACCTGTTCCGCCTGTGGAGCACCTACCAGCTGCCGGGCGAGTGGAACGCCATCACCCTCGGGGGCGGCGTCAACGCGCAAAGCGGCAGCTACCGCCAGATCGGCGCCGTGCGCGCCACCAACGGCGGGCGGGCGGTGTGGAATGCGCTGGTCAAGTACCAGATCAACCGCCACTGGACCGCGGCGCTGAACGTGAACAACGTCTTCGACAAGCGCTACTACAGCTCGGTCACCGCGCTGGTCAACGGCAGCTACTACGGCGACCCCCGCAACGTGATGCTGACCCTGCGCGGCGCCTTCTGACCATGCGCAGTCGATCGCGCAGCGAATGGCCAGGGATGGGGCCCGCGTGAAAGGCAACGGCAATTTCCGCCAGTCCATGTCGTGGCTGCACACCTGGTGCGGCCTCGTCTGCGGATGGCTGCTGTGCGCCATCTTCCTCACGGGCACGCTCAGCGTGTTCCGGGAGCCGATCACCCGCTGGATGGAGGCCCGGCCCGTGCTGGCGGACGCCGGGGCCGGCACACAGGGGGCCTTGCCGCACGCGCTGGCCCAGGCCGTGCGGCACCTGGCCGCGCAGGCACCCGGCGCGCGCTTTTGGCGCATCGAGCTGCCCCAGGCCCCGGGCGATGCCCTGCTGCTGGCGTGGCGCGATGGCCGCGCCAACCAGACGGCCGCGCTGCACCCGGTGACCGGCGCCGTGCTGCCCTTGCCCTGGGGGCGGGCGACCGAAGGCGGACGCCACTTCATGTCGTTCCACTACATGCTGCAGTGGAACGCGCTCGGCTTCTGGGTCGTCGGCTGGGTGTCGATGGCCATGCTGGTGGCGCTGGTGTCCGGCGTGGTCGTGCACCGGCGCATCTTTCAGGATTTCTTCACGTTCCGGCCCGGCAAGGGCCAGCGCTCGTGGATGGACGCCCACAACGCCACCGCCGTGCTGACGCTGCCCTTCCTGTTCATGATCGTCTACACCGGGCTGGCGATCTTCTACACCTCGTACATGCCCTGGCCCCTGCAGGCGGCCTACGGCAGCGGCGAGACGGCCTATGCCCGGTTCCAGGCCGAGTTGCACCACGGCGAGGGCGAAGCGCTGCGCCGCCCCCGCACGGGCCGGCCCGCGGCCTTGCACGATGTGGCACCGCTGCTGCAAAGGGCCCGCGACCTGACGGGCCAGCCACCGCGCATGGTGGTGGTCGAGGCACCGGGCGATGCGAATGCCACGGTGCGCGTGCTCGGCCCCCGCGAAGCCGAGCCGGGCGCAGGCCAGCGCCGCGCCTTGCTGAACCCGGTGGCCACCGCGGTGTTCGACGGCGTGAGCGGCACCGTGCTGCAGGTGCGCCGGCCGGACCCCGACGCCGCCTTCGCTTCGGAGCAGGTGCACGCCGTGATGGAGTCGCTGCACTTCGCCCGCTTCGGAGGCTGGCCGATGAAATGGCTGTACTTCGCCAGCGGGCTGCTCGGCACCGTGATGGTGGCCACCGGCACCGTGCTGTTCAGCGTGAAGCGGCGCCGCGCCTGCGGCAACGAGTTCGGCCGTGCCACGGCCGGCGTCTACCGCGCCGTCGAGGCCCTGAACGTCGCGGCCGTGGCAGGCATCGGGGTGGCCTGCATCGGCTACCTCCATGCCAACCGCCTGCTGCCCGGCGAACTGCCCGGCCGCGCGCTGTGGGAGATCCGGGCCTTCCTGGCGGTCTGGCTGGCCACGCTGCTGCACGCCGCGCTGCGTCCGCCGCGCCGGGCCTGGGTGGAGCAACTGGGCGCGGCGGCGGCGCTGTGCGTGGCGCTGCCCGCGCTGAACGCCTGGACCACCGGCCAGCACCTGGGCCGCTACGCCCTGGCGGGCGATGGGCAGCGCGCTGGCGTGGAGCTCGCCGCGCTGGCCTTCGGCGCGGCGCTGGCGTGGGCCGCGTACCGCACCGGGCAGGGCTGGCACGGCGCGCGCAAGGCGGTGCCGGGCGCCCCCCGGCACCCTGCGCCGCGCAGCGGGGTGCAGGGATGAGCCGCCCCCTTCGGCCAGCGACGCGTTCGGCCGGCCGGCTCGGCGTTGCCAGCCGGGTGCTGGCCGCTTGCGCGGGGGGGTACGCCGTGGCGTCCCTGCTTGCCGCCGTGCTGGCGCTGGCCGCGCCGCGCCTGTGGGGAGGAAGCCGAGCGGATGGCGTGCTGCTGGCGACGTTGCTCAGCTTCGCGGTGTACGCGGCCATTGCGCTGTGGGTGTTCTGCGCGCGCAGCGCGACGCGGGCCTGGCTTGGCCTGGGCGTGGCGGCAGCGCCCTGCGTTGGCCTGCTGTGGTGGTGGCGGTGACCCCATGGGCCGCTAGCATCGCTGCCCATGAAACGTCGAAGAATCCTCGCGGCACTCGCTGCCGCTTTTTTGTGCCTAGCGGTTTTGCTCGGTGCGGGCGAAGTCCTGAGCCATCCGCACCATCGGCCCGTGGGCGCAGCCCCGGGCGATCTGCCCGCGAGCCCGGTGCGGTTCGATACCGTCACGGGCCAGTCCCTTGCGGGCTGGCTGGTCCGTGGCGATGCCGGGGCCGGGGCGGTGCTGCTTTTGCATGGCATCGGTGCGGACCGGCGGCAGATGCTGGGCCGGGCCCGGTTTCTCCATCGCCTGGGCTATTCGGTGCTGCTCATCGATCTGCCCGCCCATGGCGAGAGCGCCGGGGACCGGGTGACCTTCGGCTGGAACGAATCGCAAGGCGTGGCGGCGGCCCTGGACTACCTGTCCGACGCGCTGCCCGACGAGAAGATCGGTGTGATCGGCGCATCGCTCGGGGCGGCCTCGCTCGTGCTGTCCCGGCCCGACTTGTCCCTGGAGGCCGTCGTGCTGGAGTCGATGTTCCCCACGATCGAAGACGCGGTCTCCGACCGCCTGGCGATGTACCTGGGGCCGGCGGGCCGGTGGCTCACGCCGCTGCTGCTGTGGCAGCTTCCCGTGCGGCTGGGCGTTTCCGCGGATCAGCTGCGGCCCATCGCCGACCTGCCGTCGCTGCACGTGCCGCTGCTGATCGCGGCCGGATCGGAGGACCGCCACACCCCCCTGGCGGAAACCCGGCGCATCTACGCGGCGGCCGACGACCCGAAGGCTTTGTGGGTGGTCGATGGTGCGGCGCATGTCGATCTGCATGGGTTCGATCCGCCGGCCTACGAGGCGCGGATTTCGGCGTTCCTCGCGAAACACCTGCGCGATAGCGACTGAGGCGGTACGCCGTGCCGGGCGGACTCGTGTGTGAAGGGTGGGCGAGCCCCTCAGCGCCCGCTGGCGGCCGGCGTGGCGGGTCCTTCGTTGTCGGCCGGGTCACCACCGGGCGGGTGGGTCGCCACTCCCATCCCGCTCCCTCCGGCCCCCATTCCACCGCCGGTGCCGCCTCCGCTCCCTCGCGCACCGCCATCGGCATTGGCGCGCCGGGCGCCCGCGCCACCGCTTCCACCGGGCCGCAGCGGCCCCTGCACGGGAATCGGCAGACCCTGTGCAATGGGCTCCAGGTCCAGCGCCGCCCGAATGAACTGCCGCAGCGACACCACCAGCTGAGCCGTTTCGATGCTGCGGCCGGCCACCATGTCCTGCGCGGCCTGGGCGGCAAGCTGCACCTGCTCTTCGGTGCCCAGCAGGATCACGTCGGACAGCGCGGCCTCCACCGCGTCGCGCACGCGGCGTTGGCGCTCGGTGCTGGTCGGCGGTGCCAGCGCCCCTTCTCCGGTGGCCGGATCGCCTTCCGCAGGAGCCAGCGATGACGTTGGGCTGCCAGCCGGCCGGCGCAGGTCGCGCATGTGCGTCGGGCTCACCTGCAACTGCCCGGTGAACGAGCCGCCCAAGGTCTTGTAGGCGGCGATCAGGGTCTTGAGCCGCTCGTTGATCTGCCGGTTTTCGCGCTCCCGGCGGCGCTGGATGGTCTGCATGAACACGAGCCGGATGCCCACCATGAGCAGCGAGGCCAGCAGCAGCCCCAACGCGGTGGTGAGCAGGGTGTGCCAGGAACTGAAGTCGAGCATGTTGCGCATGGCGGACGCGGGGCGCTGGTGCCGCCGCGAAAAGGGAGTGGAGGGCAGGCCATGATAGGCACCGGCACCAGGCGCTGCGCCCGTGGCCGGGCGGCACCGTTGGGCCCTCGCAGGGGGCGGCTCAGGCGGGCGGCGCCGCGTCCAGCACGTCGACGACCCGCTTCCAGTCCGCCGCATCGACCGGCGTGATGGACAGGCGGCTGCCTTTTTGCAGCACCTGCAGACCGGCGAGCTCCGGCCGGGCGCGCAATTCGGCCAGGGGCAGCAGGCGGGTCTTGCGCAGCGCCTGCACGTCCAGCAGCAGCCACCGCGGTTGGTCCGGGCGGCATTTGGGGTCGTGGTAGGGCGATTCGGGGTCGAACTGCGTCGGGTCCGGCCGGGTGGCAGATGCCACGCGCGCCAGGCCGGCAATGCCCGGCTCCGGACAGCTGGAGTGATAGAACAGCACGCCGTCGCCCACCTGCATGCCGTCGCGCATGAAGTTGCGCGCCTGGTAGTTGCGCACGCCGGTCCAGGGCACGGTGGCATCCGGGGCGGCCAGGGCGTCGTCGATGGAGCATTCCTGCGGCTCGGACTTCATGAGCCAGTAGCGGAGTTCGGGGGGCGGGGTCGTCGTCATGGCACCATTCTGGCGGGATGCGGCGCAAGGATCGAGCCCTTCACGCCGCCAGAGGGTCAATGCTATTTATTTAATAGCAACAAGGGCATGATTCACTAGGGCATGGAGCCAAAAACACCCTTATTCGCGAATTCACCGCAGGCTCGCCGGTCCCGTGCCGCCCCACCGGATCGCATCGTGCGCCGGGATGGCCAGTGGGTTGTCCTGGGGTTCCGACAAGGGGGCGAGCAGGGCGTTCAGGTCCGCCTCGCTGAACTTGGCCGCACCCGCGGCGTCGTGCCCCAGCACCCCCTGCGCCAGCGCCTGCTTGCGGGCTTGCAGTTCCAGCATGCGCTCCTCGATGCTGCCTTCCACCACGATCTTGTAGACGAACACCGGCTGGTCCTGCCCGATGCGGTGGGCACGGGCGGTGGCCTGCTCCTCCACGGCGGGGTTCCACCAGGGGTCGAGGTGGATCACCGTGTCGGCGGCGGTCAGGTTCAGGCCCACGCCGCCGGCCTTGAGGCTGGCCAGCAGGACGGGCGGCGCGCCTGCATCGCCGCGGTCCTGGAAGCGCCGCACCACGGCGCCGCGCGCGCGGGGCGGGGTGTCTCCGGTCAGCGCGAGGAAGGGCAGGGCGAGCGCCTCCAGCGTTTCGGCCACCAGGGCGAGCATCTCGGTGAACTGCGAGAACACCAGCACGCGGCGCCCTTGCGCGACCAGGGCGGGCAGCGCGTCGGCCAGCCATTCGAGCTTGGCGCGTTCCATGGTGGCGGGCTGCGCCCGGGCGGCCTCGCTGCCCTTGACCAGGCGCGGATCGCAGCACACCTGCCGCAGCTTGAGCAGCGCATCCAGCAGGGTGATCTGCGCGCCGTCGAAGCTCTGGCGCTGCAGCACGCGGCGCACCTGCTGGTCGGCGGCGGCACGCACCGCCTCGTACAGCTCGCGCTGGCGGCCCTGCAGCGGCAGGCGCAGCACGACGTCGGTGCGCGGCGGCAGTTCGGTGGCCACGTCCTGCTTGCGGCGGCGCAGGATGAACGGGCGCACGCGCCGGGCCAGCACCTCGGCCCGCAGGGTTTCGCCGTTCTCCTCGATGGGCTTGCGCCAGCGTTGGGAAAAGCTGCGCGCATCGCCCAGAAAGCCGGGCATGAGGAAGTCGAACTGCGCCCACAGCTCGCCCAGGTGGTTCTCCAGCGGCGTGCCGGTGAGGCAAAGCAGATGCGGAGCGTTCAGGCGTCGCAGGGCGCGGGCGCTGCGGCTGCCGGCGTTCTTGACCATCTGCGCCTCGTCCAGGATCAGCAGGTGCCACGGCTGCGCGGCCAGCGCGTCGATGTCGCGCCACACCAGCGGGTAGGTCGTCAGCACCAGGTCGTGCTGGCCGATGCGGGCAAAACGCTCGCGCCGGTCCGCGCCGTGCAGGCTGAGCACGCGCAGGCCCGGGGCCATGCGCTGCGCCTCCGCCTGCCAGTTGAAGACGAGCGAGGTGGGCAGCACTACCAGCGCAGGGTGCGCGAGCCGGCCCGCTTCCTTTTCGGTAAGGACATGGGCCAGCGCCTGCGCCGTTTTCCCCAGGCCCATGTCGTCGGCCAGGATGCCGCCCAACCCTTGGGCGCGCAGGTATTGCAGCCATGCGAGGCCCTCGAGCTGGTACGGCCGCAGCGGCACCTGCAGCCCGGCCGGCGCGCAGGGCCTCGATGCGCCGCATCTCCCAGGGGCCCAGGCGCAGCGGGTCGCCGTCCTGGCGCTGCCGGCCGGCGTTGCGCAGCGGATCGGTGAGCAGGTCCACCATCGCACCGACGATGGCCTTGAGCGGCGCCGCGGGCGCATCGATGCGCCGCCCGCCGGGCGCGCGCAGCGAGACGGTGGCGTGGTCGTCGATGGCGGCCATCTGCGCGGCGTTCAGCCAGCGCGGTTCGCGCCGGAGCAGATCGGCCAGCAGGGGCGCCAAGTCCAGCGTCTCGCCGTCCACCTCGATGCCCAGGCTCAGCAGCCAGGCCCCTTCGCGTTCGGGCAGATGCAGCTTTTGCACCGGGCGTTCGCGCGGGCCCAGCGGGCCGGCGAGGTCCTTGCCCAGCAGCTCGCCGGTGTCGGGGTCCAGGCGCAGCGTCCAGCGCTGCACGGGAACGCTCTCGTGCGCGAAGCCGGGCAGCACCGACACGGCCCAGCCATGGGCCTGTAGGCGCGGCACCTGCTCGGCCCAGAAGTCGCCGAAGGCCGCCTCCTGCGGCAGCGTCCAGACAGGGCCCAGCACGGGAGCACCCGCACGGTCGCGCCACTGCAAGGCCGTTTCGGGCACCGGCAGCAGGCCCAGGTCGCGCACGAGGTCGATGGCGTCCGCCTCGGCCACCCCATCGCGCTGCAGGCGCAGCACGGGGCCGCCGGTGTCGTACAGCTCCTGCACGGCCGGCGGGCGGCTGTTGAGCACCGAGGTGGGGGCGGGCGTTTCCCAGGCGGCGCCGTCCGGCGTGCGGTAGGTCCAGTCGATGCGGGCCAGCGTGACCTGGTCGCCGCGCGGGCCGATCGGCCCGTGGGGCCGCAGGCCCAGCAGGCCGTCGCCACGGCCCAGCGTCCGCAGCGTGATGCGCGGCTGGAATCGGCCCGGCGGGGCGGCGGCGCGGGGCGCATCGCCGCGCATGCGCGCCATGACCTGCGCGGCCTCGGCATCGGACAGGGTAGGCAGCCGCGCCAGCGTGGCGGCATCGGCCCGGCGCTGCAGTGCGGAGACCCAGGCGCCGATGGCCTGCTCCCGCGCATCCGAGGTCACGGACGCGCGCTTGGCGTAATGGGAGTCAGCGGAGGGGCGCGGCGGCATGGGCGGCCATTGTGCCGGGCAAGCGGCGCGTTCGAATGCAGGGCGGCCGGGTGGCGGATTCAGCGCTTCGAATCGCCCCCTGGCGCCGGCAAGGTGAGTTGGGCCGCCTTGGCGACTTCCACGCAATCGCGCAGGTGCTGCTCGCCGAGCAGGCGCAGCGTGGTGTAGCCCAGCACGGCCGCCACGGCCTGGCCGGCCAGCGGCACGTATTTGGCCGCCTGCTTGGCCGTGAGGCGCATGCCCACGGCCTGGGTGGCCCGGATCACCAGCTCGCGGGTGACGAACTTGCCGATCAAGGCCGACCCGACGAGGCCGACCGCCTTCTGCACCTGCTCGCGCTTGTGGGGCGTGAGCCGGTCGATCTGCTCGGGCGTCAGGCCGAACTCCGCATTGATCTGCGGCACCAGTCGGGACAGCAAGGCCGCGTCCACCGCCCAATCGAGGCCCGGAATGGGCACGGTGCCCGCGGCGGCGGCCATCAGTGCGCGCCGGTGCAGCAGGCGCCGGCTGCGCTGCACGGCTGCCAGCAGATCGGGGTCGTTGCCGGCCAGGGCCGAGGCACTGGGAACACGTTTCGCCACGGGGCGGCCGCCTTTCAGTTCTTGCTCTTGAAGAAGCTGTACACCACCAGCAGCAGCATCGCGCCGAGGATGGAGGCGATCCAGCCGGCCGGCTCGCCCTCCTGGTACCAGCCCATGGCGAGTCCGATGTAGGTGGCCAGGAACGACCCGGCCACGCCGAGCAGCGCCGTCATGATCCAGCCGAGCTTGTCATCCCCTGGCTTGAGCGCACGGGCGAGCAAGCCCACCACGAGACCGACGAGAAGAACACCGAGGACGGAGAACATGGGCAGGCACTTTCTGGTTGAGATAAGACGAATCTACCCGGCGGCCCGCAAGGCGCCATGTCGGACGAGGCGCACTGTGCCGCCGGCCCGGAATGGAGGTTCTCACAAAGAACCGGATGAGGGCGGTGCGCACCAAGACAGTGCACTCTCGTCAGGCCAGCGCGGCAGAGCCTGGGGCGCCGGCTGTGGGAGCCGGCCGACAAGCCGACGCGCGTGAATCCCGCGTTCGGCGAATTCCCGGCTGGATAAGGTCATGGCTCTCCCACAAGAAAAGAAAGGAAAGCCATGCCCATCCGATCCCCTCGCACTGTCTTGTCCGCCACCGTGCTGGCGCTGGCCGCGGCCACCGGGGGCGCCATGCTGCCCTCGACAGCCATTGCCCAGAGCGATCAGGCATCGCTGGAGCGCGGTGCACGGCCGGACACCACGCCCGCGCAACGCTACCAGACCGCAATCCGCGAGGCAGGCGGTGGTTTGAAGGTGGCTTTGGAAGAATGCCGTGCGGGTGAAGCCGGCGCGCGCAAGTCGTGCGAATCACAGGCCCGGGCCCGCTACCAGGCCGATATGGCTGCCGCCAAGGAAATGCTGCGCAATCCCGATGCCCGTCCCGTGAATGTGGTGGGCGAACCCATTCGCAGCACGGAAACCACGACGGTCATCAAGCCCTGACGGCCTCAGGCGAAGTCACACCATGCGCACGCGGCGCACCCTGCCGAAACGCTCAGTTGGCCGAGCCGTCCTTGCCGGCGTCGTCGGTGCTCACACGGCGGGCACCGTTGAAGCGGCGCTGCCAATAGGACGCGCCCATGTCTTCCACTCGGACTTCCGCACCGCTGCGGGGCGAGTGGATGAACTTGCCGTCACCCACGTACATGCCGACATGGCTGAAGGCGCGGCGCATGGTATTGAAAAAGACGAGGTCGCCCGGTTGAAGGTCTTTTTTCTCGATCTTCTCGGTGGCGGCCGCTTGCTGGTCGGCGCGGCGCGGGAGTACGAGGCCAGCCGCCTTGCCGTAGATCGTGCGGATGAAGCCGCTGCAATCAAAACCGGTTTCGACGTCGTTGCCCCCCCGGCGGTAGGGTACTCCGAGGAATCCCATGGCCGTGGCGACGACTTCTCCGGCCTTGTCCTGCACGTTGTGCCGGGCTTCCTGCAGCTGCGAGAGCATGGTCTTCTCGCGGACAAGACGGTCCAGATCATCAGAGGGCGCATTGTTGGGGGCGGCGTGGGCGCTGGCGCAGGCCAGCAACAATAGGCAAATCCATCGAGACATGGGGCGCGAGGGTAACACGCGTCTCCGGGCATCTTTTGGCAAAAAATGTCGCAAAGGTTCAGGCTTCATGGCTTTTGACTATGGATCAGCGGGCGTGGCATGCTTTGTCAAAGGCGATCCAAGCAAATTGGGGGCCTGCCCCATAGGCACAGTGCATAACGGCGTTACATTCATCCACCAATTCCGTCGCATGAAATTTGATAAATATGTGCGTTTAAATCGTTTTCTGCGCGTTGCGCTGACATCCTGCACCGCCGCCATGGCGCTCGCGCATGGAACGGCGAGGGCCCAGACTGCCACCCCGGTCGCCCCCCAGGCGGCCAAAAACCAGGCCAACGCTGTGACGGTGGCGCAGGACCTGTCCAATCCCTGGGCCGTGGCGTTCCTGCCGGGCGGGCGGTTCCTGGTGACGGAGCGTGTGGGCCGCCTGCGGGTGGTGGATGCCAATGGCCGCATCAACCCGCCCATATCCGGCCTGCCGCCTGTCGTGTTCGGCGGGCAGGGCGGCCTGCTCGATGTGGTCACCGACGCGGACTTCGAGCGCAACCGGCGTATCTTCTTTTGCTACTCCGAGCCCGCGGCGCAGGGCGAGGCCGGCAACAGCACTGCCATGGCGAGCGCAGTGCTGGCCCCTGGCGAAACCGCCTTGAGCGACGTGCGCGTGATCTTCAGCCAACGGCCCAAGGTGCAGAGCTCGCTGCACTTCGGCTGCCGCATCGCGCAGGCCCGGGACGGATCGATCTTTCTGGCCGTGGGCGAGCGCTCCACCCGTAAGGAAGACGCCCAGAAGCTCGACGGACACCTGGGCAAGATCCTCCATGTGCAGCCCGATGGTTCGCCGGGCCCGGGCAACCCGACCGGGGCCGGCGCGCTGCCCGAAATCTGGAGTTGGGGCCACCGCAACCCGCAGGGCGCGACCATCGCCCCGGACGGGCGGCTGTGGGTCCATGAGCACGGCCCGCAGGGGGGCGATGAAATCAACGTGCCCCAGGCCGGCCGCAATTACGGCTGGCCGGTCGTCACCTACGGCGAAAACTATGGCGGCGGCAAGATCGGAGAAGGGCTGACGCACAAGGCGGGCATGGAGCCGCCGCTGCACTACTGGGTGCCGTCCATCGCGCCCTCGGGCATGGCCTTCCTGACCAGCGACCGCTACGGCGCCGACTGGCGGGGCAGCCTGTTCATCGGCTCGCTCAAGTTCAGCCGGCTGCACCGGCTGGAGCTGGCGAACGGCAAGGTGGTGCGCGACGAATACCTGCTCGGCGGCCTGGCCGAACGCATCCGCGACGTGCGCCAGGGTCCGGACGGCTGGCTGTACTTGCTGACCGATGGACCCCAGGGCCGGATGCTGCGTCTGACGCGCTGACTCCCACTGGGCGGATCGGGCGTTCCCGCGCCGGTCCACCCCGTCGCACGCCCCCAAGGACCCTACGCCAAGCACGGCTGCGACAATCCCCGAATCTTTCACCTTTTGCCCAGCGCACCCCGCCCATGCTGCTCGACGCCTCCGAATCCCAACTCGTCCTGGTCGATTACCAGGAACGCCTGATGCCCGCCATCTTCGAAGGCCCGGCCGTGCTGGCCAACGCGCTGCGCCTGGCCCGGGCGGCCCAGTTGATGGAGGTGCCGGTATGGGGCACCGAGCAAAACCCCTCGCGCCTGGGGCCCAACGATCCGGCGCTGCGTGCGCTGTGCCGCAAGACCCTGGCCAAGATGCATTTCAGCGCGGCCGAGGAAGGCCTGGGCGAATGGTTGCGCCCCGAGCCCAAGCCGCCTGCCGGCAACGCCCGCAGCCTGCCCAAGCACCTGCAGAAACCCCAGCCCACGGCCGAAGAGCCCGGCGCCATCGTGATCGCCGGCTGCGAGGCCCATGTGTGCCTGCTGCAGACGGCGCTGGACCTGCTGGAGGACGAATTCGACGTGTGCGTGGTGACCGACGCCTGCGGCTCGCGCACCGAGCGCAACCGCGACGCCGCCTTCGACCGCCTGGCCGGCGCGGGCGCCGAACTGGTCACGACCGAGATGGTCATCTTCGAATGGGCGCGCACGGCGGAACACCCGGCCTTCAAGGATTTGCTGGCGCTGGTGAAGTGAGCCTGGGGGGGGGGGGAGCGGCCAGGCGAGCCTGGCCATGTCCCATCCCTGGGCAGCGCCCGGTGACCGGGTTGATAGGATCTGATCGCGTCCTTGGCGGCCGTCCCCTCCGGGGCTGCTGCAAAGGTTTGGAGTTTTACCCCATAAGGAGTTTTCACCCCATGCATTGGAAGTCCGCTTTCGCTTTGCTCGCCCTGTCTGGTGCGACCCTGCCCACATTCGCGCAGTCCGACCGGCAGGTGGCCGAAGACATGGTGACCCGCTCAGCCAATGTCTGCCCTGGCCACAGCACCGAGCGCACCACACCCACGGTCAAGGCCGTGCCCGTCGGCGCATTGCGGGTCATGCGGGACCGCGGCCTGGTGATGTGCCCGGACCGTCGCCTCGATGCCGACGCACCGGCCGTGTTCTACGGCAGGGTCGGTGTGTTCGCATGGAACCCGGAAGTGGCGGCTGCTTCGGCCGTGATCGTCCAGCAGATCGGCGCTATGACCCGCAAGGACGAGTACCCGGTGGAGACGCTGGTCTGGGATGCCAAGGGCGCCCCCCTGAAACAACGCACCGTGCCGGCCTTCGAACCCAGGCCCGGCGCGGCAGTGCTGTACAAGATCCGTTGAGGCGAGGGTGACCGCTGTGGCGGCCGGGTCCTGTGCCTCGGCGTGAATTGATCTGCCGCAATGCAGATTGGTGAGCCAGCCGCTACAACCGCCTTGGGCCGGCCTGGCGGAAACGGGGCCGAAGGGGCCGGCCTCCACCCTCACATCCCCGAACAGGAGTTCTCATGTTCGACCACATCGGTATCCGCGCCAGCGACAGCGAGGCCAGTGCGTCTTTCTTCTTGCGCGCCCTGGCGCCCCTGGGGATCGGCGTCGCCATGAAGGGGCCGCACGGGGCGGGTTTGGGCAAGAACGGCAAACCCTCGCTCTGGATCTACGATGCCGAAGACCGGCCGAGCCCGCTGCATCTGGCGTTCACGGCGGAAAGCCGGCGCCAGGTCGACGCGTTCCATCGCGCGGCGATCGAAGCCGGGGGCCAGGACAATGGTCCCCCAGGACTGCGCCTGCATTACCACCCGCACTACTACGCCGCCTTCGTCATCGCGCCGGATGGCCACAACGTGGAAGCGGTGTGCCATCTGCCGCAGGATTGAAGGCGCATGCCCACACTACGGCCGAAGGAGCCAACGATGAAGGTTGAAGGAAGCTGCTACTGCGGCGCCATCGAATACGAAGCGCAGGTACAGCCCGGCACCACGACGGTCTGCCATTGCGCGGACTGCCAAGCCCAATCCGGCTCCGCCTTCCGGGCAAACATCGCCGCGCCGGCAGACGGTTTCCGGCTGATCAAGGGGCAGCCCCGCACCTACACCAAGACGGCCGCCAGCGGCAACCAGCGCCTGCTTGCGTTTTGCGAAGTCTGCGGGAGTTCGCTGTATGCCTGTGCGCTCGAGAATCCGCAGTCCTACTCGTTGCGGATCGGCACTTTGAAGCAACGGCAAGAGCTGGGCACCCCGCAGCGCCAGATTTGGACCCGGCGTCGTCACGATTGGGTGGGCCTGCCAGACAGTGTGGAGTCGTTCGACGGGCAGCCATGAGCCGGGCAGGGCGGTGCCCGTGCCACTGCAACCCTGAAGGTTCGCAGAAGCTGCCGGGTTCCTCCATCTGAAAAGCCTGGCGAATGTCCTCTGACGGGCGTGTCAGCAGAAGCTGGCGCCCAAGACATCTCCGCGAGAGGATTCTTGGAGCGGCATGCCGGCGCGCCTTCCGGCCCAAGTCGTGTGGCCGGGCTATCGGGTCTTGATGACGAAGAGCGCCAGCGCCATCAGGCCGACACCTGCCAGCTGGGTCGGGCTCAGCATCCGGCCATAGACCGCCCAGTCCAGCAGCACTGCCGTCAATGGGTAGACATACTGCAACACGGCGACCCTGCCCAGAGTCAGGCAGGCCATTGCCGTGAACAAAATGGCATAGGCCAGACCGGTATGCAGCACGCCCAGTCCTGCCAGCCAAGCCCATGCGGCGGCGTCCGAGGGCCAACCATGCGCCCATGGGACCCACAGCAGCACCAGCATCCCCACCGCGCACTGCCACCACGCCAGTGCGAACGGGGTGACGACCTTCTCTGTCTTGGCGATGATCGTCACGCCGGCGTAGCTGAGCGATCCTCCCAGGCACATCAGCAGGCCCGTCAGGTAGCCGGACCCGGATGCGCCGGCCACGGAGCCACCGCCCCACAGGCCGGTGGTCAATACCAGACCGCCCAATGCCACGGCGGTTGCGGCTTTCTGCGCCGCAGTGACATGCTCGCGCAGCACCAGCGCACCGAACACCATGATCCACACCGGCTGAATGTGGAAGACCACCGTCGCGACGGCAATCGACGTGCGCGGTATGGCGGCAAAGAACAGCGCCCAGTTCACGACCATCAGGCAGCCCGTCGCGCAGACGATCCACCCGCTGCGACCGCGCAGGCGAAGCTCTCGCGTTAGGCCCGTGGCGACGCCCCATGCCAGCAACGCCAACGCTCCGAATGCGCAGCGAAACAGCACGGTCACCAGAGGGTGTTGATTCGCCTCTTCGACGAACACGCCGACGGTGCCCAGCAGCACGCCCCCGGCGATCATCAGCCATTGGCCTCGCGCTTCCCGCTTGGCACAAGCGCCGACCTCGGTGGGGCGCGATGGTTGCAACGTGGCGGAAGGCTTGTGGTCCATGTCCCGATGCTCATACCGCGGCGGATTGCCGTAAAGCAAATAGTTCGATAGCCTGATATTCGACAATCGAATTCAACAAGCATCGAAAGCATTCAATGACTTATCCCGATCTGCAAATCGACTGGCTGCGCGCCTTCGTGGCGGTGGTGGATGCGGGCTCGCTTTCGGCGGCAGCGCCCCTGGTTCACCGCTCCCAGGCGGCCGTGAGCATGCAGATCAAGAAACTGGAGGCCGCCCTGGAACGGCCGGTGTTGCTGCGCGGGCCTCGCCACCTGCAGCTGACGCCAGCGGGCGCCGAGCTGCTGGGCTATGCGCGCCGCATGCTGGCCCTTCAGACGGAGGCGCAGACGGCGCTTTTCGGGCCGGACTTGTCCGGACGCGTGCGGCTCGGCGTTCCCGATGACTATGCATCGACCTACCTGACGCCGGTGTTGCGCAGCTTCGCGGGCCGCTACCTGGGAGTGGAGATCGAGCTGACCTGCGAGCAATCCACTTCGCTCATTCCCAAGGTCGTGCGGGGTGAGTTGGACCTGGCGCTCGTGTCCCGCGACAAGCCGCAACGGGGCCGGCTTCTCTTTCAGGAGCCCTTGGTCTGGGCCGGCGCTGCGCAGCATGAGGTGTGGCGCAAGACCCCGCTGCCCATTGCCGTCTACGAGGAAGGCAGCATGGCCAGAACCGCGGCGCTGTCCAGCCTCGCGGCCCATCGCCGGGCCCACCGCGTCGTGTACCACAGCTCGAGCCTGGCGGGACAACTGGCTGCGGTGGAAAGCGGCCTTGCCGTCGCGGTCTTTACCCGCTGCAGCGTGCCTGCCCATCTCCAGATATTGCAGAACCTGCCCGCGGGATTCGAGCTGCCCCCCTTGATTTCCATGGAGGTGGCCGCGCTGCGCAGCAAGGCATCCAGGCACTCGGCGGCAGTGGACGCCATGCAAGAGCAGCTACTGAAAACGCTGGCCAGGCCCTAGAGCGTGTTATGAACTTCCCGCCGCAGCTAGCACCCGTGCAGCGGCGGGCAACATGAGCACTGCAAACACCAGAAAATGTAGCCCGCCGAGCACTTCCGGCAACCGCTCATAGTCCCGGGAGA
>NZ_BQXK01000029.1:0-32420 GCF_030158995.1 Acidovorax sp. SUPP2825 | reverse complement strand
CGGGCCTGCAAGGCCCCTCATGCACCCAGGCGCAGACCGCTGCTGGGCCTCATCACGCTCAAACGGCTACTGGCGCCCACTCCTCCCTATTCGGATTCGTCAAACATGGGGTTGTGAGAGGCTCCCACCTGAATGTGATCGTGCCTTGCACCTCGGATGACAAGTGGCAGCAAACATGCAACGCACCCTCTTTGCGCTTTGCTCGGCGCTGCTTCTCGCATTGCTTTTGGTGCTGGCTACGCATCTTCCTGCTTCGGCCCAGCAACGCCTGGTGACCAATGACCGCGTGACCGCCGATCAGGTGTCGCAGGCGATCGCAAACTCTCCCAACGCCAGTCAGTGGCTGCGTGCGAATGCCAGGGCCGTTGGCAATCTGGCCATCAACGTCGAGAGCGGTGGCTACCTCTCGGTCTATAACGGCTCGTGCTGCTACGGCTCGTGCTGCTACGGCGTACTGCAGATGAACGAGGAAAACATTCGCAGATACGCTCAGGTGCCACCCGATGAGTTCAGGACCTGGAGCCTGCAGCGCCAAGTGGATGCATGGTCGCGCGTGATGTCGCAGGCGTTGCAGGCCAACCCCGCGCAGGCCCTTGAGGCCCTGGGTACGTTCGATGGCCGCCGCGTGGACGCGAACATGATCCTGGCCTGCGTGCAACTGGGCATCGGCAACTGCCAGCGCATGATCGTCTCAGGGCGCTGCTCGGGCTTCGCCGACTCCAACGGCACGACCATCTGCGGCATGGCCGATCGCATCGCGGGCAATGCGCCCTCCCCCACGACGCCCGGCACGACCAGCCCATCTACGCCGATCTCCGGTGGTGGCAGCGGCATCGCATTCAATAACAGTTGCATCCGCGCCTCCGATGGCCAGTGCGTGCCCGTCACCGAGGCGCTGCGCATCGGCTTCGAGCAGGGCTCGGGCGTGTCCATGGCACGCATGCGCTCCATCATCCAGATGCTGCTGGTGGCCATCACCCTCCTGGTGGTTTCCAGCGCCCTCGTGGGCGTGTGGCAGCAATACGCCCGCGGCGTCATCGACAAGGCCACGATGATGGAGTACATGCAAAAGGGCTGCATCATCGTGATGATCGTTTTTGCGGTGATGACGATTTTTTGATTCAGGAGATCAGGTAATGGAGAAAAAAGTGACCGACGAGATCATCGACAGCGCCGTGCAAGGTGTCGCAGGCTCCGCAGGCACGATTCTTAGCTCACTTCTATGGTTCGCTCAGAAGTTATCGTTCATTGGGGCCTTGGTGTCGGCCGCTGGATTTGCTTGCGCTGTGCTCATGGGGGCGGAGCAGCTGTTCACATGGTTTTACTGGCTGATCGGCTGCGCGATCACGGCCTTGGCGCTCGGCATCTTGACCCGACATCGATGATGCGGCCCTGGAAAACGGTTATGCGTGGCGAACGCATGCCGCAGCTTGTGGGCCGTTGACCGCAGCATTTGGGATTGGCCGATGCCAATCCCAGCCTTTCAGGGATGCGACTATTTCAATCGCACCTCGACGTGAGGGATGCCGGTTGCATCGGCTCTGTCGATCGCTTCGACGTAGCCCTGCGCGCGAACCAGATCGCTGAGCTTCTTGAATCCGTAGTTCCTTGGATCAAAAGAGCTATGGGTCTTCCCAAGCAATCCTCCGACAGTGGCAAGGTGTGACCAGCCCGTCTCCCGAGCGGTTTCCCGAATCGCGTTCGAAAGCAGCTCTTTCAGATCCGGCACATCGAGCACCTGCGGCGTACTCGGAACCGTACCGGCCTGTTTGTTCAATACCTCGAAGAAGATGAACTTGTCGCAGGCCGCGATGAAGGGTTCAGGGGTCTTACGCTCTCCGAGCCCGTACACCGTCTTGCCCGCTTCACGCAGCCGGGTGGCCAAACGAGTGAAGTCACTGTCGCTCGATACCAAGCAAAATCCATCAACGTTCCCGGAATACAGCAAGTCCATGGCGTCGATGATGAAAGCCGAGTCCGTCGAGTTCTTTCCTTTCGTGTAGGCGAACTGCTGAACGGGTTGGATCGCATGGAGATGAAGATGGGCCTTCCATCCGACGAGATTTTGCGTTGTCCAGTCTCCAAAGGCCCGTTTCACGGTGGCTGTCCCGTACTTGGCCACCTCCTCCAAAAGCTCCTTGACCACGGATGCAGACGCATTGTCAGCGTCAATGAGGACCGCAAGTCGCGGAGCGTCAATGTTTGCCAAGTCGTATCTCCCTTTTTGTTCCCTTCACCCCAGTCTGCATGATCCGCTTTGATTTTTCAACCTCTTGCCGTGCGGAATTCGCTCGAGGCAGGGACGTAGCAAATACCTCGTGGATGATGCCGCTCGATGACGCCCCGCAAGTAGACCATCGACGTCCTGGCATAGATGGTCGTGGTCTGCAGGCATGCATGGCCGAGCAACATCTGGATTACGCGCAGATTCGCCCCGGCCTGGTACAGGTGCGTGGCGAAGGCATGCCGCAGCGTGTGGGCTGTCACCATCGGCAGGCCTGCCGCGTCGGCATGCCGGCGGATCGTGCGCTGCAGGGCGCTGTAGTTCAGGGTGCCAAAGGCCGTCGCATGGACGAACAGGGCCGGGACTGGGCGCTGGCAGGCCTGCAGCAGCGCGGGGCGCGCTTCGTGCAGATACCGCTCTAGCCACTGGGCTGAGTGCTCTCCGAACACCACGATCCGCTCCTTGCCCCCTTTGCCCATCACCTGGGCCGCACGGGTGCGCAGGCACAGTTGATGCGGCCGAAGGCTCAGCAACTCCGCGGCACGCAGGCCGGAGGCATACAGCAGTTCCAGGATCGCCCGATCGCGCAGGCCCAGGGCGAACCGGGTGTCGGGTTGCTCCAGAAGGCGGTGCACCGTGCGTTCGCAGGGGACGTACCCCAGGCTTTGCTGGTGGGGCCTTCGCCTCGGTGGCGCGATGTATTGCCAGGGGTCGCACTCCATCATGCTCTCGCCTGCCAGCCAGGCGTAGAACGTGCGAAGCACCCAGGTCTTCTTGTCCACCGTGGTTTGGGCATGCCTGCGCGACTGCTCGCTAATCCAGTGCCGAAGATGCAAGGCCGAGACATCCAGCCGCGTGATTCCGAAGCGTTCCCGCAGCCATCGCTGCCACTCGATGAGTGCATAGTGGGCCACCTGCAAGGTACTTCGCGCATACCCGCATTCGTGCTTCAGATATTCCTTGAAGCGCTCTTCCACAAACAGCTTCGGCCCCGTCACGACGGATCACCTATCCCAAGACGATCAAGCATGCGTCGAGCGGGAGTCGGTACCGGCGCATCCGCCAAGCGTCCGAAGACGCAGATACGAGCGCGCGCACTCCATCCGCCGGCACATCCGGCATGATTCTTCAAATCCATGGGGGTCCCTAAATCGCGCCGTGGGCGCGCAGGTCTTTGATAGATTGGTCTGAAAGACCTACTTCACGCAGTAATGCGTCGGTGTGCTGGCCTACCGCGGGGATCGGCTCCATGCTGGCTTGCCAGCGGTTGCTTCGCCCTGGAGGCAGCAAAGCAGGCAGCGGACCAACTGGCGAGTCCACTTTGCGCCAGCGCTCGCGTGCTTTCAGTTGGGGGTGGGCCCACAGCTGTGCCATGTCATTCATGCAGGCATTGGCAATTTGCGCTTTTTCGAGTCGCGCCACCACTTCGTCAGTGGTCAACTTCTCGAAGACGTTCAGAATCAGCTGCCGAAGCTCATCCCGGTGCGCATTGCGTTGCGTGCTGTTGGCGAAACGTGGCGCCTGAGCGAGCGCGGGTTCACGCAAGACAACGGTGCAGAAACTTTCCCATTCCCGCTCGTTTTGCACGCCCAGCATGACCTTGCCACCATCGCCGGCGGCAAATGGTCCGTAGGGGTAGATCGTTGCGTGGGAAGCGGCGCTGCGCTCCGGGGGCGGCGCACCCTCGAAGGCGTAGTACATCGGAAAGCCCATCCACTCCACCAGAGACTCAAGCATGGAGACATCGATGTGGGCACCCTCCCCTGTCTTCTCGCGCCGTAGCAGCGCCGCAAGGATGTTGGTATAGGCATACATGCCCGCAGCGATGTCGGCAATCGAGTTGCCGGTCTTGCAAGGCGACTCCTCGGTACCCGTTATCGAAAGCAGGCCCGCTTCGCTCTGAATCAGCAAGTCATAGGCCTTCTTGTCCCGGTATGGCCCGTCGTCACCGTATCCGGAGATGTCGCAGACCACCAGGCGGGGATTGGTGTGGGAAAGGCTGGCGTAATCCAAGCCCATGCGGGCCGTGGCGCTGGGCGCAAGGTTCTGCACGAACACGTCCGCCTTCTCGATCAGTCGCCTGAGCACGTCCAGCGCCCGTGGCTGCTTCAGATCCAGCGTCAGGCTCTTCTTCGATCGGTTTGTCCACACGAAGTGCGATGACATGCCCCTCACCCGCTGGTCGTACTCGCGCGCGAAATCCCCAGTCTCTGGGCGCTCTACTTTGATGATGCGCGCGCCCAAATCCGCCAGCTGACGGGTGCAAAAAGGCGCTGCGATCGCATGCTCCAGAGAGACAACGGTAATGCCTTCGAGAGGTCGGGTCATCGCGCGCCTCCTCAGTCCACTTCTGCGCGCGAAGCTTTGACGATCTTTTCCCACTTGGCCAGGTCGCTGCGCAGCTGGGCCGCAAATTGATCGGGGGATGTTGGTGCGGCGATCTCCACACCCTGCTGGTCCAGCTTCTCGCGCAGATCCTGCGCTGCCATGGTTTTTCGCATGCCATCCTGCAGCGTGCGCACCACCGCTGGTGCTACCCCAGCCGGGGCAAACAAGCCGATCCACAGCGTACCTTCGTAGCCTGGCACCGCTTCGGCAATCGCCGGCACGTCGGGCAGTACAGGCGTGCGCTTGGCGCCGCTCACAGCCAAGGCGCGTAGCCGGCCTGCCTTGATGTGTGCCAGCGATGATGGCAAGCTGGCGAACACGATGGGCAGTTGTCCTCCCAATACGTCGTTCAGCGCTGGTGCAATGCCTTTGTAGGGGACATGCTGCAGCGAAACACCTGCCATCTCATTCAGCATCTCGCCCAGCAGGTGATTGAGCGTGCCGTTGCCAGCCGAGGCGTACTGGTACTGGGCGTCCTTGCGCCGAGCAAGGGACAGGAAGTCGCCGAAGGTCTTGGCAGCGAATGATGGATTGACCAGCAGAACGTTGGGCACGTTGCCAATCATGGCGACAGGCACGAAATCCTTCACGGGATCGAATCCTGGATTTCGATAAAGCGCAGGGTTGATCGCCTGGCTACTGCTGATCGTGACAAGCAGCGTGTACCCGTCCTTCGGACCTCGCGCCACGTATTGGGTCCCGATGTTGCCGCCGGCGCCAGGCCGGTTGTCGACAATGGCTCCGGTGCCCAGTACCTCCCCCAGTTTGTGGGCGACCACCCGCCCAACGATGTCGTTGGTGCCGCCTACCGTTTGCGGCACTACCAGCGTGAGCGGGCGCGTGGGATACGCCGCCTGGGCTTGCGCGAGCGTGGCGCCGAGTCCCAAGGTTCCCATCAGCAGCGTTGCTGCAAAAAATTTCAATCTCATAGTTCTACTCCCTTTATTACCCGGCTTACGATTCGGGCTGGGGGTGGATTCTGCAGAGATTCGCGCCCTACACAATTGGCTATTTCAGAAGCGAGGCTTCGTTTTTCATTAATGCTCGAAATACGTTTTCTTACATGCAGTTCGACCTGACTGATTTGCGTCTGTATGTGTGCGTGGCAGAGATGTGCAACTTGACCAGAGCCGCGGCCAAACACAATCTCTCTCTAGCAGCGGCAAGTACGCGCATCAAGGCACTGGAAATGCAGGCCGGCGTCTTGTTATTGGCACGCGAAGCAAGGGGAGTCCGGCTGCTACCGGCTGGCGAGGCTTTTGTTCATCATGCGCGCTTGATGCTGCAACAGGCAGACCTTCTGCACGCAGAAATGGGGGAATATGGCGGCGGATTGCGCGGGCATTTACGGCTGCTGGCCAACACCACTGCTGTCACAGATTTCTTACCGGAAATACTGGCAGATTTCCTCTCAGATCATCCACATGTCAACGTTGAGTTGGAAGAACGGCCTAATGCGATGATTCCGCGGGGTGTTTTGGAAGGTCGTGCAGATCTAGGCATCATTGCTGGTTCCATTGATACTTTGGGCCTGGTCTCTATCCATTTCAGTACCGACCGGCTGGTTCTGGTCACCTCTCCCAGCCACCGTTTCGCACGGCGACGCTCCGTGAACTTCGCTGAAACGCTAGAGGAGGACGTGGTGGGGATGCCGGAGGGCAGCACGCTGCAGGCATTTCTGGATCAGATCACCCAGCAATTGGGGCATCGTCAGAAACCTCGAATTCGGTTGCGCAGTTTCGAGGCGATGTGCCGCATGATCAGCAGCAATGTGGGCATTGGGGTGCTGCCCGAATCGGCTGTCATCCGCAATCAGTTGGCTATGCCACTGGCGATGGTGGAATTGCGAGACGAGTGGAGCGTGCGTGAACGTCACCTGCTGATGCGTGATAGGGCTACTCTGCCCGTGTATGCGCAAGCATTGGTGGACAACCTTTGCCGGCATTACGATGCTGGTCGCCTACGCTCAGCGAGCCCGCCCCCAATGCTTGCGGCATCTGGGTGAATTCCTTACCGGGCCTCTTGCCTATCTGGGAGGTGTCGTACTTTCGTTTGCGAAATACGGGATCAGCATACGGTTGCCCTCGGCGCCGGTCTCTCGAAGGTACTCGACCGAAAACTTCTCTCCGATGCGCCGCAGCTCGTTTCGCAGTTCAGGCTGAGGCGTCTCCACTTTGATTCCGTTACGCGCCAGTTCTGCCAGAGAGACGGCGGATGTGGCTTCGCTGGCCATCCAGCCGCGCTTTTGCGCCTCGCCCGCTGCCGCCATAACGGTTTGGCGAGTGGCTTCGGGAAGCTCGGCCCACTTGGCCTTGTTAGCGATCACGATGTTCTTCGGATACCAACCACGCACGTTGTAGAAGTGTTTGGCCGGACCCTCCCACAATTTCGAGTCCACCCCGGTCGCGGGCGAAGTGAACATGGCGTCCAGGCGCTGGTCCTTGAATGCCGCGCCGATGGCCTGCGTTGGCACGTCGACAGGCGTGGCGCCCATGAGTTCCGCAAGACGCAGGGTGCTCGGGTTGTAGGTGCGCATTTTCATGCCGCGCAGATCCGCAACGCTGCGCACGGGGCGGATGGTAAACAATCCTTGCGCCGGCCAGGGCACAACATAGAGGATCACCAGGCCTTTCTTATCCAAAGCTTCCTGCAGCAGCGGACGTTGCGCATTCCACAGCCGCAAGGCATCGTCGTAGCTGTTGACGATGAAAGGAATGGCATCTGCGCCGGCGATCCGGTTATCGCTGGCCATGGTGCTGAGAAGCACCTCCCCTGCAGCGAGATCGCCCGATCGCACCTTCGCCGTGATCTCGGAGAGACCCGCTGCAATATTGTCAGTGCGAACGTCGATGACCAAGCCACCCTTCGCGCGATCCTTTACGTCCTGCGCGAATTGGCGCAGGTTAACCGCGTGAAAAAGGTCCTTCGGGTAGCTCGATGCCAGCGTCCACGTACTCTGCGGAGCCTGAGCGGCCACGGGCTCTAGGGCGGCGCACGCCGCTAAGGCAACCATCATCTTGGCCCCAAATCGGCGGATCGTTTTCGTCGAGTCAGCTGTTCGAACATCGGGGAGCATCATGGTCTTTCTCTGTGTTCAATCGTCCTGAGCCGGGATCCGCGCATGTGCGTGTGTTCCTCATACCCCAGTCTCCTGCGTTGGCGCACTAGTAAGACAGGTCAATGGGCCTGTGGGGCGCATCGTTACTTGACCTCCTCGGTAACCGTTGCGTTTTGTTGCGCGAGTGGCGGTGCTTCGCGCCAATAACCAACGCAAACCAGATTGAATTGGAGATTATAAATATTTTTCCAGCGCAGAAATGAGCCAGTATCGCCTTTCATCGTAGGATTGGGATTGATTTCCGCGTTACCCACTAAAACCCAGGTGCTAACCGAAATTTGAGTAATTGCCACCTAGTGTTTTCACCTATGGCGGATTTTTTCGTTAAAGAGCTCAACTACTTCTCAGAATATGACTTCGTTACTTATTATTCATCTGTCTGATATACATTTTAAAGAGGATGACAAAGATGTACATCTTCGGGCTCCGGAGATAGTTGCCTCTACCCAACCATTTCATGCCGCTGCATCGCGCATACTTCTGATTATTAGTGGCGATATATCACAGTCAGGAAAAGAATCGCAATTTGCAAAAGCAATAATACTTATTGAAGGTATTAAATCAGAATTGGCTAGTCGCACGAACTTGCCGATGGATGTTATTACCTGCCCTGGCAATCACGACGCAGACTTCGACCTGCCAAGGAGTAGCATCCGCTCAAGAATACTTAAGCAATTAATGACGGAGGATCCTGCAAAAATTGATATAGAATCGGTGGAGGAATGCGTTTTGCCTTTTAGAGCTTACGACGATTTTCAGAGAAAAGTTAACACTTTGGAATCAGTCGTCCATTCGCCCATATGGCTGACCTCTACGCTCACCGTTGAAAATCATCAAATCGAAGTATCCTGTGTAAATAATGCATGGAGCTGCGAAAAGCGGACTGAACCAGGCTCGCTTGGCTTTCCAAGTAGTTTAAAAAATAGTCGGAATGAGCATAATGGATCCGTCCGCATATTGGTAATGCATCATCCTGCACATTGGATATCTTCGCGACAGTTTAGGGAGTTCAGGCGACTGACGCGAGATTGCTGTGAAATTTGCATTACAGGGCACGAGCACCAGACAAATTTTGGAGCCAACATTGATAGTGAAACCGGGCACACTATTTTTATAGAAGGTGGCGCTCTACAAGAGCACGGATCGTCAATTTCACGCTTCAATGTCGTTCTGCTCAACCTACCTGAGAATAAGATTGATTGCACTCCATTTGAATGGCAGGGCGACCAATACATTTCTTTTGACAAAGTATCTTCGCAGACTCTACCCGAGAAGCATCAGGCTATCTCACTTACGCCCGATTGGGCTGACTTTTTGCGAGATATTGGCGCAAATGTTACTCATCAAGCCAAGCAGCGCCTTGAACTTAATGATATCTACGTATTTCCTGAAATCGAGCCCGCTGACGACGACGAAAAAACGCCTGTCGTCGCCTCAGCAAAATCGTTGTTTGACAAACTGGGGGAGTCTGAGTCCGTAATTATCAAGGGGGAACAGAAGTCGGGTAAAACAGCTCTCCTAAAGCAAATATTTATCGCATTGCTGGATGCTGGCCTTTATCCAATATATTTAAATGGGAATAAGTTGAAAATATCGGCTGAGCGCGATTTGCAGCGCCTAATAGAAGGCTGCGTCCGAGAGCAATACGGAGCGCCGTATGTTAATAAAATACTACAGGCCGCGCCATCAAAAAAATTCTTGCTATTGGATAACCTGGATGCCTATGAATTTCCCGATAAGTATTTCGGGTTAGTGTTTGATAAATTGAGGAGCCAAGTCAGAGCAGTATTCGCTACCGCGGATAGCTCATTTCAGTTGAAAGAAGCTTTGCTTGGAGAAGAGTTTTCCAGTTTAAAGCAAATTAATCAAGTATTTTTATTGGAGTTTGGCTTTAGGCTGCGCTACGAGTTGGTTAAAAAGTGGTTCAATATAGATGATGCCACAGCGGTCAGCAATAACACGGTTGATGCTACAGATTTACTTATATCCAGGGTGGTGGGACGCGGTCTTGTGCCGTCATATCCGCTCTTCCTTTTAATCCTACTACAAAGTCAGGAGCTGGGGCAATCAAATGGATTGGAAAATAGCGCATTAGGGTATTACTACGAATACATGATACTTGGTGCCTTGAACTCAAAAGTTCGACATGAGCAGACCCATGAAGTTTTAAATTATTGCTCACAGTTTGCCTGGTTCCTAAAAAGCGGGGAAAAACAAAGAGTTTCGGATCGCGAATTTAGATCCTTTCACTCATCCTTCGAAGATAAATTTGATCTTGAAATAAATTACGAAAATAGAAAGAGAATTTTAATTGAAGCCAATATATTTTTACTGACAGATGATGAGATTGGATTTAGATATCCTTATAGTTACTTCTTCTTTCTGGGGCGCTTTTTATCACGACATTTGGATAATCAGGAAATAATTGAATTCATTGATGAATGCTGCAAGAATCTGCATGTCCGCGAGCTTGGAAATGCGATGCTGTTCTTAGCTCATCATTCTACGGATGGCACTGTAGTTTTTGATGCGCTGAAGAAGTCCATCGACTCGAGATTTTCGGCTGTGATTCCATTGGCTTTTAATCATGATACTGCTACTTTAGACAATTATGTAGACAAGCTTCCTGCACTTGTATTTTCAAAGGACAGTGAGCTTGCTGTTCGTAATAATGTACAGGTTCAAGACGAAGGTCTTGAGGCTGGTTTGGATGGAATTCTAGTTCCCAAAGACTTCAGCGAAGATGACGAATTTCAACGTGCTGCCTTGGAGTTGCTGGCGGAAATCAACGGCTTGATACGAGGTGTCGAGATACTTGGTTCAGCACTAAAGGCAAATTTCGGTGCGATTGACTCGACAACGAAACAATTACTAATAAACACTTTATTTCAAGGTGGTCTCAGAGCGCTTCGGAGCTTTGTCGAAATTTTTGCATCTACTCCCGATGGAGTTATGGCAGAACTCTTAGAAGCGATTCAGGATGGCGAATCTGGTAGCAGTACAAAGGCCACAAGAGAAAAAGCAGTAAAGGTTAAAATGTTTCAAGTGATAGGGAGGTTGTCATTTTGGTTTATTCATAGAGTTGGAGCAAGTGTTGGTTCAAGGAGTATGACGCCTGCAATCGATCGATATGTGGCAACAAATGACACTGTCGCGAACAGACTAATTGCAATGGCGGGGAAGCTAGAAACTCCCGATCCCATTCCCCTTTCAGAACTGAGAGATTTAAACAGTCGCGTGCAGAAATCGGCATTTGCCCACTCTGTATTGCGTTGGATCGTTTATTCTCGGATACATATGTACAGGACTGCAGAGCGAGAAAAGCAGCAAATTTGCGAAGAAATGGGAATTAAAATTGATTTGCAACATGCTATTGATTTCAAAACTAAGCGTACAAAACGGATCTCAAATTAGGCGCGAAAGAGGTCAATGTAAGCACATTGACTTCCATCATTGAAACGCCCTGCCCCGTAAAGCGGGACAGGACGTTCAGGAGCTGGCCGTCAATCGGCCAGCAGTTTCTTGGCCAGTGCGACCTCGATGCTGTCTCCAGCATCGTTGAGCACGTCCAGGCCTGAGTCGGGCATGTCGCCTGACGTCGATTGCGACACCGCGATCTTCTTGGCCATCAGCTTCAAGCACTCCATCTGGGTGCTGCCGGCATAGCCCAGAAAGATCACCTTCACCGCCAACTTCTGCCCGATTCGCCAGGAGCGCCGGGCCGCCTGCTGGACGGTATAGACGTTGTAGCCGCTCTGCATGAACACGATGGTCGGGAACTCCAGCAGGTCCAAGCCAGTTTTCACCAACTCGGGGTTAGAGATGAGCACGTCGATGCCCTTCTCCACCTGATCGGCCACCCAGTCCTCACGGCGGGCGGCATCCACGCTGGCGCGCAGCACGCCCACCTTGAAGCCATGCAGCTCCAGCAGTGACTTCAAGCGCGCTGTCGTGTCGCGGGTGCCCGAATACACCGAATAGACCAAAACCCTGCGCCCCTGTGCCTTCTCTTGCTGGCAGATCCTCAGCAACGCCAACTCTTTTGGAGCAGGTTCGCTGTCGGTAAAAACCGCCGGTTGAACAGCCAGCGTCGCGCGCGTTCTCGGGTGCTTGACCGTCTCCGTGCGAAAACAGCAGTCTGGCCAGGCCAGCAGCACGTTCATCACGACGCCCAGCAAGGTGCTGTCCTTCATGGCCAGCGCCTCTTTGAGGGCACTGACCAAGACCCTGGTCAAACGCTCATAGGCATCCTTCTGCGCTTCGCCCATCGGCACCTCGATGAACTGCTCCTGGTAGGGAGGCAGCACCTTCTGGCCGATGTCTCGCAACTTGAGGAACACCGTAACGGGCAGCACGTACCGCATGATGCCGACCGGGCCGAAGCCCGGCGCCTTGCTGGTGCGTACCGTCATCTGTTTGGCCTTGGCCGTCCTGTGGGAGGTGCCACTGGACTCCTTGTACACGTCCTTCAAGATGCCGTGCTCGCGCATGAAGCCCATGGCGGCGGGCCCCATCGAGCCGCTCTTGGATGGCTTGAAACCGTCCTCGATCAGAGTTGCCGGGTTCAGGCGCCACAGCAGGTGGAACAGGTCGTCGGCGTAGCCGCCCATCAGCGTGCCGGTCAGCAGCAGCGTCTTTCGACACTGGCTGGCCAGGACTCCCATGGCCTGGCCCTGTGCAGAGCCCTCGTTCTTGTACTCATGGCCCTCATCCACGACCAGCAAGCCAAAGTAGCCGCGGGGCAGATAGCGCTTTACGAACTCGGTGGCCTGATACCCGCCCTCGCCGATGCTGAACTCGAAGTTGGCCAGCGAGCGCTCCATGCGCGTGGCCTGCCGATCACTGAACACCAGCTCGCCATTGGCGTCCATGAGGTTCAGGAACTCGTACACGTTGTCGCCCAACATGGCGCCCAATGCGTCTTCTCCAAAGATGTCCAGCAATTTGCGGGCGGTTTTCTCTCCGATGGTCGGCATCTGCTTGAGCGCGCCCAGCACCAGGTCGTGCATCGACTGGATCGGCCGACCCGATCGCATCAGCGTCCACAGTGAACTTCCGCAGTGATCGCACTTGCCTCGCCGGTCTCCCAGGCTGACCATTGCCAGTTCCGCAGAGATGGGCATCGGATGACCTTCGCCGTCGTCGCGCGTGATCGGAGTGAGGCAGTCGGGACACGCTGCCACAGCGAGTACCTGGTCATGCACCTTCTGGCGCCGTGTGACGAACGCAGGTTTCCAATGGAAGCCCATGCGCATCCTCACCCGGCCCAGCACGAAGAACTCAGGCTGGCTGGTCTTGAGGCCCAGGGATTTGCGGAGCATCAGCAGCTTTCGCAGCGTGTCCGGGCCATTGAGCACCCACACCTTGGCGTCGGGCACCGTCTCGCGGATCTCGCGCCGCCACTTGTACACAAGGTGTGGCGGCGAGATCACCAGTGTGCGCGGATGCGTGTGCTGCAGCAGCGCCGCCGCGCAGATGGCCATCATGGTCTTACCAGTGCCCATTTCTGCGTTGATGACGGCAGCGGGTTGATCGTGATCGACCAGTAGCTTGACGGTGGCATGCACCGCGTCGGCCTGGGCCTTGAAGGGCTTGCGTTTGAGCGAGTCGAGAATGCTTTGCCGGGCTTGCCAGGCACCCTGCCCTTCGTCTCGTGCAGGATCGTAGATCGGCGGGTTCTGCGAGCGCACCTGGGCCAGCAGCCCGTCGCCAAACTCGTCGATGAAGTTGGCCAGGGCCATGTTGTCGAAGCCGTCCTGGGCCAAGGGTTGGGCCGCATCAGCGGCAGACCTAGAAGGATCTGCAGGGATTTCTGCGAGCGAGGGATTGACGGTTTGCATAGAGGTTCTCCTTGAACAAAAAAATGCGGAGAACCAGCGGGGGCCAGTTCCCCGCGCGGGTTGCAAAGTGAGTGGCCGGATGGCCACGGGATCAGAGAGTCAAGGTGCGGTTCTTCACGCCATCCTTGATGAAGCCGACGAAGTGTTCCGTCAGGCTCACGCGAACAGCCTGTACAGGGCCAATGGCGGGATAGATCGCGTCACCCAAGGCCTGCGTGGCGCGCTTGTTTTCACACCAGGTCAGCAAGGGTTGCCGCCAGTGGTCCAGCAATGCGACGGGAGATAGCCCGACGATGGTCTTCCACACACGATCCTGCAGCGTCACTTTGGTCACGGGACCGCCGTCGAAAGACGCTTTTGCGCCGGCCTCCTGGTGCAACACCCAGGCGATGCGATTGGCGCGGTCAGGCTGCTGCAGGCGTTTGTCGAAGACCCACATCTGGCTCAACGGACCGAACAGGTTCTGCCTGGGCAACCTGCCGGCATGCTTGGTGAGGCGGTCGGTGCCGCCCACGTCCACCTGATGTCGCTCGCCGGCGGCGTTCACCAGGTGAAAGCGCTGCACGCCCCGCTCCTGGCCACCCAGCTCCATCGCTGCGATGAACTGCATGATGGAGCCGTCCCGGCCGTAGATTGACAGGAACATGAATTGGCCTTCGCTGTCTCTCAGGCAAGCGTCCACGAAGATCTCGGGGAACTCCTCGATGCGGTAGAGCCCGTTGGAGTCAGCCATGCGCGTCACCTCCCTGCGCTGCTGCATCCTTGGGCACCCAAAGCCATGCGGCAACCCACACGCCACCCGATGCTGGCGCCACGAAAGGCTCATCATCGATTTCAATGTCGTTGTCCGATGGCTGTGCATAGATCGCTCTTGCACGCTCGATTTCTTGCGAGAAGGCGATCCTGTCGCCGCGTAGCTCATGCAGATGAAGGCCGAGCTCCGTGACGCATTCGGCCAGGCCGGATGTGCACCAACTGGCGATGGTGGCCTGCGCCAGTTCCTCGATCCTCAGCATGGCGAGAGTCCTGTGTTGTCCATGGATTCACTCCTTGAAAAAGAAGCGGGTCCAAGCCTTTTCAGGACTGGACCCGCAAGGGTTGTTGAAAGAAAGTTGCCACCGAAGTGGCTTCGTTTCAAAGTGTTGGCGTCAGTTGCGCATTCGCCGCGATGCCACACTCGTGCTCCATCCGCTCAATATCTGCAGGCGTCAACGGTTCGCGTTTGATAAGGCTCACGACGAGGAAATGGCGATCACCACCCATGTCCATGAAGAAGCCGAAGCTGCTGTCCTCACCGAAGGTCAACTCGATCTCCTGGTCGATCACTGCGATCCGCCGTGCGCTGGCCGTCACCATGAATGAGGGCGTGCGATCACCCCCTTCCAGGTTGATTTGCTCCAGTTCGCAGTAGTCCACCGACACCTCGTCGGCCGCCCAGATGGCTTTGAACAGCCGAGCCTTGCCGGTCTTGCTGGTCTTGGCACACTGGGGGCAGGAGCCGAGTTGTCCGGCTTCCAGTTCACATTCGCAGAAATGGCAGAAATTGGCGCCCGATACGGGCACTGCGTTAGTCATGTTTGACTCCTTCAGGAAAAAGGCGCGAGGCAGTCCCGTGCAGGGCCTGGCCCCGCACGGGTGGTGGAAATGTTCAGCCGACCTCAGTCGGCTGCATCAAGCTGGAGATCAGTCCCAGCCATAGTTGGCTTGCATCTTTTGCCGTACTTCCCCAGCAACTGCGACCCATACCTCTCCATTGATGAATGGGCTGTCGAAGGTTGCGGGATCGGCTTGGCTGACCGCTTCGGCATACTTTCTGATCGCCTCCACGATGAGCAGCTGCACCACCGCGCCGTAACGGCTGTACTCCATCATCTCGACGACCAGTTCCACGTTGGTCAGCGGCTTTTCTGGCATGGCAACGCCGCCCTCAATACTCCGAAGGCAACAGCAGCGTGGTTACGCTGCGGTCGCACTCGGTGATGATCCAGACGGTGGTGTTCCCTTCGAGCTGGTAGGCCGAAAGGATGCGGTTGCCAAGGCGCACAGCCTGGTCGTTCAGTCGGCGATCGTCTTCACAGAGATCACCCCAGTCGCCCAGCAGATGCCGGCGCAAAAGCACATAGGGGTTCAGCCGGCCGCCGGCGACCAGGGCGTTCACACCTTGCGTCATCACGGTCGATCCCAATGGGAATCGGGGCAAGCATTGCGCCGCTTGAGGCGCTTCGTACACAGCGTTCATGGACTTCTCCAAAAATGGGGAAACCGCCCCTTGAGGAAGCGGTGTTCCCCAAGGGTTGATGAAAGGGCTGCGGCAGCAGCCGCGGTTTGAATGCGCCGGCCGAAGCCGGTCAGCACAAGGCCGTTCAGCGAGCGATGGCGCTCGGTGCGTGGACAACCGGCTGCGTGGGCTCTGCGACGTCAAGCTGCGGAGCCTCCGTCTCGGCTTGCACCTGGGCCGCGTAGTGCAACTGCGCTGCCTGGCGGATGGCATCGATCTGGCGCAGGGCCATCTCGTGCTGCTGCGCCACCACTTTTTCGGTGATGCGCGGCGGCTGCGTGGTCACGATGCGGGTGGAGAAATCTCCGCACCCAGTGCCCAAACCCATGGCATGGGTCTGGTAGCCGGCAGCATTGACGCTCCAGCACGCAGCGCTGGTCAGCAGCCCGCCACCGATCTGGCGACGGGATGTGCGGATGACCAGCTCGCGCCGTTCATCCAGGGGGACGACCGTCTTGGCATTCCAGCCATCGCGGTCCTTGTAGATCTTCGTTTCCATGGTGGTTCTCTCCTGCAAAAAGGCGTGAAGCCACCCCCTGCAGGGCGAGGCCCCACAGGGTTGATGAAAAGGTTTTGACGAGAACTCCACTCGGCTGATCGCCCAAGCGGGCACGTTTTCAGAGTTGAACGTGCCTGAAACCATTGGTGATTGGTTCAAATGGTTTCCCACAAAGGCCATGGGTCCGGCCGCTGTGGGAACCCATTTGCATGGGTTCTGGCCTTGTCCAGGACAAGGAAAGAGGCGCTGCGCGCCGGGTATCAGGGCCTGTAGGCCTCGCGGTGCATTTGCCTCACGCGCCGGAAAAGCACGCGCCGCATACGCCGCAAAAACATACGCACGGTCGGGTTGACCAGCACATAGATCCCGAGCCCGATCTGTCGATACACGTTTCGGGCAATGGCCAGTGCGGGATGCACTGGCTGGAGGTTTTCCATGCGCTGCAACTCGGCCATGGCACGCTCGTGCTGCCAGGCGACCGCAATGCTTTCCGTCATCGACGGCGGCATCCTGGTGTTGGCCAGGCAGGTCCAGGTGCTTTGCTCGTAGGCCGCATCGTCCCGGCAAAGCCAGGTGATGAGGCGACCGTCATAGTCCAGCCGCGTCTCCAGCCACAACGCGACCCGTTGGTCGGTCAGTCCTTCGCTGGTAGCCACGCAGTGGCCGTTCATGCGGCGGTACTCGGTGTTGATGAACATTTCTTTCCTTTGCGGAGAAACATGAAGCCATCCCCTGTGGGTAGGCCCCACAGGGTTGATGAATTGGTTTTGACAAGAACTCCATCTGCTGATCGCAGACGGGCACGTTTTCAGAGTTGAACGTGCCTGAAACCATGGATGAATGGTGCAAATGGTTTCCCTTGGCGACCTGGTGGACAAGGCGGCAAGGGAACGCATCTGTTCGCTTTTTGGAGGGGGAGGCTGGAGCGGCCGCCGGCGGGGCGCGAGGTTGGACACCTGGGTTCCCGATCCGCGCATTGGCGGATCGGGAACCCAAGGTCAGGTCAGCCCTTGCGAGGCGGGGAACGATGCGTGAGCACGTCCTTGATGCCCCAGCGAGCGATCATGGTGGCCCACAGAACTTCGCCGTTGTCGAAGTAGTGCGGGACATCCTGTTTGCGCAGTCGGCAGTCCATATGGAGTACCGCGATCACGTGCGCGTAGAGCGACTCATCGAGCCACCGCAGATCGTTGAGGTTGAAGGCAAACAGGTCGCCGTTGTACAGGCCCGCGAGAAAGGAGGCGATGTACCGGGCGTGCCTGGCCTCACCTTGCGCGATCCGCAGCAGGACCTTCAAAGACTCGACTCCACGCTGCTCCAGCTGATACCTGTCCTCGTCGGGTGGCGGGGAAAAGTACATCTCCATGAGCTTGCGTGGCGGTTTCTCGCTCTTGGTGCGCAACGCATTCACGAATTCTTCATAGACCTTGAAAAAGGCCTCTTCCGAACCCGTGGGTACATGCACCATCACGACGGTGTGCTTGTTCGACATGGCACGCCCTCCCGCTCAGGCGGCTCTGCGCTGTTGCGCAGGAGCCAGCCATTGACGTTGCACGAGCAGGTGGACCAGTGACTCCGGCAGATCGGCCCGCAAGGCCGGTTGCGTGAAGCAGCTACGCACCAGCGTGAGCATGGAACATTTGCGGCCTGGTGCATGGCGCTCGCGCGCCACCATCAGCTGGTCGCATTCCATGGCCGGAGCCATGGTCAGCCACTGCCTCAAGATCGAATGGAACAGCGTGCGCTGCTCGGGGGCGAGGCGCGAAGGCGCCGGGGAAGTCAGGGGAAGTTGATGGATCATGATCGTCTCCGAAGAAAAACGGGGACGACCGAAACCCTGCGGGGATCGATGTCCCCGGTGGGTTGGAAGAAATGAAACGGACCGTTAAAGCAGCTTGATGGCTGCCACGGTCAGTACGGCAATAAAGGCATTCACGATGACCAGGCTGATGCTGCCCCAGCGCACATGGTCATCCATGGCACGAAGCAAATTGCACTGGATCTCGCCCAACTCGTGCCGGATGGTTTCGTGGGTTCGCTGGTCATCTGCACCGGCGGACAGGTGCTGCCGCATTTCGGTACGCATCGCTTCGCGGCTGGCCCGAAGGGCTGCCTCTAAAGCACGTTCCGCATTGCGCGCCGCGTCTGGATCGACGCCGATATCGGTGAGCGCCTCGTAGAGGCCCAATTCGATGGTTTGCATACTCGGGGAAACTCCTTTGCAAGAAAACCGCGAGCACGATCCCTTGCGGGCCGTGGTCCCGCAGAGGGTGGATGGATGAAAACACTGGACTCGGACCGATTTCTCGGCCCTGGCACGTTTTCAGAGTTGAACGTGCCTGCTGAAAACCATTTTGGTTTGACTCAAATGGTTTCCCTCAACAGCCGACCTGCAGCTACTGAGGGAACCCATCTGGGTTCCACGGAGATCGGTCAAGACAAGATGGGTTCGGCTTGAGCCCATCGGATCGCCTCCTCGATCCCCGCCGGGTCCACCGTCTCGGCCGCTGCGCACTCATGGTCCGACAGGCCGATGATGTAGAAGCCGCTACAGTTTTGTGCTGTGGCGAAGAAGTCGTCCTGGTCCGCCGCCAGGAGCGTGGTGCCGATGACGGCCTCTTCGTGCCGCCGCAAGAGCGCAGTGACCTGCGTGCGTGCCTGAAGGGTCAGTGGAACGGGGAATTGGCGAGCCGTTCTTCGCAGGCGGGCCAGTTCGTTGGTTGCTGCGCGATGGGGTTTCGTCATGCTATGGGTACTCCTGCAAAGGAATGGAATGCAGGCCCTGCCCCCTGCGGGATTCGGGACCCGCGGGGTTGATGAGAAAAGAGAGATCACTCGGGCCGCGTGGCGCGGCCTGGCACGTTTTCAGAGTTGAACGCGCCTCGTTGAAACCATCGTTTCGATGGGATGGAGATGGTTTCCCTCAGCAGCCATGCCGGCTGCTGGGGAACTCCTCTCGGAATTCCGCTGGCTTGGGATGAATCTTGAACGGATACCTCCTCGCTGCGCCAGGTCGGGCCCCGTGGGGGGCGTGTCGTGTCGCGCAGGCGGGCCACCGCGAGCGAAGGTCCAGGTGGCCGAGTAATGGCGCGGTGAACGCATGGGTTCTTCCGCAAAGCCGCGGCACATCAGGTTGCCGCCACCCAGTTGGGGAGCAGAGCCCGTGCTGCGAGCAGCGAAGGCTGTCCCCTGGGCGCACCGAGCGGCCACGGGACAGCCCTCTTCGGAGGGCGGATCGTTGAAATGTCGTGGGGATCGGCGTGCGCCTGGTGTGCTGCCGGTGGCCGGTCAAGCGCCGTTGCGGCGCTGAGGCGAGATGGACGCGGGCAATTGAGGTGGGTGTTCTCTCGCAATGTGCGAGGCCACGATCGGGAAAAAACAGCACCGCACCTGCCGAGGCAGGTGGGATGCAGTGGGCTTTGAATGTCTGACAGGCTTGCGACCTGGCAGGCTGGGCACTGGAGGACTTTTGAGGTGTGCGATTCAGCGGTCCGTGCCGACAGGAACCCCAGCTCCGAAGAGCGTGCACGCTTCAGGGGTTGACGTGCCTCATGTGCTGGCGAACCAGCTCCGGTTCTTCAAGTGACACCGGTAAACACTCGCAAAACGGTGCAAAGCATACGCGCTTTTGAAGACGAGTCAAACCCGCCCTCGCACTTTCCGTGCATCAGTGCATGGACGTTTCGTGGGTTGGAGGCTCGTTCCGACATTTGGGAGACGCAACGGCAGCTCTCACCTGCTCATCACGTTCCCTCAGCCAATCTGGCTCGGCACCAGGCAGCAGTTTCTCGACGCACTTTCGCTGTGCGAACCACGCGATGACCAAAGCCTGGTACTCGATCTCTTGAGGCGTCTGACCTTCATTGAGCATGCGCTGAACAGCGGTGCTCAATGCGTCATTGATCTCTCGCAATTCGTCGGGGGTGAAGTTCATGTCAAGCATTTGCATCATCAGGGTTCCTGCTTTTGGGTCCAGTTGCCGTCCTGCAGGGCCTGCCGGGCGAGTTCGTCGGTCCGAAAGTATTCGTTGGACTCCCGAGAGACGGGGCCCTCTTCACCGGCGGTGCCGACGTAGTAGCCACGCTGTGATTGCAGAACCTGCAGGGGCAGTAGCTTGCCGCACCACTCTTTGGCCAAATGTCCATGGAGAGTGGGAGCAGTGCCGGAGACGGTAGCAGCTTGGTTCATGGTGGATGCCTTTCGTGAAAAAAAGGGACACCTGCCCCCACTGGAGATCGGTGGTCCCCAGGGGATGGAAGAAAAAAGAAAACCCCCTTGCCTGCAATGCAGGTTCAGGGGTTTGAGGGGTTACGGCGAATCAGGCAGCAGCGGAGTCGACGGTCCTGCGGACAGCCCTTCCCGTTGCATAGCCCGCGTTGTACGCTGCATTTCCTTGAGGAGGTGCAGCGGGTGGGCGGGCAGCCTGTGGGTGCCGTGGCGGAGCCGGTGGGCGGTTCACTGGGCCACGTTGTTGGCGTGGCTGCTGGGCAGCGTGCTGCGCGGAGCGCTCTGCAGGCCGTGCCGCCGGCGCTGGCGCCGGTCGCTCCTGCCTTTGCTCTGGCTCTGGCTCGTGCCACTCTTGATCGACCCCCTCCCCTTGCGACGGTTCGTCGTAACCGGGTTGCAGGTCGTTTTGAGGTGCATCCGCCTCACGGCGGTACACGTTCTCGCCATCGATGGTGATGCTGTTGATCAGAAGCAGGCGCCCCTTGATGAGGGTAGCCATCTCCTTTTGACCCGTCTTACGACGCTTCTGATCCATCACATCGCGTTCGTACAGGTGAGGGTAGATGTCGCCGATCCGAAAGGACAGGACGACCTTGCGCTGTTCCTGTACATCGACGCCCAGTCTTTCCACCATGGCGATGGCTTCATCCCCACTGACCCGAAGATCGAAGTAGGTGTAGTCGGGGTCTTCTGCATTTCCACGCAAGGCGGAAATGCTGCACGCAAGGAAGGGGTCGGCACGGCGGCCGCCATTCTTGGTTTCAACCCAACGAACGCGGTTGAGGTAACCGATGCCGTTGGTGTGCAGATTGAAATAGTCGTTGCCTTGGGTGGTTGCAGTCATGGTGATTTCCAAAAAGATGAACTTGAGGAAATCACGCACCCAACCCAGAGCCTTGCGGCTCGGGACAGGGAAACATGATTTCCCTGTCCGGGTTACGAGGATGAAGGTACTCCGGAATCGACCTTGGGAGTCGATTCGAGCGCCTCCCAGGAGTTGAGGCGCTTCTGTGTTGCCTTTCGGCAGTTCACGGGGCGAACGTTATTCAAACTGATCTCGATTGTCAAGATGGCTTGCGCGCCGCGGCATCCGGCCCTGCGCAGGCTAAAAAACTGCTATTTATATTTTGTAGTATCGTACAATCTACAATATACAACCATTCACGGGAGCACCCAATGGCAGCGATTACCAAAGAGCGGATTTTTGCGGTAGCGGACGAGTTGGACGCGGCGGGCGCCAGTCCCACCCTGGCGGCGGTGCGCAAGCAACTGGGCAGTGGGAGCTTCACGACCATCTCCGAGGCCATGGTGGAGTGGCGCGCCCGGCAGACTGCGCGGAAGACACCTGTCGTGGAGCCGGCGCCGCAGGCGTTCAAAGAGAAACTCGAGGACGTGGCCAATGACCTGTGGTCGCTGGCCCTTGAGACGGCCAACGGCCGGCTGGCCGCGGAAAGACATAGCCTGGAAGTCGTGCGCGACCAGGCGCAGTCTGCGCGCCTCGAGGCGGAGGAGTTGGCCAACGCTCTCGCAATTGAATTGGACGAGGCCAGGGCCCGCAGCGATGCGTTCCAGGAACTGCTGGCCACGTCGAGGGGCGAGGCGGACGATCTGCGGAACAAGCTGGCGGTGGCGAACGCGAGCGCGGCCCAGGCGGACGCCCGTGCCGGCGAACTGCGCACCGAACTGGATCGCGCCCATGGCGACGCCCAGCAAGCGCGGGCCGAGCGCGACAAGGCCCAGGCCCTGGTCGAGGCCCATGCCGCACAGATCGAGGGCCTGCGCACCGAGCTGGCCGGGGCGACGAGCCGCACGACGGAGATCCAGCGGCGGGCCGATGAACTGCGTGCGGATCTGGAGCGGGCCCATCTGTCGACCGACCAGGCGCGCTCGGCACTGGATCAGGCACAGAAGGCGGCGAAGGCAACGAGCGAGGAGCGCGACCAGGCGCGCACCGAGTTGGCCAAGCTGCAGGCCGGCGCGGAGGTGGCGGCGCAGCTGCACCAGGAGCAGCGCAAGACCATCGCTGCCGAGGCGCTGCGCCAAGCCGAGCGGCTGACAGCGGCCCAGATCGAGCGCGACCAAGCGCGGGAGGAAGCCGCTACGCTGCGCGGTCGGCTGGAGACCTTCGTGGCTGGTTCGCAGTCGAAGAAATAAGCGGCCATTCACCCGGGTGTCGTGTCGGGGGGATGCGGCGACCGCGTAGCGGCTGCGCTTTTTGATGGGTTTGGATATGGCCCCGGGTTGCCCCCCGGCGAGCTTATCGGCACGACATTGGGCCATATCGAAACCGATTAGCGCGCTGATCAATGCCTGCACGTCGTCGGTAGACACAGATGGCTCTGCTACCGATGGGCTGGAGCGACCTGAATCGATACGCCGCTTCAAGGCCAATCAAGCTTATAACTCGGCAACGGCTCACGCGATCAGCAACGCGGTTCAGCCCGCAGTCTGGTGCCCCGTCCCCGGCACCCGCTTAAGCACGCCACAACGACGACGAATAGCGTGAGAGGCCGCTCAGATCGCGTGAATCGGTCAGCCGCCTCTAAGGTGAGGGTAAAGAAAGAGTTGTGGCTGGCCCCACGCGTTGCTGATGCCCGGCATGGCGACGACCCGATACTCCACGTCCCGGATGCGAACGATCTGCTGATCGTAAACCCCACGGTTTACCAGCCATTCGGGTGCAATCTGGGCGCCGTGCGCCCAGTTACACCCGGTGTCATCCTCGCCAAAGGTCGGCATTGCCGACTCTGCTCCAGCAGCATTGCGCCCAGGGCCCCTAACTTCTTGCTGCGTTGTACCCCAGTCGAATTCCCGGCCACCATGGTGTGGCCAGGAGTCCAACGACTCGAGATCCCCAAAGGTGGAATTTGACGCCTCGGGCTGCACTGACAATGTAGGCTGTGTGACTTCCTCCGCCGGTGTATCGGGATTCCAGTAGCCCTGTGGCGCCTGCGGCCAACCACCGGCAGGGGTGGCTGGAAGCATGTGGGAGTACGAGGAATAAGACGGTTCAGCGCCTGCTCCAAGGAACTGCAACGGCACGTTGGGAGGAAAAGTTGCACGCACTTGCTTCAGCATGCTCCTCATCGTCCTGCCATAGGCCGGATTCTTACCGTGGGTCCAGAGATCCAAATCAACATCCACCATTGGGTCATGCAGACATGACGCCAGGGATCCCTTTCCTTTTTCCTGCCGCCAAGCGCTGAATTGGCGCACGCGGCCTGACACATTAGCGGCGTACGTTTTCCCGCGGCCGGCCGCCAATAAAGCATCTTTAAAGTTCTCGCTGAGCTGGCGATCAGCCTCGGGGATCCCACGGGTGTCGCGCTTATCGCGGATGGCAGTCATTCCGGCGATGTCAAATAGCCTCAGCTGCTTCAGCGCTGCAACCAAATTGTTGCTGTGCATGTGAGTGCTTGCGTAAGCCTGGGCATCATTCATCAAAGTTTCGGAGTGCAGTGTGTCCGCGTCACACAACCCCTCCCTACCTTCTTTATGGAGCCATTCGCTGAAGGCGCGCAGCTCGCTTCTGTACCTGGGGGTATCCGGAAATGCCTCACTGATGAGCCATTCATCGGCGTCAGAAATCACGTGATACCCCGGGATCTGCACCACTCCATGTCCGCTGGATTCCGTCGCGCGAAGGTGCTCCAGTGCGGCTGCCACATCCGTATGCTTGATTTTTTGCTGGAACTGCAAGACCTCGCGTGTCAGTTCCTCGTCGAACAGACGGTCCCGCAAGCCGGGCTTGCCTTGTTGCCTGAGCCAAGCGCTAAAACGTATCAACAGGGCTGCGTAAGTGCGCGCGCTCCGGGAATTGCTCCCGCCGATCTCAGCGCCGGGAACAAACAGATCGATCATTTCCTTGTCGGCCGGATAAGGGGTCCTTGAGCCCGGCCCGGTCGCACGCCGGATCGCGCCTCCTATTTGGGCGAGTACGCCACGCCTTGCCGCCGAGGTCGATGGACGATCGTCTGGCTCCTGACGTTGATCATGAACGGTGGCGCTTTCTGGAACAGTTTGCTGCTCCGTTATCCACTGCGCGGCAGGCGAATCGGCGCGTCGAATGTGAACTTTTTGCGCGCGCATGTCTTGGAACACGTCATTGCGCCTCGGCGCGAGCCGGGCGCTTTCGCCGTATTTTTGGCGCCCATTCAGCCGCATTTGTGCCAGCTCTCGCAGCACATCAGAGCTTTCCGCAGGCGCGTGCACGGGCGATGCCGTCTCACGATGCGGACTGTTGGGCAGTCTATTCTGAAGATCATGCAACGCTTGGTACTGCAGCTTGAAAGATTCCAGATTCCACCAATCCATATCAGTCCTTGATAAACACAACAGTGTTGCCCATCTAGACAAGCATTAGCCGCGAAAAGCGAACCTACGTTTCCCGAAACGAACCATATTCATTGAATGTTCCATGAGTCAAAAGCTTTTAGGGTAGCCCCGCAATCGAAGCCAAATCGCCTGGCCCGGCCTTTTAAATCGTGATCGATGCCGTCTCATCCGCCCTCTCTCCCAGCGGCAGGAACAGGCGGGCCTGGCGCCCATCCGGATGCACGAAGACCAGGTGATCCCAGGTCGCCACGAACCCTTCGGTATGCAGCCATTCCCAGGCATCTGCCGCCAGTTCGAACTCCTCGCATCGGTGATATGGTGACCACATGAGAACTTTCCTGTTTCAGTGTTGAAGTGGTATTTGCGGTCCTACGCAGCCGCGGCCAGCCAGGGCGACTCGGCAGCGGCAGGGCTTGCACCACTTGGCCCAGCCATCTCCGCCTCCACCACGTCACGCTCCGTCTCCTGCTTGCGATCGAGCAGTTTCCAGACACCCTCGTCCAGGGTGCCGGCGATCAGCGGCACGATGACCATGACGTTGCGGCGCTGCCCCAGGCGGTAGGCCCGGTCTTCGGCCTGGCGCATGAGTGCCGGCGTCCAGGGAGGCGATGCGAAAGCCACGTAATTCGCCGCCGTCAGCGTGATACCGACGCCGGCAGCGGAGGTGGTGCCGATGAACCCGGTGACCGCTGGATCGTTCTGGAAGGCATCGATGGCCTTTTGGCGCTTGGTGGCCGAGTCGCTGCCCACCAGCGTCACGCACTGGATGCCGGCTGCGGCGAAGGCACCTTTCATGGCCTCCACCGTCGCCATGTACTCGCAGAACACGATGATCTTGTCGCCCTCGGACAGCCCTTCCACCGTCTCGATCAGGAAGGGCGTCTTGAGCGCCTCCAGGGCTTGCCGCAGCTTGGTGATCTTGGGCATTGCCTGTAGGGTCATGTCGTCGTGGATCGCCTTGTAGGCTCCCAGACCTTCGGCCGGCGAGATGTACCGCACCTGGCGGCTCTTGGTCCCCAGGTCCTTCAGGACGTCCTTGCGCCGGCGCAGCATCCACCCCTTGAGGGCGCCTGCGAGCAGCGCCCTCTTCTCGCGCGAGCCCGTGAACTGACCACGGAAGTCCTTCAGCGGCATCTGCCCCAGCCGATGGCCCGTGAGCCGCAGCAGTGTGTGCAGTTCGATCTCTCGGTTCAAGAGCGGCGTACCCGAGATGACATACCGGCGCGGAATGCGGGTGGCCATGATGAAGGCATTGCGCGTGCGGCCGGCGTGATGCTCTTTCAGGTAGTGGGCCTCGTCAACTGCCATCACCGCGAACTGCAGGTCCGTCTCGCGCACGAGCCCTCCCAAGCGCTCGTAATTAGCGATGATCCACTGGCAACCGTGCAAGGTGGCTATGCGGTCCTCGCCGACCATGCCCACGATCGCATTAGGGTACACCGCTCGGATCTCCCGCTCCCAGTTGATGCGCAGCGACGCCGGACACAGGATGAGCACCCTGCCCTCCCCTGCAGCCATGCGCGTGGCCACGACCGCCTGGCGGCTCTTGCCCAGGCCCATGTCATCGCCCAGGCAAGCACCCGTTTGCGACGCCAGGTGCCGGACACCGGCGACCTGGTAGTCGCGTAGCCCGGCATGCACGGCCATGCGAGCCAGCTCGGCCTCGTCGATGTCCACGTCCACGCCGTCATCCAGCTCGGCCGACATGAACGCCACGCCCTTGGCTTCGCCCGTACCGCCGACGCCGAATTCAGGAGGGGCCGCAGGCACCTTGATGGGCGAGGCCTGCGAGGTGGAGCCCACCAGATCCTCCAGGACGACCGGCTGCTCGTGGACGAAGACGAACTCGGGCACCACGCCCGCGAACTGGCGCAGCGCATCTAGGATCGCCAGTGCAGAGCCCTGCACCTGCCAGGCCGATGCATGGCGATGAAAATGCCCCTGCAGCGCCTTGACGGCCCGAACGCAGGGCGTGTCGAAGGTGAAGCTCACCGCGTGCCGGCCACGGGCCATGTCGCCCTTGGCGAGCGGAAAGACCTGCACATCGAGCAGCTGCGCGAAGTAGTCCGGCTCAGGAGAGGCAACGGCAGCGCGTAGAAGGGGCAGCGCGTCATCGAGATCCACATGCTGGCCGCGATAGACCGTGCGCAGCCAATGCACCAGCTGCTCGGGATCGGTCTGCTCCAGCGCCCACATGCGCCGGCCTGCGACCCACCAGGCGCCGGCCTGCTGTAGGGTGCGCCCCATTCCAGCCACGTAATGCAGCTGCAGGCCAATGCGTCTGCCATCGGAGACCGCCTGGACCAGCAGATCCGGAGCGCGCAGGGACACCGGCTCCAGGTGCGGCATATTCGAGGGGAGAATATTCATGCGCGGGTGTCGATTACCAGCCCGAGTGATTCACAGGCGATTTCTGCAAATCTCGAATCCTCTCCATTACCGCCCGATTGTGCTCACGAATGCCTTTAGCAATATCGTTGGGCGTCTGGGCATAGTCCCACTGGGCGGCGATCTTCAACGCCGCCGGATGAAACTCCGATGGCAGGTTCTTAAGCTGCGCATCAACGCCGGCACTGAAAACCTCCACATATTGATCGTAGAGCTGGCGGCAGTCCTTGGAGGCTGCGACGGCAATCTGGGCGCAGATATTGCGCCAGGCGCGCTCATCGAACCGTCCCCGCGCGTCGATGGCTTGAACTTCTTCCGTTGGCTCAACATTCATATTTGACTCCCGTCAGGTTCATCAGCGCGAACTGGCTCAGCCATTCAGTCATCGCGATCTCCGCAACCCAGAGGGCAGCAGTTTTTATCAATGCCATGGGGGCAAATCCCGTTCTTGGCGTTCGACTGAGCAGTTTCACGTAATTCATCGGCCGAGGCATAGTCAAAATACTGTGCCGCCTTCAATGCCTGCGGATGAAACTCCGCAGGAATACTTTTCAATGCAATGTTGATTTCAGCGCTGAAGCGTGTGACGTAATAATCATGGGAAAGACCGCATCCCTTGGCGGCTTGGTCGGCCAGTTTTTCGCACACCTCGCGCCAGGACTTTTCATCGAATTTCCCGAGTAAATCCTCTCTCTGAACTCCATCGATTGTTTCACTCATACTCGACTCCTATATTTCCGGTTGAATTAATTTCTAATATTGGCGACGTTTTCCCGGAAAGGTGAGTTACTGAGCGCTGAGGGTCACATGGGAATTTCGTCGAATTCCTGCGGCTGGCTCTGGTAATCGCCTTGGTAACCGCCTTGGTCACTTCCTGGGTCGGGCACTTGCTGCTGCCCACGGGATGGGGTGAACTGGATCGACTCGATGCGCGACAGTTGCAGCGCGACGTCCTCGGCCACGATCTTGATGACCTGTACCTCGTCGCCGGCCTCGTTTTTGGCCATGAAGTCGCGCTCCTCGCCTACCACCAGGACGCGCGCGCCCGTCTTGAGGAACCTCGCGCAGGCCTCGGCCTTGTTGCCGTAGATCTCCACCTCGCGCCAGAAACCGCCGACCTGCTCGAAGTCGCCATCATTGTTTTGCCCATAGCGGCTGAACATCACACGCATCTTGGCCACGATGAACTCCTCGCCAGTCCTGCGCGAGATGTTGCGTTCCAGCGTGGGCGGCTTGGCCAGGTTGCCCTTGCCGATAAAAAGGTTCTGCATCAATTTCTCCACAGTGCGTTGATTGACCGATCCCTGGCTGCACCAGGCCAGGGGCGGTTGGAAGTCATTCGGGAATCAGTCATCCTGGAATCCGGCGTGCGTACACCGGCTGCTGCGCCCGGGTGAGGATGAAACGCAGGGCGCGGATGCGCTTGCGCGCGGTCAGGTGCTGGGCATTGAGCGACAGGGCCTGCTCGGTGGCCTGGCCGTACCAGGCACGGGCGCTGGCCTCCCGCGATCGCAGCAAGGCTTGAACATCGGCCCAGGACAGGTGCCGCTTGCCGGCCCCCAGTTCGCGCCAGCGCAGGAACGTGTAGCCGTTGGAGCGCTTGTGGTGCAGCATCAGATAGATGGATGCGCCAGGAACTTGGCGGACAACGCTTGCCAGTTCACGCATGGCCTGTTCCAGCCGGTCGATCTCGGCGATCAGTTGGCGCAGCTCCTGGCGGGTGCCCTTACCCGTAAAGGCCTTTGTGTCAGCTCGTTCTTGACACGTCTCGTCCTTGAGCGATTCGCGCGCCCACTTGACCGAATTGACAACACGCTCCACTTGCGACGTGGGTTGTTCGGCCCTTTCAACCACACGCCCTTTCACCACCACAGCCCTTTCATCAACGACGGCGGTCAAGTCAGCGCGGTTCGCGGGTGTGCCCCAGAGGCCGGACCATGGCATCAGCGAGCGACCTCTGCTGGTTCCGCGCCTTGGGCAGTTCCATCAGCTGCATCCAGGGAGACTGCAGACCCATCGGCCTGTTCGGCCTGGGCCAATCTGGCACCGACCGTCTGCAGCAATTGGCGCTCGACGGCACTGATCTGGATGCGGCGGCGCGAATGACGTGGCTGCAGCTTGGTGGTGAAGACGTCGGCCGGCACCGCGCCGAACACCTCGGTGGCGAACTCCAGGCGCTTGGCCGCTTGCGAACTGGCTTCCCCGCCAGCCTCCGGAACGAAATCGGCGCGACACAGACCGCGGACTTCCTCGCGCGTGAGCCAGCGATCGAACCGAGCGGTCTCGTTGAATACGCGGCGGATGAACCGGGTGATCTCCGAGATGGACTGGCGCGTCTGGTCGTCCGAGCGCAGGTTCTTGCGCGCCAGCGTCTTTTGCACCCGCACGTAGTGATCGAAGTCCACGATGAGGCTGGAGACAGCGTAGCCATAGGGCGACCGAAAGCCCAGATTGAGCACTTGCGGCTGAGACGATTGCAGCAGCGAATAGGTGAGGCCCTTGCGCTTTTGCTCCTCCAGCACGCCCAGGGCGTCCTTGGACTCGCGGGCCAGACGCCGCTGGACCTGCTGCATGGATTCCTCGTGCCGCAGGAGCGCCCAGTCGGCGTAGGGGTTGTCGTTGGCCGTGAGCATCCACAGGTTGCGCAGCGCGGCTGCGATCCGCTTGCCGCCGATGATGGGCGCCGCTTCCTTGCCCGGCTCGCGGGTGCGCCCCATGAACATGCGGATGGCTTCCTTGGTGTGCACCGACATCTGGTCGACATCGGTATCGACCAGATTGCCCACCTCCAGCATGGAAAAGAACTCCTTGGGCGCGACCAGCGGGTCGGCGCCGCGGCGGGTCTGGAAGTCCGCCTGCATGCGCTCCAGGCGATCCTTGCGGTCTTCCAGTTCGACGTAGCGGTCGTACAGCGGGTCGGATTCGGACATGTCGCCCGCGAGAAACTCGGCGAGCACCGCCTCTTCGCCCGAAATGGAGTAGCCATCCTGGAAGGGCGACTTGGGTTCAGTGGAGAAGGTCAGGCGCGAACGGGGCGGCGCGAGGATCGTGCTGTTCTGGACGGGTGCGGGAACGGTGGCCGCGGTGGCTGCGGCGATGGCAGTCGGTGAAGCGGGTTTCTTTGCGGCTCTGGTGGCCATGGGGTCCTCCTTGATTCGAGGGGTGAGAGGGGTTGTCGATGAGGGATGCGAGACGAAGACGATTGAATGGCTGGATGCCCTCAGTGATTGGTCGGTGTGCCGGGGACGATGCGGCGAACGATCAAGGTGGCGATCCAGCCCATGCAAGGCTCGAACACGTGGTCGAAGAACCAGCGCGCCATCAGCAGGCAAACGAGGATGCCGCCGGCCAGGACCAGCATGGGGTAGTAGCCGATGAAGTGCGCGCCCTCGGTGCACAGGCCGACGGCGGTGTGGGTGGCAGAGCCGATCTCGATGCGGTCGGTCCAGAGCATCCAGGCGAGGGGGCCAGCCAGCAGGGCCAGCAACGGCACGCTTGCCACCAGTGCGGTCATCCGGGGTTTGGGGAGTGCAGGAAGCGATCGGCTACCATCCGCGCGCCGCGAAGCGCTGCGGCGTGCCAGGTGCCAGCACACTTCGTCGACGACGTTGCGGATGGTGATGGCGCCCAGGGCCATGATGAAGACGATCGGCGCGAGCATGGCCAGCCAGACGTCGAATACCTTCAATACACCATCGGGAGAACAAATGCTGAGCAAAGAAACTGTTGGGGACATGATTGGGCCGTTCTTGTGGTTTCTGGGATTACTGGCTGTGGCGGAGATTGCAATCTTGGTTGTCAAGGTGACAGAGGTCATCAAGCGAGGCGATCGCTGATCTGGTGCAAACAGGGCCCAGCATTACGGTGCCTCCCGTGCCTGGCTGGACGATGCGAGTCGATTGCCGTGGGCCGAACCATCGGTAGGGCGGTACGCGGCGCGATACATGGACTGGCCTCGAGGAAGCTGCAGAGCGCTGGCGAGCCAGACGGCAAGCACGATGGAGCCGAGAGCGAAGAAGAACCAGCTCGTGTGAAGTTGGAGAACGCCGTTTGTGCAAGTGCCGATGGCATGCAGGGTGGCAGTGGAGGTCTCGGCCTGTCCGGTGGCGAACACAAGCAAGAACACGGCGAGCAAAGGCGCACTGACAAGGATGGCGCGGACCGAGACCCCAGTCAGTCCCGACAACAGGGAGGATGCTCCGTTGGATTTCGCAAAGGTGGAGGACTGAAGCTGCTGCCTGACTGTGGAGTGCATGAGGTCGGCAAGTACCATGGCGCCCCATGCCAGGACCATCATCGCAGGCATGAAGAGCATGAGCCAGGCATCGTGAATCAGGAACAGCCCGTCAGGACCGCAAATGAAACTCAACGTTATTTCAGTATTTTGGACTTTCGGGGCGTTCATCGCCGTGGCGATCGCCGGTTGTGCCTTGGCCTCGTTCATCAATCCCAAGAGCGGCAAGAGAGACCATACGGACGACTGAGAAAGACGCAGGCCCCGCATCACGACGCATCCTCGACGGCGCTCGCAGCGGCGGCGGCAGAGTCGTTCCAGGCCTGCAGGAACGCGAAGTCCTTGCCGCGCATGCCGGGCAACTGGCTCGACACGGGCTGCTGGAGCAGTTCCATGACGGCATCGCGGTCCACCTTGATGTGGGTTGCGGTCTTGGTGTGGATACGCACTTCGATCAGGCCCAGCTGGGTAAGACGGTCCAGTGCGCGCTGTGCCTGCCACTTGTTGATCTGGCCGTCCAGAGCGAACTGCGAAACTTGAGTGACTGCTGTCTTCCATTCGGCGACATCTGCTTGCTCCCGCAGCGCGGTATGAAGCATCAATGCATCGCTGTACTTGCCCAGACGGTGCAAAAGCTCCACAAACAGGCGTTCGCTCGTTATCTTTTTTGCCATGGTTCTTCCCTTTTATTGAGTTGATGAAATAGTGAATTGAGTGGCCTAGGAACAGGTTGGTGCAAAACGCTCCACGTGGCACGACGTGCCGTTTGGTGCAAAACGCTCCACGTGGCACGACGTGCCGTTTGGTGCAAAACGCTCCACGTGGTACGACGTACCGTTTGGTGCAAAACGCTCCACGTGGTACGACGTACCGTTTGGTGCAAAACGCT
>NZ_BQXK01000028.1:0-38891 GCF_030158995.1 Acidovorax sp. SUPP2825 | reverse complement strand
CACGAAGGCTGGGATCAGGGGTTGTAGCTGCCGCCACAGTTCTTTACTAACGGGTCGTCGTGCCATGAGGGCAGCGAGCATAACTGCTCTGCGGAGGCCCCGGAGGAAGTGGTGTTAGCCACTCTTATTGCGAATAGGGCGGGGTCGGGAATACGGGGGCAAGATCACGCACCGGCTTGCACATGATCCTGTCCCGAGAACCGGACATCCTCGTGAAAGGGGATGCGGGCACGGGGCATGAAGCGCTGCCGCAGATCCGGCGCCTGAGGCCGGACGTCGTGATCTGCGACATCAATCTGCCGGACAGCGGCGCGATGCAGATCCTCCCGCGCCTTGCGGAGCACGCGGGGCAAGGCCCGCGCATGGTGATCCTGTCCGAGCTGGAGGAGGGGCCGTGGCCACGGCGTGTGCTTCAGGCCGGCGCCTGCGGCTTCATTGCCTTGGGCAGCGAAGTGCGCGATCTCCTGCGTGCCGTGCGCGAAGCATCGCTGGGGCGGCGCTATCTCGGGCGATCGATCGCCAACCGCCTGGCGCTGGAGGCCGCGCGGGGCCAGGAAACGCCATTCGACGCGCTCTCTGCGCGCGAGATGGAAGTGGCCTGGCTGCTGGTCCAGGGACTGCGGCACAAGGAGGTGGCTGCGCGCCTGGGCATCAATGCGAAGACCGTGGCGACGTACAAGGCGCGAGTGCGCGCCAAGCTCGGCATTCGTCACAACGTTGCGTTGGTGCGGATGGCGCAGCAGTACGGCTGGGCGGAGGAGGGCGCAGTACTTCCATCCCGTGGCAGATAGCACGGTCCGGTTGCGATGAAGACAGCGCTGTCTGCGCGACGGTGGGGCGCTGCACACGGGCTCGAATGGGAGAAGTGCGCTTGCCGTTCGCCTTTTAGGGAGGGGCGATGACCTGTGGATTTGCCGCCACAGAGGCCGGACGAGGACGTGTAAATGGCCTTGCCGCACAGTCAATGGCGTTTGCAGCTCAACCTTAGATTCCCATTCGGCGGGACGCTATCAAATTACAAAATGTTTCAAAAAAGAAGATTGTTCAACAATTTTGAGTGCGTCCATTCATCGCCGTTGTCGCATAGCATCCGCGCCTTCGAAAACAGGGAAAGTTCGGGATGGGAGAAGTACACGCGGCGCCTGCGGGCGTGGCCGCAGGGATGGCGCACGCTGTTTCGGCAAACGAGCGGCATGGCCCCGTTGATGGCGGCGGATTCGCAGCACTGTGCCTCATCGCCCGCCTGCACCAAGTCGCAGCCGACCCGGCCACGTTGGGGCACCAGATGGGCCTGCAGCCCAGCGAAACCGCCACGATGCAGGACCTGGTCCGGGCGGCCAAGCACATCGGCCTGAAGGCCAAGATCAGTGCCACCACCACTGACCGACTGGCCCTCAGCCCCTTGCCGGCCCTGGCCATGGTGCGCAACGCGGCCGGCGAGGTGCGGGCCATCGTCCTGGCGCAATGCAACGGCCAGCGCGTGCTGCTGCAAGACCCTTCCGCCGGCCCCGGCGGCAACCGCCCCACCATCGAATCCCTGGAAGACTTCGCCGCGCAGTGGACCGGCGAGTTGCTGCTCATCACCAGCCGCGCCAGCCTGGCGGGCGAGCTCGCCAAGTTCGACTTCTCGTGGTTCATTCCCAGCCTCGTCAAGCACCGCAAGCTGCTGGGCGAGGTGCTGCTGATTTCTTTCATGCTGCAGCTCTTCGCGCTGATCAGCCCCTTGTTCTTCCAGGTGGTGATGGACAAGGTGCTCGTCCACCATGGCGTGACCACGCTGGATGTTCTGGTCATCGGCCTGGTCGTGGTGGTGGTGTTCGAGAGCCTGCTGAACGGCCTGCGCGGCTACGTCTTCAGCCACACCACCAATCGCATCGACGTGGAACTGGGCGCGCGGCTGTTCCGCCACCTCATGCAGCTGCCGCTGTCTTACTTCCAGGCGCGCCGCGTGGGCGATTCGGTGGCCCGCGTGCGGGAGCTGGAGAACATCCGCAGCTTCCTGACCGGCAACGCCCTCACCGTGGTGCTGGACGTGCTGTTTTCCGTCATCTTCATCGCCGTGATGCTGTTCTACAGCGTGCCGCTCACGTTGATCGTGCTGGTCAGCCTGCCGCTGTATTTCGGCCTGAGCCTGGCCATCGTGCCCGTGCTGCGGCGCCGGCTGGACCACAAGTTCGCGCGCGGCGCGGAGAACCAGGCCATGCTGGTGGAAACCGTCACCGGCATTCAGACCGTCAAGGCCAGCGCGCTGGAGCCTTCGTTCGCCCGCCGCTGGGACAACCAGCTGGCCGCCTATGTCAGCGCCAGCTTCAAGACGCAGAACGTCGCCGCCTGGGCGCACGAGGCCGTCAACCTCATCGGCAAGCTGGTGAACGCCGCCACCCTCTGGTACGGGGCCCACCTCGTCATGGACAACCAGCTCACCGTGGGCCAGTTCGTCGCCTTCAACATGTTCGCGCAGCGCGTGGCCCAGCCCATCATGCGCATGGCCCAGCTGTGGACCGACTTCCAGCAGACCGGCATCTCCATGGCGCGCCTGGGCGACATCCTCAACACCCGCACCGAAGTGCCGCCCTCCAGCGCCGCGCAGTTGCCCCCCATCCAGGGCCGCATCACCCTGGACGGCGTGCACTTTCGCTACCGGCCCGAGGCTGCGCCCGTGCTGGGCGGCGTCAGCCTGGACGTGCGGCCTGGGGAGGTCATCGGCATCGTGGGCCGTTCGGGCTCCGGCAAGAGCACCCTTACAAAATTAGTGCAGCGGCTGTACGTGCCGGAGCAGGGCCGCATCCTGGTCGATGGCATCGACATCAGCCTCATCGATGCCGCCCAACTGCGCCGCCAGGTGGGCGTGGTGTTGCAGGAGAACCTGCTGTTCAACCGCAGCGTGCGCGAGAACATCGCCATCGCCGACCCCGCTGCGCCCATCGAAGCCGTGGTGCACGTCGCCCGCCTGGCCGGCGCGCACGACTTCATCAGCGAGCTGCCCGAAGGCTACGACACCCTGGTGGGAGAGCAGGGCGGCAGCCTGTCGGGCGGCCAGCGCCAGCGCATCGCCATCGCGCGGGCCCTGTTCACCAACCCCCGCATCCTCATCCTGGACGAAGCCACCAGCGCGCTCGACTACGAGAGCGAGGCCATCATCCAGCGCAACATGGCGCACATCTGCCAAGGGCGCACCGTGCTCATCATCGCCCACCGCTTGAGCGCCGTGCGGCACGCGAACCGCATCATCGTCATGGACAAGGGCAAGATCGTCGAGGCCGGGCCGCACGATGCGCTGATCCAGCGGCAGCAGGGCCTGTATGCCCACCTGTGGCGCATGCAGGATGGCAGCAAGGCCGCTCCCGCTGCCGAAGGGGCGATCGCATGACGGACACCGTGATCGCCAGCGCCGCCGTGGCGTCGGATACCCCTGCGAATGCCCCCGCAAGTGCCCACGTCGCCAAACCCCAAACGCAGCGACACCCCGTCATCGAACTGCTGGGCCGCTACCGCGCCGTCTTTCGTGCCGCCTGGGCGCACCGGGCCGAACTGGCGGGCCCTTCGCGACTGGCGGACGAGCAGGCCTTTTTGCCCGCCGCGTTGAGCCTGCAGGAAACGCCGGTCCACCCGGCCCCCCGGCGCATCGCCTTCGTGCTGATGGCACTGTTCGTGATCGCGTTGCTGTGGGCCATCTTCGGCAAGATCGACATCGTGGCCGTGGCGCCCGGGCGGGTCATCGTGAGCGACCGGACCAAGCTCGTGCAGCCGCTGGAGAACAGTGTCATCCGCCGCATCCTGGTCAAGGACGGCGACCACGTGCAGGCCGGCCAGCCCTTGCTGGAGCTGGACCCCACCGCCGCGCGGGCCGACAAGGCCAGCTTCCACGAAGCGCGGCGGTCCGCAGATTCGGAATGGGTGCGCAGCCGGGCACTGCAGCAGATGCTATCGAATCAGGAGCAAAAGAACCCTGCTGGTAATGCGGTGGTGGCCCGTTTGACCGCAAAGGACCTTCCCGCCGAATGGAGCCGGGAAGAAACCGCTGAGGCCAATGCCTACCTGGCTGCCGAGTGGAGCGACATCACAGCGCGGCTGGCCAAGCTGGCCGCCGAGCGCCAGCGCCGCCAGGCGGAGATGGCCACCGTGCGGGCCATGATCGGCAAGCTGGAGGCCACCGTGCCCATCGCGCGCCAGCGCGAGCAGGACTTCAAGGCCCTGGCGGACCAGGGCTTCATGTCGGGCCACGCCAACCAGGACCGCACGCGCGAGCGCATCGAACTGGAGCGGGACCTGGCCACCCAGCAGGCCCGGCTGGAAGAAGCCCAGGCCGCGCTGCGCGAGGCCGAGCAGACCCGCAGCGCCTACCTGGCCGAAACCCGCCGCGCCCTGAGCGATCGCCAGGCGCAGGCGGACTTGAAGCGCCAGCAATCGGGCCAGGAGCTGGCCAAGGCCACCCAGCGCGAGCGGCTTGCCACGCTCACGGCGCCTGTGGCCGGCACCGTGCAGCAACTGGCCGCCCACACCGAAGGCGGGGTGGTCACCGAAGCCCAGGCGCTGATGGTGATCGTGCCCGACAGCGCCGGCGTGAGCGCCGAGGTGACGCTGGAAAACAAGGACATCGGCTTCGTGGCGCCAGGGCAGGAGGTGGCCATCAAGCTGGAGACCTTCCCGTTCACGCGCTACGGCACCGTGAAGGCCACGGTGGACAAGGTGACGCAGGACGCGGTCACCGACGAAAAGCGCGGCGCGATCTTCCCGGCGCTCATTACTTTGAACCAGAGCCACATCGACGTCGACGGCAAGCCGATCCGGCTGGCGCCGGGGATGAACCTGACGGCGGAGATCAAGACGGGTAAGCGGCGGGTGATTGAGTACTTGCTGAGCCCGATCCAGAGAGCAGGCAGCGAAAGCTTGAGGGAGCGCTGACGGCACGCTTGTCGCACGGGACCGCCATCGGTTGCCACCTGCCAACGCGGCAAGGCAGCACAGCGTATCCGCACCACGAAACACCTCCTGCGAGCCATCGCACAGCCGCGGCTGTGAAGCGATGGGCGTGGGTTTTACAGATCCATTGAAAACGAAAGGAATCCCGATGAGCAGCAACAACAACCAGAACGCCCCCGCCGTTTCGTGGCGCTTCCAGGGCACCCAGGGAGCAACGCCCTGGAAGGAAAACTATGTCGAGTCCACCCTTGCGGCGGAGCTTGCCAGCACGGTGGTGCTTCCTGCAGGCGGTACGGCCGCCGCGCCTGCGCTCTCTGCCGCTGTGCAGGAAGCGCGGCTGACCCAGGCCTCCATTGCACAGGCGACGGCCACTGCGGCAGACACCGTGCAATGGAACCTGGAGGCACTGCAGTCGCGTGGCTGGGATGGCGTGCTGGGTGAACTGGTTGCCTCCGAGGCGGCTTCGCAGACCATCGCCAGCGTGGAGAGCATGCGTCCCTACGCCTACGAGTTGGGGGTGGACGCAGCACAGGACGCAACGCTCTCAGAGCGCACCAAGCCGCTGGAGTGGTCGGCGGGCGAAGCAAGCATGGAAAGCACCCGTCCCTATACGACCGACAGCGAAGCGCTGGCGATCTTCGAGTCCACCAAGCCGATGCAGCTGTCGGATGTGACGGACGGTGCAGGAACGACCAAGCCGCTGGAGTGGTCGCCCTCCATGAGCAGCGCATTGGAGCAGCCCCTCGCGCTGGCACTGGAAGGCAGCGCACAGCAATTGCTGCAGGCCATGGCGGGCTTTGCGCCATCGGCGATGGGGACTGCGGCAACGGCTTCGGCGACCCAGCCGGTCTTGTGGAATCAGGCCATCGTCGTAGGGGCGCAGTCGTGAAGTGACGCGTGCTTAACGAAGAGCTGACATCGGATGCTCAGGCGTTGATGTCGCGAAATAAAAGCAAGCGATGAGAATTTTTGTATGCGTCTACCAACGGAAGGGAAGAAATGCGTGATTACTGGATGACTCAATCCCTGCTGCAAGTCATGGGCTGGGGATATGTCGCGGTGGTGCTGATCGCACTACTGATTGCAGCGTGGGCGCCTCGGCGCAATCCGCATAAGGCGCTGTGGGTGCTGATCGTTCTTGGAGTAGGCTCGATATTGCCGATTAAGAGCTATCAGCAATATGAGGAGCAGAATAATATAAGTGAAGCGAGAAAGCAGCAGTACGCAAAAGCCAAGGCATTATTTGATGAGAGGTGTAAAACGGCGGGAGAGAAAATTTATAAAACTATCGATAACGTCGATGGAATTCAAATTATTCGAGATAAGGCCGTTGGATCTGATGTTCCTGTGCAGTTTAGATTGAACAATCCATACGGCGGGGCTTGTGATAGTGATTCGTGTATAGCAATGTATTTGATTGACACCTCAATGAGTCCAGTCAATGGTGATGCTAATTCTGGAAGGTATGAGCCGAATAAAAAAAGAATTTATCATTTTGTGGAGGTAAGTGATGGCGAATCTTCGGGGTTGCGTAGATACACAAAATTGGATTCATCATCGCCTCTTGAAAAGCAATCTGTATTGCAAGGTAAAGCGCGCTATGGAGTGATTTTGAGCGATGTCTCAACGCCAGAGGATAGATCTTTGTGGATAGCTGGGGGGAGTATTAAAATTATTGATCTTAAAAATAAAGATGTACTTGCAGAGAGAAAAGGATATTTGTTAGATCCAGGGCAAGGTAGCACCGATGGGCAACGCAGTCCGTGGGATTGGGCGCGTGTTCATGGAAATTCCTGTCCTTCCATTGGGCAGCACAATCAAGTATTTGTTGAAAAAGTAATTAGGCCAGTTAAGGGTGTGCGTCATGAGCAATGAAGTGGCTCAATATTTAAAGTACTCTGCCGTTCAGATGGCAGCTGAGGCATTTTTGGATCGTCCCGGTGATCTTGTCGCTCTTCTCAAAGCAGGGAACACGCGTTCCAGTAGATTTACCGGGGTTCAAGCGGCTCAGTTCGATCAGAACTGGAGTTTGATAGATCACCTTAGCAATACCGCGGCGGGATTTTCAGGGGCCTTGTTTAAAAACAAGGAAACCGGCGAATTGGTCATGAGCCTGCGCTCAACCGAATTCGCCGATGACTCGGCGCGCGACAACCAAGCGACGAACACGCTGGAGATCAAGGAGAAAGGCTGGGCGTTCGGCCAGATCGCGGACATGGAGAAGTGGTATGCGGACCTGCGGGCGAGCGGCAAGCTCGGTGCCAACGACCGCTTCACCGTCACCGGCTACAGCTTGGGCGGGCACCTGGCGACGGCGTTCTACCAATTGCGCGAAGAAGAGGGAGATGCTGGGCGCATCGCCTCCACCTACACCTTCAATGGCGCAGGCGTCGGGCTCGTCAAGAACGGCGGCACCTTGAGCGCCGCCATGGACGACTTCACCGCCCATCGGGGCAAGGGCAGCAACGCGGCGAGCTTCGTGACCACCGAGGGGGCGCAGCGCTACGCGGAGCTGAGCGGCAAGTTTGCAGCCGGCCAAGGGGCCCAGGCGGGCGGTTCGGGCGCGATCAAACAATCGGTCGATGAGTTGACTGCGCGGCTGGAGCAACCCATCGCCAGCCAGGCCACGCGGGCAGAGCTGCAACTGCTGCGCGACGCATTGCGCCGCATGCTGTCCATCGCCAACGAAGCGCAGCGCGTGAACAACGGCATCCCCAATACCGGCGGTGTCGCCGCGCAGCCCGTAGCCCTGGCAGCCATCGAAGGCGCCTCGCTGGACTACCAGTTGGCGGTTCTGCATGCGGCGCAGAACACCGCACCCTCGGCCGGTCTGGCGGGCAATACCTTCCAAGCCGTCGCGGGACGCAATGCGCTGGGTTCGCCGAAGCCTAATTTCTACGACCTCTACGGCTCCAACTTCGGCTCCCTGGGCGACTTCTCGGCCGTCGCCAACTCGCAGATCCACTACGGCAAGCAAACCCCCATCTGGATCGAGGACCAGCCCTTGTACCGGGGTACCGTGCTGGCCGACATGGGCAGTGCCTCCTGGCGGGCCGGCGAAGCCAAGCTGCTGGTGGACAACTTCGGCCAGAACGACTTCGGCGACACCCACAGTCTGGCGTTGATCGCCGACAGCCTGTCGGTGCAGCAGACCCTGGTATCGCTCATGCCTTCCGTCGACCAGGGCGTGCTCAACGCCGTCTTGAAAGCGGCGTCGAACAAGCCGTCTTCGGCGGACAGCGGCGGGCAGGGCAAGGCCGATGGCACCAGCCTGGAAAACCTCGTCAATGCCGTGGCGCACACGCTCGGCATCCAGGGCACGGACCTCAAGGGCAACCCGAATGGCGGTACCTGGGCGCGCATCGAGGCCCAGGATGGCTACAGCGGCCGGGATCAGTTGCACGAGCGGCTCAAGGCCATTGGTGACTGGGCCACCGAGAAGAAAGTGGCGGGCAAGCTCGTGCTGCGCGTTCCAGACTCCGGCATTCGTGCGGCGGCGCGCAACGACTTCGGTGCGCTGCTGGCGCTGCAGGACCTGAGCCCGATCTGGATCACCGGGGCCGATGCCGCTGCCAAAACCGCTTTGGAGGCGGTCTGGAGCGGCAGCCGTGCGGCCGACTACAGCGCTTGGCAGGCCGACAAGTCCAAGGCCACGCCAACGGGCTTTACCGACGAATGGATGAAGGATCGGTCCGTCTTGCTGCAGGCCGTCGTTCTGCGCAACCAGCAAAACAACCAGGCACAGGAAGTGCTCGATGTGCGCGCGACGCCCGGGCAGGTGACCTTCTTCCACTACACCGATCCCGACACGGGCGAAGACACCCTTTTCAGCACCCGTGGCAGTCGGGAGAACCGATTGCCAGACCAGCACCTAATGTTCGGCAACGACAAGGACAACGTCCTCACCGGATATGACAACGCTCTCGGTGACCACCTCTACGGAGGCGCTGGCAACGACACCCTCAAGGGTTTGAGCGGCGCCGACTACCTCGAAGGCGGTGCCGGCAACGACGTGCTGATCGGCGGTGCAGGCGATGACACCCTGGTGGGCGGCGCGGGCTTCGACACCTACCGCATCCAGGCCAATGAAGGCCGGGACACCATCGTGGACAGCGGCACGGGCAATGAGGGCGGCAGCATCGAACTGGCCGGGCGGGCGGTGGTGGGCGGCGGCACGCTGATCGCCACCGCTTCCGGGGCCGGGCAGCCCTACACGGTGTGGCGCGACGAGAGCAACACCGCACAGCCCATCGACTACCGGCTGAACGTGGACACGCGCGAGCTCACCATCACCGGCCACGGCAGCACCGTGGTCGTCAAGAACTTCGAGCCCGGGCAGCTGGGCATTGTGGTGCCGGCCGGCGTGCCCAAGCCGCTGCCCACGCCGGCCTCGACCTACGACCTGTCCAGCCTCACCGGCCAGACCGCCTACGACCGCCTCACCGATGCGCAGCAAGACAGCGGCCTGCGGCTGGAGAACGTCGCGCAGGCCGGCACCAACCGCAGTGGCGCCGCAGGCGGCGCCAGCGCGGACGTGCTGGCCGCGGGCAGCGCCGGTGCGAGCGCACGGCAGACCCTGTTTGGCGAGGGCGGCGACGACGTGCTGTATGCCGCAGCGCCCGTGGACCTGGCCGCCGCCATCGCGGGCGGCGAGACGCAAGGGCCCAGCGGGCGGGGCTTCGTCAGCCTGGTGGGCGGGCAGGGCGGCGACCGGCTCGTGGGCGATGCGGGCGACGACGTGCTGTACGGCGGGGCGGGCGACGACACCCTGGTGGGCGGGGGTGGCAACGACATCATCCTGGCCGACGGCAACGGCGAGGGCCTGGTGCTGGGCGATGACTCGGCGTCCTACAGCAGCGGCGCCAACGACGTGGCCACGGGCCAGGTGCGGGTCCTAAACGCCGAGGTCGTCATGGCGCGCATCGGCACCACCGCCACCGACAGCACCGGCCGCGCCTATGAAAGCACCGACCTGTGGGGGTTCGCGTTCAACCCCCTGGCCGAGATCGACCTGTCGGGGCTGCTGGCCATGCGGGCCGAGGACATCAAGCCGCCGGCCGGCGACACGCACGTCTATGCCGCCGGCTCGCAGCGCACCTTCGCCCAGATGAACGACGGGAAGGCCTTCGTGGGCAACGTGGGGGTGGGCGCGGGCGCCGACACCATCTACGCCGGCGCGGGCGATGACGTGGTCAATGCGGGTGCGGGCAACGACATCGTGTTCGGCGGCGCGGGTTCGGACATGGTCGCCGGCTACGACGGCGACGACTTCGTCGAAGGCGGGGAAGGCAACGACTGGCTGGAAGGGGACTACACCGTGCAGGCCATGGACGGCGAGCAGGCGGTGCAGACGCTGACCTACCACGGCGCCAGCATGGTCATGCGCAACACGCTGGATGCCGCGCGCCATGGCAGCGACGTGCTGGACGGCGGCGCGGGCGACGACACCCTGATGGGCGGCGGCAAGAACGACCTGCTCTATGGCCGGGCGGGTGACGACCGGATCTATGGCGACCACCTGCGCATGAACGGCCCGCAAACCGGGGACGACCTGCTCGATGGCGGTGACGGCGACGATGACCTGTTCGGCGGCGGCGGCAACGACGTGCTGCTGGGCGGCGCAGGCAAGGACATCCTGGAGGGCGACGACCGCACGGGCGAGATCGATGCGCAGTGGCACGGCGCCGACCTGCTGGACGGCGGCGCAGGCGAAGATGCTCTCTACGGCGGCGGTGGCGACGACACCTTGCGCGGGGGCGACGGCGACGACTGGCTGGCCGGCGAGGACGAACGCACCGAGAAAGCGGTATCCACCCTCACCGGCAACGACGTACTGGATGGCGGGGCCGGCAACGACGCGCTGATGGGCGGCAACGGCAACGACGCACTGATGGGTGGCGAGGGCAACGACCGTTTGAGCGGCGGTGCGGGCAACGATACCTTGCAGGGCGGGGCCGGCAGCGACTGGATGGACGGGGGGCTGGGCGATGACACCTACGTGCTGGAGGCGGACGACGTGCCGGTGAACTCGACCAGCACCGCCGAGCTGTTGCGCGACGCGGGCGGCAACGACACCGTCGTCGTCTCGGGCCGGCTGCAGGCCGCGCGCACGAGCAAGTCGGCCAACCTGGCGCTGAGCGTGGGGGAACCTGCCGAGCAGCGCGCACTCATTCTGGAGGACGGGTTCACGGGTGCATTCGAGACCCTGGTGGTCGATGGGGTGCAAACGCGTGTGTCCGAGTGGATCCGCGCCAACGTGACGGAGGACAAGACACTGGCGGCGGGCGCGGGAGGCGAGGCGTTCGGGGGCGCCGGAGCCGACTTCATGGTCGTGGCGGCCGGCGGCGCAACGCTGGAAGGGGCCGGAGGCAACGATACCTTCGACCTCTCGCCGGCCAACGAGACGGGTGGCGCGCGGCTGCGGTTCCGGCTGGGCGACGGGCAGGACGTGGCCATTGGCTCGGTGAGTGGCGCCACCCTGGCGGGCCTGCCCAGCGGTGGCACCCGCCAGGCCAACGTGTTCGAGTTCGGCGAGGGCATCACGGCGGCTGGGGTGTCGCTGGTGCGCCAGTACGTGGGCAGCGACATGGCGCTGTTCCTGCGTTACGGTGCGGAGCCGGGCGGTGCGGGCGGCGACTCGATCCGCCTGGATGGCCTGACGGGCGAGGACGGACGGACCTTCGACCGCCTTGAGTTCGCCGATGGCTCGGCCGTGACCTGGGACGAAGCGGTGGCCCAGGGCATCGTGCTGGACATGCGCGCACGCACCGATTCGGGCGCCTGGTATGGCGAGGGCACCGCCTACCGTGACCTCATCACGGGGCGCGACGGCAGCGACCGGATCTACGCAGGATTCGGCAACGACGTGGTGAATGCCGGCAGCGGCGACGACCAGGTGTGGGGCGGCGCGGGCAACGACGTGATCGATGCAGGCGCAGGCAACGACAAGGTGTACGGCGACGCTGGCAGCGACGTCTTCCTGTTCGGGCGCGGCGATGGCAAGGACGAGTTCTCTGCCGGGCCTGCCGAGGCCGGCGCGGTCGATGTGCTGCGCTTCAAGGAAGGCTTGGCGCTGTCCGACCTGGTGGTCTCACGGGTGGACGACGATTTGCTGGTGCGCATCGTCGGAACGGACGACCGCGTGACCGTGCGCTCGGCCTATGCCGATCAACCGCTGGCGCGCGTGGAGTTCGCAGGCGGTGCGGCCTTCGCGCTGGCCGATCTGCCGCTCACGCCGGGCAACGCCCAGGCCAGCGCGGGCGCCGACACGATCTACCTGCTGCCGGGCGGCGATACCGTGAATGCACAGGGCGGTCAGGACGCGGTGCGCGGCGGGCGTGGCAACGACACGATCGACGGTGGAGCCGGCGACGACCAGCTCTATGGCAATGCCGGCGACGACGTGCTGTCCGACAGCACGGGCGACAACACCTTCGATGGCGGCGACGGCAATGACCGCATCACCGGCACGGGCAGTGCGGTCAACGCCGGGGACGGCGACGACACGGTGGAGGTGCCTGGCGCCCGGGTCATCCTGGGTGCGGGCAACGACACCCTGGTCGTGCGCCGTTCGGTGGCTGCCACGGGGCAGACGTTGCTGCTGGACGGCCGCACTGCCGCAGGCACGGCGCGCACCGTGCGCTTTGCCTCCGGCATCGCGCCCCAGGACGTGACCTTGGCCGCCGTGCCCGGCAGCAACGGGCGCAAGGACCTGCTGGTGCAATGGCCCGGTACGGGAGCCGGTGGCGTTCAGCAGCTACGCATCGATGGCTTCATGGGATTCGAGGCCGACCGCCAGGGGCTGCGCTTCACCTTCGAGGATGCACCCGCCACGGTGTGGAGCTACCAGGATGCCTACCGCCGCGCCAATGTGGGCACGGCCGGCGACGATGCGCTGCAGGGGGGCGCCGGTGACGACGAACTCGACGGCCTCGCCGGCAACGACAGCATCGAAGGGCTCGCCGGCAACGACGTGCTGCGCGGCTCGCAAGGCGCGGACACGCTGCGCGGGGGCGAGGGCAACGACACGCTGATCGCCGGCGAAGGCAGTGCGATGGGTTCCGACACGCTCTATGGCGATGCTGGGGATGACGTGCTGGTGGCCTCCACCAGCGGCACCTCGCGGCTGTCGGGCGGCGAGGGGGCGGACACCTTCCGCATCGGCCCGGGCGGGCGGCATGTGATCGTGCAGGACGACGCCGTGTCGCAGGACGTGCTGGAGTTCGACGCTTCGATCGCGCCGAAGGACGTGACCGTCACGCACGTGAACGGCGCGGCCATGCTGGTCGCCCGGGACCCGGTGTCCGGCGCGCTCCGCGTCTCGGTGGAGCTGCAGGGTTTGCTGCGCAACGCGCAGCCGGGCGGCGTGGCCGAGGTGCGCTTCGCGGGCAGTCCCGCCACCGTGTGGACGCTGGAGAACCTGCGCGAGCGCGCGCTCCAGGGCACCGCGGGTACGGACACGGTGATCGGCTTCGACTGGCGCGACGACCGCCTCGCCGGTGGTGCGGGCGACGACACCCTGCGGGGCCAGGGCGGCAACGACGTGCTGTCGGGCGACGCGGGCAACGACGTGCTCGAAGGCGGCCTTGGCGACGACGTGTACCTAGTCGGCAAGGGCGAGGGGCGCGACGTGATCACCGAGACCGGTGGCACGGACACGCTGCGCTTCGGGGCGGGCATCGCCGCGGCGGACGTGAAGCTGGTGCGCACCTCCAGCCCTCCCACCGACCTGACCGGCCGCACGACGGCGTTCGCTGCGGCGGACTCGCTGGTGGCCGTGCTGCCCGGGGGCGGGCAGGTGTGGATTCCGGGGTTCTTCAGTGCGGGGGGCGGGATCGAAGGGATCGAGTTCGCCGATGGCGCGCGCTGGAGCCTGCAGGACATCCAGAGCCGCACGGTGGACGCTCGCGGCACGGCCAATGCGATGCAGGGCACGGCAGGCGACGACACCTTCACCGTGGACCATGTGGCCGACACCATCGCCGAAGGCGCGGGCCAGGGCACCGACACGGTCAGCAGTGCCGTGTCGTACGTGCTGCCCGGCGAGGTGGAGAACCTCACGCTCACGGGGTCACTGGACATTTCGGGCGTCGGCAACGCCGCCGCCAACGTGATCACCGGCAACGCGGGCAACAACGTGCTCAACGGCATGGGCGGAACGGACCGCCTAGTGGGCGGTGCGGGCGACGACATCTACGTGGATGCGGCCGGCAGTGCCAGCGAAAACATGGACGTCATCGTGGAACGTGCCGGGGAGGGCAACGACACGCTGCTGCTCGATGCCAAGAACCGGATGCTGGACGAGAACGTCGAGAACCTCGTGCTGATGGACTGGAGCAATACCTTCCGGATGATCCCCTTGGAGTCCTACTACGGATTCCGGCCTTCCTACCAGCTCTACGATGGACGGGCGGACGAATCCCGGCTCCAGCTCAGCGGAAACACCGGCGACAACGTCATCGACGCGACGAACCAGGGGCGCATCAGTGCCACGATGATGCGCAACCGTTCGGAAGTACTCGGCGGCATCGTCCTGGACGGGGGCCTGGGCAACGACACGCTGATCGGCGGTGCCGAGGACGATTACTACGTCCTCGACAGCCTGGGCGACAAGGTGGTGGAGACGGGCATTACGGACAACGGGACCCAGTTGTCCCTCAACGACACGGTGGTCTCCTCCCGCATTTCCATCGACCTGCCGCTCAATGTGGAGAACATCGAACTGCTGGGCGACCAGGCGATCAACGCCACTGGCAACGACCAGGCCAACCAGATCCGCGCGTCCCGGAACACGGCGCGCAACGTGCTCACCGGCAAGGGCGGCGACGACACCTACTACGTTGGGATCGACGACGCGGTGGTCGAGCAGGCCGGCGGCGGCACGGACCGGGTCATCATCGACGTCATGGCGATTGGCGCCGCGGCCTACCATTCCAGCGGCAAGGTGTTCCGCCTGGACGACTACGCCAACGTGGAAAACCTCGCGGCCAACGGGCAACTGCGCGGCAACCAGCCTGCGCAGGGCGTGCACCTGGTGGGCAACGCCGGCAACAACACCGTGAGCGGCTCCTTCCAGGACGACATCGTGGAAGGCGGCGCGGGTGACGACGTGGTCGAGGACCAGTTCGCGGCCATCCGCCCCAATGCTTCGTTGTACTCCAGCGGCTGGGACAACGACGAACTGCTGGGCGGCGCGGGCGATGACCGCCTGGTGAGCTATGCCGGGCGCGACGTGATGGATGGGGGCACGGGCAACGACACGCTCGTCGGAGGCGATGTCTTCCGTTTCGGCCGGGGCGATGGACAGGACGTGATCACGGCATGGACGGGCCGCGCCAGCGCGGACCGGCAGCAGGCGCTGCGCTTCAAGGCCGGTGTCGTGGCCTCCGACGTCAGCGTGCGGCGGGTCGGCGATACCTTGGTCGTGGCCATCCGCGGCACCACCGACCAGGTTACCGTGCAGGGCTTTTACGGAGACCAGGAATTCAACGCGGTGCGGCGCATCGAGTTTGCCGACGGCACTGCCTGGGGTTTCGATGCGCTGATGCGCATGACCGACCCGAACACCGTGAACCACGCGCCGGTCCTGTCGGCGGCGCTGCCCGAGGCCAAGGCCGCCACGAACACGCCGTTCAGCTTCACGCTGTCGGCGGGCGCGTTCAAGGATGAGGACGCGGGTGAGGTGCTGACGTACAGCGCCACGCTGGCGGATGGCAAGCCCTTGCCGGGGTGGCTGGCGTTCGATGCGTCCAGGCTCTCTTTCAGCGGCACCCCAGCCGCCACCGACCAGGGCGCTTTGAGCGTGCGCGTGACGGCCACCGATGCGATGGGCGCGCAGGCGAGTGGCAGTTTTGCGCTGAGCATCGCCGCGGGGAACCGGCCGCCCGTGGCGGGCGCAGCGATCGCGCAGCAGCGCGCCACGGAAGACGCCGAATGGCGGTTCACGGTGCCTGCCGGCACGTTCACCGATGCCGACGCGGGCGATGTCCTGACGTGGACTGCCCAGCACTTCGGCGGAGGCCCGCTCCCCGACTGGCTTTCGTTCGATGCCGCCACGCGGACCTTCCACGGCACGCCGACGGGCAATGACGGCGGTACGTTGGGCGTGGCACTGGTGGTCACCGACCGTGCAGGTGCCTCGGCGCGCCTGGGCTTCGATGTGTGGGTGGAGACCGTGAATGACGCCCCGGTGGCCAAGACCCCGCTCACCGCGCAGTCGTTCAAGCAAGGCGCCGCATGGAGCTTTGCCTTGCCGGCCGACGCATTTGTCGATGAGGACGAGGGCGACGTGCTGACCTATTCCGCCACCCTGTCATCCGGCGCTGCGCTGCCGGCGTGGCTGACGTTCGACGCTGCCAAGAAGACGCTGCGCTCCTCCAGCACCTCGGCGCCAGCGGGCACCTACGAAATCACCATCACCGCGACGGACGAGGCGGGTGCCAAGGCCTCCCAGAAGCTTCCGTTGACCGTGCAGTCCAGCACCATCACGGGCACCGCAAGCAACGACACCCTCACCGGCACCAGCGGCAACGACACCCTCGACGGTGGCGCGGGCGCCGACACCATGACGGGCCTGGGTGGCGATGACACCTACGTGGTCGACAACGCCTCCGACAAGGTGGTGGAGGCCGCCAACGCGGGCACCGACATGGTGCTGTCCAGCGTCACCCACACCCTCGCAGCGAACGTGGAGAACCTGACCCTCACCGGCACGGCCGCCATCAACGGCACGGGCAATGCGCTTGCCAACGCACTCGTGGGCAATGCCGGTGCGAACCGGCTGGACGGCGGCACGGGTGCGGACGCGATGACCGGTGGCGCAGGCAACGACGTGTATGTGGTGGACAACGCGGGCGACACGGTGATCGAGGCCGCCAACGGCGGGACCGATGCCGTGGAGTCCTCCATCACCCACACCCTGGCGGCGAACGTGGAGAACCTGACGCTGACCGGCACGGCCGCCATCAACGGCACCGGCAATGCCCTGGCCAACACCCTGACGGGCAACAGCGGGGCCAACCGGCTGGACGGCGGCGCGGGTGCGGACGCGATGACAGGTGGCGCCGGCAACGACGTGTACGTGGTGGACAACGCGGGCGACACGGTGATCGAGGCCGCCAATGGCGGGACCGATGCCGTGGAGTCTTCCATCACCCACACCCTGGCGGCGAACGTGGAGAACCTGACGCTGACCGGCACGGCCGCCATCAATGGCACCGGCAATGCCCTGGCCAACACCCTGACGGGCAACAGCGGGGCCAACCGGCTGGACGGTGGCGCAGGTGCGGACGCGATGAGCGGCGGCGCAGGCGACGACGTCTACGTGGTGGACAACGCCAGCGACACCGTGACGGAAGGCGCCAACGGCGGCACGGACACCGTGGAGTCCTCCATCGCCTACACGCTGGGCAGCGACGTGGAGAACCTGACGCTGACGGGATCGTCCGCGCTCAACGGCACCGGCAACGCGCTGAACAACCGGCTGCTGGGCAACGCGGGCGCCAACACGCTGACCGGCGGCGCGGGCGCGGACTATCTGGACGGCGCGGCCGGGGCCGACACGCTGGTCGGCGGGTTGGGCAACGACACCTACTGGCTCGGCAGAGGCTACGGCCTGGACACGATCCAGGAGAACGACAGCACCAGTGGCAACCAGGACATCGCGAAGTTTGCCAGTGACATCTCGTCGCGCCAACTGTGGTTCCGCAAGTCGGGCAACCACCTGGAGGTGAGCGTCATCGGCACGAACGACAAGTTCATGGTGACCGACTGGTATTCCGGTACCAAGAACCAGGTGGAGCGTTTCGACGCGGGGGACGGCAAGAGCCTCACCAACAGCCAAGTGCAAAACCTGGTGCAGGCCATGGCATCGTTCTCGCCACCCGCGGCGGGGCAGACGACGCTGCCGGCCAACTACCAGAGTGGGCTGGAGTCGGTGCTGGCGGCGAACTGGAAGTAAGGCGGTAGTCCGTTGAAAAAGGGCCAGGGGGCGCTTCGGCGCTGCCTGGCCCTTTCACGTTGACGCGTCGCCCACCCCAGCGCAATTGCGTGCCCAAACAAGCCATTGCACTGCAGGGGAAGGGCATCGCGTGGCTGCCGCGGTCAAGCATGTCGAGCGCGATGCGCAATGTGCCGGTTCCCGGGGTAGGGAAACCCTGCCCCTGGTTCGTCTTGTACAGGATGGGCAAACCGATTCGCGCCGATGGCCCGGTGCCGGATGGCTGCCCAGCTGCTTCGGCAACCTGCCTCGGCGCGGCGTTCGCCGACCGATGCGCTGGGATGTCGATCCCACGTCCAAAACACAAGGAAGCCCTGAATGAACCTTCGAGCTCGTCTGCGTCAAATTACTGCAACCGCCGTGCTCTTTACCCCGCTGTTCGTCGGCGCCGTCGCATCGGTGCACGCCGCCGCGCCGCGCGCCGAAATCGCCACGCAGGTGAAGACCTATGCGTCCACCGATGGGGTCAAGGCCTGGACCCTGCGCTATGGCCCGCGCGAGAAGAACCAGGCGTTGATCCAGGTCACCGATTCCGACAGCGCGATCGACAAGAAGATCCTGATGGCGACCACCACCAGCACGGCCAAGGACACCCGCTACACGGTCCAGCTCAATGGCCGCCCCTACGTGCTGCTGATCCTCAACGAGAGTTCGGGCGAACTGTATGTGCCCGGCTCGCAGAAGCCGACCTGGGTGCGCTACGACGCCGACCTGTCGGCGCAGAGCAACCCCGAGCACTACCTGACGGACTACGAGCAGCAAGGCGTGCGCTGATCGTTCGCGCATGCTTGCGCGCTTGAGGCGTTGCGCCCCAGTCTCTCGCGGGCCGCGCCAACCTGATTTTTTAGCCTGCTTCAGCACGCTCACTCCGTGCTGGTCAGGGCTCGCTTCACTTGCGCCAATGCGCATAGACGTTTTGCCACTTGGGAAACTCCGGTGGCAAAAAGCGCCATGGGCAGCCCGTGCGCAACAGGTATAGCACCGCGCAGAACACCTCGCACAAGTCCAGTGTCACGGGCTTGGTATTGCGCCGAACATCGCGCAGCAACGGCTCTATCTCGGCAAACTTCTCTCGACTGAGGTCGCTTGGGTGCAGCTTTCTTTTACATCCACCTATCGTCTCTTCTCAGGAGATCGTAAACACGCTCTTATCGATTTCCGGGCGATTCATCTCGGAAGTCCGCCAAGTCCTTTCCCGTAGACATCTACTCTGAAAAAAACAAAGATGTGGACGTGCTCATTGGGTGCCCGTGAAGCACGCAATGGCTTTGGTGCAGAACTGACGGTTCACCCGCGTTTTGTTCAGACCAGCGCGAACCAACACATCTTCAGAGGTAGGGTAGCAACCCTCTTTTATGAGTTCGCGTGTGGCCCAGAATGCCAAGCGGCGATCTTTGCCCGCGTTAACGGCGGTAATCAAGGCTTTTAGTTTTGGCGTAAAGGCAATGGTGTACTGCGCTTGTTGCATGGAGATCTGGACGAACTTGGCCAGCACGGCCGCATTCAAGCGGCCCGGCCGAGCTTGCGTCCGTAAAGCGGACAGAACAGCCCGCGAAAGTGCTACGGCCCTCTCCTGCTGAGTGCGTTGTGCGTTGGTTAGCTGAGGGCTGGTGTTGGCGGTATTTGCCTTGATTCGCGAATGCAGCCAAGAGCTGTCGCGGATTGACGCGCGGATCCGTGAACCGTTGTTGTTCGATATCTTGCCGCTATGTTGTCGAAGCAATTCCTCAATTCGTTCGCGATCGGCCATGATGGTCGGCACGGGTTGCCGACTGAGGTAGCCATAGGTTTGCATAAAGGCTGAGTCGCGCAAGCGCAGCAGCCAGTAGAGTTTCGGTGAGCTCTGCTGCAACCGTGTGGTGGCATTCCCCGGTGATTCGGCCTCGAATCCCTCAAACTCGCGGCGAGCTCGTTCGATCGTGATAGGGCGTCGTACTACTTTCGCCGGAGCCGCTCTGACCTCGACCTGTCTCACTGCCTGCTTGAACTCGTCGAAGCTCAGCCCGGCCGCGCTTAGTAGCGCACTGAACTCAGGGGCCCGCAGCATTCCTACGCTGCCCCCTATTCTTAAGCGCAGAGGCGTTCCAGCCCCCTTCCAAGTCAGTATGGAGGAGTTCCTGAACTGACTGTTTTCCGGCGCGCCGTAGATATCTTGCATGAGCTGCAGTGCACCGCTCCTAAACCGTTCGCGAGGTATTCCCGAGCGTTCGTGCAGAACTGCCACAACCTGCTCTGAAGTCCACGGTGCTTCTACGCAGGCCAGCGTGTCAGCGGCGAACTGGCTCAGTCGAAGTAGGGCTGGCAGATGTTCTGGCGATGGCGCGGTGGTCCGCGACAAGTCCTTCCCGCACTGGCATCGCAGCGCCGGTGGGCGCAACAGGGACTTGGTGAAGGGCAAAACGCAGATCCCGCAAGCCGGGCAAGCGAGCTGTAGTACTACACCGTGTCGGGTGCAGATGCTCGCTACCGGCAGCTGGTGCTGGCGGTGCAGGTACGGTTCACCGTACTCCTTCATGTCGTCGCATAAGCAGGCCGGACAGTAACGTGCGCCGGGCAGAAATTGAGCGTGGCCCAACCCTAGGAGGTTTGTGACAGGGCCAATCGACGCGTCAAGATTGATCCGAAAATGACCGTTGGTGGTTCGATTGAAGGCTAGCCAGAACGGCAATACAGTCAGCTCGCGAAGCATTTGCGGATAGGTATAGCCCAGCGCGGCCAGCAGTCGGTCCAGTTTTGCATCTTGCATGCGAGGTGTGAAATGCGGCGAGACGGACATTGGCCCGTAGCCCGCCTCTTCTAGGAGGCACCGCCACACGCCCGTACTGTTGTGCAGCTTCGTCCGCGTCAAGAGCGACGCGAGTAATTCGTCAGGGTAGGCTGTTGGAAGGAAAGGAATTCTGAGCATTGAATCGGTCAATCTGTTGGTTCGCATAGGTGGCGAGCGCTTGCGACCACTGGCGCAAGCCAGCCACACGCCGGATGCGCCACAGTTGCAGCTGTACGCCGTCAATAGCCAGGACGGCAATGGCGTGGTCGACACGGCGCTTGCCAAAGGCATGCGCGGACTCCACTGCTTTGTCCAGCAGGGCGCCAAGTTGGGGAAACCGACCGAGGTTGCTCCTTACCATCGTCTCGCCGAGTGGACGTAGCAGGCGTGTCTTCGTCAAGCGCCGCGGCGGCACCTCGTCTCGGAGCGCGTCAAGTTGCGCTGCAAGCAGCTGTGACAGCTCGGCGTCGCGACCGACCCAATCTACACGGGCGGGTTGATCGATAGCGGGTTGAATAGGGCGTGCTCTGCTACTGTTCGCCGAGGTGAGCCAGGCGCGGTCATGTCGGTAGAGCCAGGCATAGTCGGCGCTGGCGCGGGCCCGGGCATCTTTCACTCGGCCCATCTCTTCCCTTTGGCAGGCCAGCGCTGCCATCCAGCGTTCTCGCCGCACCGGAAGCTGCGCGATGTCGGCTTCGGACGCGTCCTGGCGTGGTCGCGGCGTCGTCGGGTACTGTGCCAGGATCCGATACACCGAACTCAGCGAAACGCCTGTCTGCTTCGCCACGGCCGGTAGCGAATTCAGAGAGCCCAACGCTTCTAGGATCCGATGGATCACTGCCGGATTCAGCGACTTGCGGCGTTCATGGATCGGAATGTTTCGCTCTCGGCGCCACGCCACCACCGTCGTCACGCTGCGACCGATGCTCGCTGCTACCTGTCGGCAGGATAGCGAACTGTCGCGCAGTGCGGCCTCATAGTCGGCCGCCAAGGCTGAGGATGAAGCGCATGGCTTCGCCGCCTGCTCAATGGAGGGGACGTGGGGAGACGGAGCATGTAGGTCTAAGTCGGACGCTTCGCAAGCCGCCTTGAACGCCGCCACAGAGCCGAAAAGGAAATCGATCGCCAGCAGGTGGCAGATCGGGTGCAGCGATCGCTGTGGCTTCTCGAACAAATGCCGCAGCCACCCTAGTGGAGTTGCTTCGGTAGAGAGCAGTCGCACCTGGTGGTCGAAGCCTTGGAAATCATTGAAACGCTCGCGCAGTGCATTGGTCATCGCCGGAAAGTCCACTTTGTCGCGTCGGGTGCGGTGTCCAAGTGCTAGCGCAGCCCCCCGGTAGATCTCTGCGCGCCTTGATGGAGCTATCACCGGAAGCGCGGCCACGACAAAATCCCGCGACATTTGGGCGAATCTCAGTTGCCGCGCGTCGGCCCAAACGGCGGGTTGAGTCACTGGCTTGCGTGTAGGCAGTATCAGCTGTTGGCGGTGAGTCCGAGCTTGCAAGAGCACGGTCTGAAGCACGACGCCATGAGTGATGCAGCAATTGACTCCTGGCAACTGATGCTGGCGTATCCAATACATGCTGCCGTGGCGGTCCCAACTATCGGCTAGGCAATGGGGGCAGCTGCGCAGAGCAGGATGAGCACCAAAGCGGTTGGCCACCCGCCCCATCAATGTCTTCAGCCCCTTGCCGTCACCATGCAGGATGCGTTGGTGCACTCGCGAATAAGTCGCATCAGTGAGGAATGGCCTGTGATAGGGCAGCAGCGTGCCGTCTTCGAGCAACCTATCGAGGTTGGGGAACGGCAGCAGGCCACCGAGCCGTTCTGCCATCGCAAGTAGCCGCGAAGGCAAGTCCACGCTCGGAACCATTGTGCGGCAGTCAAAAAACTGCTGGAGTACATCGCGCGGCGAGCCCATGGCATTGAGTGCTGCAACCCGGGCCAGCCACGAATACAGCAGCTCGTCCGGCAGCAATGAGGGCACAAACGCGATGTTTGAGTCGAACACAAAATCACTGACGCTCAACTGCAATGCCAAGAGTGTCTGTTGGAATGATCAGAGGGCCAGCGGATCTTCTTCGGGCAGATCGAACGGGCCGCCGCTGGCAGCGGTAGATTGGCGTGCCCGCTTGGGTGAAGGCGACGCCGGGGGCGGTGTGGCCGCGACGTCATCGAACTCCTCGTCGCCTCCCCGGCGTGTCCCGTTTGCCGGCGGCCCGTCGTTAGCGCCGAGCAGTTGGCGAAGCGCCCGGTACTTTTGGCTAAAAATCAGGTCGTCGAAGGCGCGCAACTTGAGGGGATCTTTGCTACGCAAGGCGGCGATGGCGGGTTGTAAAAAGGCCATGTCGGTCGCTGCGGTGCGCTCGAATGCGGCGACATCGATGACTTCGCGCCCGCCGATCTCGTTGCGCTGTGACAAGGTGAATGCCAGCGAGGCGAACGCCGTGTTGCCTGCCGACGCCGCGTGCCAGGCGTTCAGAATCTCCTTCGTCAGAGGCGTCTTCTTCTTAACAAAGGTATATTCCCAGTAGGTTTCGCAGAACTCCAGCCACTGCGTATCAGTGCGCGCCATTGGGCGAAGTACCGTTTGGCCGTGGGACGTGAGCTTTCTGGCGTTGCGGACGCTGTCCTCGATCACGGATTGCACCGCTGGTGTCGCGAGCGCTAGTAAGCTGATCCCCAGTCGCTCAATGATTTCGCTGAAGAGGTTCAATACAAATTCAGCATTCGCGCCGCGGGCGCTGCGCAGATTTTGGACTTCATCGATGACCATGAACCCCAGGGAGACCGCAGTAGCAACCCGGTTCATCAGCTCCACCATGGGCGCGACGTTGCGAATCGCCTTGGCTTGCCGTGCGTAGTTAGTTCCCAGCAGCTTATCGATCTCATCGAAGAACTGGATGCAGAGGCTCTTCAACGTGGCGTCGTGCGGAACGCGAAGGACAACGTAGACCACCTGATGGCATCTCAGATCAGTACCCTTGTAGTTGCTGTGCGCAATCACCTGCGGGTAGCGCAGTAGGAAGGAGAGGGCAAAGGTCGTCTTGCCCATACCGCTGACGGCCATCATGAAGTGACCTTTGGCGGACGACTTCCAGTCGGCTGGGAACGGGAAGCCATCGGCGCTGTTGGTCGCCAGGGCGTGTCGCCGCTGCCGATCCATCACGGTCAGGGGATTGCGCGCGACATAGGTGTCCCGCATCATGGTGGCCAACGCGATGCCTGCTTTTTGATACTCGGGAAACGGAAAGACGATGTCGTTGATCGTCGACATTTCCATCATGCGTACCACTTCGCCGGCGCGCCGCGTAGTGGCGGTTGGCTTGGGTGGGTAGTGCGACAGCAGCGTTAAGAACTCCAGTTTGGTCTGCTCAATCTGCGGCAAAGCTTCGATGAACGGGTTGCCTGAGAAGCGACTGACGCCCGTATTGCGATAGTCGGCTGGGTGAATTTCTACTTTGCTCAACGCTTGTTCCTATGCTGTCGAATTAATGCAAGATTGCGCAGGCGCTCCTCTTCCTCCAAGCGAGCCCAGTCAGCGGTTGCTGTTGGGTCATCCGTTTGCGGTTGCTCTTGCCTAAGCGCTGGCGGCTTGCCGACCAGCTCCTCCTTCATGCGGGCGGTCTCCTGTGCTCTCGCCGCCATGTGGGCCGCTTTGGGAAGCGTGACAGCTTTGGAGCGGCCTTTGCGCAATGGCGCCCGCTTCTCGTTCTTCGCTGTCAGACGCGCAATTCGCCCTTCATGCTCGGCACGGGCCCATAGAAGCGATGTTCGGCTTGCTAGCGCCTCTTCCTCGTCGAGCGACATGCCTGCAATCTCCTGGGCCGTTCCCTCCGTCATCACGAAGCGAGCCCACGTCCCTTGATCGCTTGGCACCCAGACCTCAGTAGGCAAGGTCTTGTCCAACTTGACATCGACAGATTTCGCGCGGCCCGTCGAGCGACGTGCCAATTCCGCAGCTGGCTCGTTGTCCGGTAGGTAGGGGCGACCCTTGTAGCGGAGCACGCTTTTGGCAATGCTGGCTTTGTCGGTGCTCAGCAGCAAGCGGTGATAGTCGTCCTCGCTAAGCGGTGCAGATCGCAGGCCCGTGATGTTCTTGAGCCCCCAAAGATAGGCGTCCCTGGGGGTTGGAGCAACACCGGCCTGGGTCAAAATGCGACGGCGTCGCAAGGTTCTATGCGGGCGGTTGTTGTGGTCCTCGATGATGTCGACGAGCAGTCGATAGGCATCGGCCAACGTGCGAACGGCGCAGGCCTCAGCTTTGCGAGCTGTTCTCTTGGTCCTTGGATCCATGGGCCGATCTGCGTATGCCCCTTGTATGCCCGATGCCGCCATCCGCCGCTTGATTTCGCGAATCAACCGTTCCACGATGGCTTTGCCGTCGGGGCAGAGGGGCGGCAGCGGCGTCATGTCGATGCGCAGATCGTTGACGACGCTCTGTTCCATGGCGTCGCTCATGAAATCAGAGCCGCGATCTGGGCAGATGACAGCCGGCATGCGCCCGACGGGCCAGCGAGCATCGGTGATGTTGATGCCGAGCCGTTTGAAGCGCGCCTCCCGCGAGGTGAAGGCGATGAGCAGCGCGTGGCGCACCTCTTCATAGGATGCCGAGCGAAGCGAAAGGTATGCCGAGACAACAAAACGGCTCCACCTGTCGATGAGAAAATAAATGGTCGGCTTCCCGACCAGCACAGGTGGGTCGTCGTGTGAGACCAAATGAATGCGGCCGCCCGTGGCGTCGATTTCGTAGATCTCGCAAGGCCCTGCCGCGCGTACTGAGCCTAGATAGCCAGGGTTGCGCTGATGGGTGCGCATGTTTCTCGCGAGCTCGTCGGAGACGCGAAGGTGCTCATCGATGTAGTAGCGGAACTGTCGCGCGGTGACGGGTTCGGGCACTTCTCCACGCATATACCGGGCGTAGATCGCTGTATGACGACGACGAAACTCCCCGGCTAAATACTCTTCGTGTGCGGTCGATTTGAATGCAGGCCCCTTCGTCAGGAGGCGACGGAAGCAGGTCACCATGTCCTCGATGTCTTCTGCGCGCACTATGAACTGGTTGCGCCCCAATTCTTCGGCTAACGCCGATTGACGGCCCCTTCGCTTCGGAGGGGCGTAATTTCCACCAGCGGCGGACGGGTACGAAGCCTTTCCTGGCTTGACGCCGCGCGGCAATGGCAGCAGGGCCAGACGCGTGCCGCCGAAGTAGTAGTATCTAAGAATGGTCCGGAGCAGGGTCGTCTGGCTGGTCTCCGTCTCTTCGGCGCGTTGGCGGATCAGCGCGGTGAATGAGTGGCGGGATAAGCTCGTCTTGCGATTGAAGACTTTGATTAGAGGCTCGACCAGATGCCACGCGGTCTCCAGTTGAGTGGAGCGCTCGCTTCCCTTCGTTGGCTCGTTGGTCAACGCTGCTGGCAGAACTAGCTTTCCCCAGGCGGAAGAGGCCGTGCCAGCGAGGGCCCGAAGCTCGCTGAGTGAGATCGATGTTGGCCGCCTGGCATATCTCGCGCCCTCCGGCTCGCCTACCCACATGGCATAGATGCAGTCGCTAAAGACGTGGGTCAAACGCAGATAGCGATTGGTGTCCTCTCCAACGCGAAGTACCAGACCGGGGGTCGGCGCTGGGTTGCCCGCAATTACCTGGAACTCAGACATGGACCGTCTCCGTCTGCAGTACGACTGGAGCGTTCAAGGCCAAGGGATGCACCAGCGACGGCTGAATACGGTTGGACCAAGCGCAATAGCGGAACACGTCCTGCATGACAGTGGTCGGCTGCCTAAGCAGCTTCGACAACTTCGCCAGCAATTCGCCTAGCGGCAGATTGCGCGAGTAGGCTGCGGCAAACTGTTCCACGAATCGATTCTCCAGCGAAGAATCCAAGACGTATCGGTGCCTAAACCATGCTCGCATGAAGCGGAGGGTCTCTAGCATCGTCTTGTTGAATCGCTTGGTGTCTACCAGCGTCCAAGGAATGCCGCGTTCTTGGCACCACGCGTGTTCCACCTTGAGCCGCAGCCGGACGAACGGGTCGAAGGCGTCTTCGGGCGACTTGACGCTGGCGGCTCGGTACTTTAGCTCTCCATTGACTCGTTCTGTGATCAAAAGGTCGATAGTGAAGGGCTCTGGGTACCCACTTCGCGCAGTATGTCGTACGCCGAACTGCTCGCAAAGCTCAAGAGTTCGATCGAAGTCAAGAATGGGCCACTGCTCTCGAAGGTCGACGGTGGAGGCGCGTCGCTCAAGTAGGAAGAAGTAGATCGCCTCGAGTTCTGACAACAGATGATGGGATCTGCCCGTAGAAACGCCACGGATGATGGCGGATGTGCCTTTGGATGGGACATCACGCACTTTCAACCAGGGAACGTAAAGTGAGCCCAAACCGACGCCACGGCGGCGCTTGATGCGAGCTCTCAGGTGTGGAGGATAAAGGAGAGGGTTTGGCTTCCAATACACCCCTTAATTGTGAACGAAATTAGTCTGAAATTTCCGTAAAATTAGTCAATCCAAGACTGCTGCGCGACAGTTGCACGCTCGGGAGCGAATCGCCTGCTTTTGCAAATCAAGTAACGACCATCTCTGGCTAACGCACTCCACCATGGCCAAGGCCTAAGGTGGGGGCTCAGTTGCAGCAGCTGCTTTTTCCAGAAGAAATTCAATGCAGGTTCGCACGGCCCGCGTCTGGTGGCGGTTGGGCAGATACAGCAGGTACATGTGGGTGCCGAAGATGCTCAGGCGGTATTCATCCAGCGTGGTCAGCACCTCACCGCTTTCCAGCTTGTCCTGCACCACGTAGTCCGGCACCAGGCCCACTCCCAGGCCGGCCAGGATGCCCTGGCGCAGGAAAGGGAAATGCTCGGAGATCAGCGTGGGCTCCAGCATCACCTCATGCCGTTCGCTGCCCTGGTAGGCCGCCAAGCGCAGTTGCCGCCCGGTCACGCCGGCGGTGATCACGGGACTGGTGCGCAGGGCGTGCAGAGTGCGCGGCAGCCCGTGGCGATGCGCGTAGTCGATAGAGGCGCAGGCCAGGTAGCGCACGGTGCCCAGGCTGCGAGCCACCAGTGACAGCGGCGGCTCCTGCACCACGCGGATGGCGATATCGACTTCGTCGCGCAGATTGTCGGCGCGGTTCTCGAACAGCACGTCCAGCACGATGCCCGGGTAAGTGCGCTTGAACTCGATCAGCCAGTCGCTCACCACAATCTGTCCATAGCCGCTGGGCACGCTGATGCCCACGCGGCCCTGCAAGCCCTGGCCCAGGGTGGTGATGGCTTCGCGCGCGGCCAGCATCTCGTTGTGGATGGTGCGTCCGTGCTGGTACAGGCGCAGGCCGATTTCCGTGGGCTCCACGCGGCGCGTGGTGCGCTGCACCAGCTGCACGCCCACGTCCTTCTCCAGCTTCGCGAGGTGGTAGCTCACGTTGGCGCGCGTCATCTTCAGCTTGCGAGCGGCCTGGCTCAGGTTGCCGCTGTCGATGATCTCCACCAGCAGAGTCAGCGATTGGGAATCCATGTCTCAACAGTTATTGGTTTAAATCATTTGACAGTCTGTCAATGATTCATGGGATTGTTAGAAACCATTGTCGCCGTAAGAATGGATGCTGGACGTTCCAGATCCACAACAAAGGAGACAAACGCATGACCCGTGAGGCAGCGGCTTCCGTCGTTCAAACCCGCCAGCAAGGCGATGTGCTGGTGGTCGGCATCCACAATCCGCCCGTCAACGCCTTGGGCGCTGCCGTACGCCAGGGCCTGTTGGCTGCGGTGGCGCAGGCCGAAGCCAGCGCAGCGGTGAAGGCCGTGCTGATCGTGGGCGAGGGCAAGGCGTTCATCGCCGGTGCCGATATCCGTGAATTCGGCCAGCCTGCCGTGCCGCCGTCGCTGCCCGAAGTCTGTGCGCGGATCGAGGCGTGCACCAAGCCGGTCATTGCTGCCATCCATGGTGCTGCGCTGGGGGGCGGACTGGAGGTGGCGCTGGCGGCCCATTACCGCCTGGGCTTGCACAACGCTGCCGGTGGTGCGCAATTGGGCCTGCCCGAAGTGAACCTGGGCCTGCTGCCAGGCGCTGGAGGCACACAGCGTGCGCCGCGCCTGATGGGCGCCAAGGCCGCAGCCGAACTGATGCTGAGCGGCAAGCCCATGTCGGCACGGGCGGCGCTGGCCGCAGGCCTGTTGGACCAGTGCGTGGAGGGCTCCGACGCCACGGCCGCAGGCCTGGCCTTTGCCAACGCCTTGCTGGCGCAGAACGCTCCTGTGCGCCGCACGCGCGACCTGCCCATTCCGGACGCGGCTGCGGCGCTGGCCGACCTGGACGCGTTGGCAGTCGACACGGCCAAAAAGAGCCGAGGCTTGTTTTCACCCTCGAAGATCGTCGAATGCGTGCGCGCCGCAGTCGAGTTGCCGTTCGACGAGGGACTGGCCAAGGAGCGCGCGCTGTTCGTGGAGTGCCTGAACAGCCCACAGCGCGCTGGCCTCATTCATGCGTTTTTTGCCGAGCGCGAGACTGCCAAGATCCCCGAGGCCCGGGCCGCAGCGCCGCGCACTGTCGATCGGATCGCCGTCATCGGGGGCGGCACCATGGGCGCGGGCATTGCGGTGTCTGCACTCGATGCCGGATTCTCGGTGGTGATGTTGGAGCGTGATGCCGAGGCCATTGCGCGCGGCCAGGCCAATGTGGAAAAAGTCTACGACGGCCTGATTGCCAAGGGTCGAATGAGCGAGGAGGACAAGGCCGCCATCCTGGCACGCTACGTGCCGACCACGCGCTATGAAGACATCCAGGCAGTGGACCTGGTGATCGAGGCCGTGTTCGAGGACATCGAGGTCAAAAAGGCCGTTTTCAAAGAGCTGGACCGTGTCTGCAAGCCCGGTGCGGTGCTGGCCACCAATACCTCGTACCTCGACATCGATGCCATTGCGGCGGCCACCTCGCGCCCGCAGGACGTGATCGGTCTGCACTTCTTCAGCCCGGCCAACATCATGAAGCTGCTGGAAATCGTGGTGCCGGCCCGAGTCGCCCCCGACGTGGTGACGACGGCCTTCGAACTGGCCAAGCGCATGAAGAAGACGCCGGTGCGCGCCGGCGTGTGCGACGGCTTCATCGGCAACCGCATCCTGGCCGTGTACAAGCAGGCCGCCGACTTCCTGATGGAAGACGGCGCTTCGCCCTATGAGATCGACGCCGCGTTGCGCGGCTTCGGCTACCCCATGGGCCCTTTCCAGGTGACCGACCTGGCGGGCGGCGACATTGGCTGGGCGACGCGCAAGCGCCGTGCCGCCACGCGCGACCCGAAGACCCGCTATGTGGAGATCGCCGACCGCATCTGCGAGCGCGGCTGGTTCGGCCAGAAGACGGGCCGGGGCTTTTATGTGTACCCGCAGGGCGCCCGCGCGGGCCAGCCCGACCCCGAGGTGCTGGCCATCGTCGATGCCGAGCGCGCCAGGAAAGGCATCACGCCGCGCAGCTTCACCTCGGAAGAGATCGTTCGCTGCTACATGGCCGCGATGGTCAACGAAGGCGCCAAGGTCGTGGACGAGGGCATCGCCCTGCGCCCGCTGGATGTGGACGTGACCTTCCTGTCAGGCTACGGTTTCCCGCGTTTTCGCGGCGGACCGATGAAGTACGCCGACATGGTGGGGTTGGACGCCATCCTGGCCGACATCCGCGAGTTCGCGAAAGAGGACCCGCTGTTCTGGCAGCCTGCGCCGTTGCTGGAAAGGCTGGTGGCCGAAGGCCGGAACTTCGACAGCCTGAACCAAGCTGCGGCAAAGGCCTGAGACGGGCGCTGTCGGTCGAATCAAAACAGAGAGCGTTTGCTGTTGGACTGTCGGCAGATTCAGATGCCTTTGGCGCTGAATCGTCCGTGGCGCCAGCGCAAGCCGCTACTGAAAACGCAGTGAACCACCTACCGAGACAAGAGAAAAACATGCGCGAAGCCGTCATCGTTTCCACCGCCCGCACGCCCCTGGCCAAGTCCCACCGCGGCGAGTTCAACGCCACCCCTGCGCCCCAGTTGGCGGCGTATTCGGTCAAGGCCGCCGTGGAGCGCGCGGGTATCGACCCGGGGATGATCGAGGACCTCATCCTGGGTTGCGGCAATCCCGAGGGCATGCAGGGCAAGAATCTGGGCCGCCAAACGGTGTTGCGGGCCGAGCTGCCGCTGTCCATCGCTGGCACCACGGTCACGCGTTTCTGCGCTTCGGGTCTGCAGGCGCTTGCCATCGCTGCCGGCCGTATCGTGGCCGAAGGCGTGGATGCCATGATCGCTGGCGGGGTGGAAAGCATCTCGGGCGCACGCGCCCTGGGCACTCCGGCCGACCTGGACCCCTGGCTGGTGGAGCGCAAGCCCGAGTTGTTCATGGCCATGATCGACACGGCCGACGTGGTGGCCCAGCGCTACGGCATCACGCGCGAGGACCAGGACGCCTTCTCGCTGCAGAGCCAGCAACGCACCGCCGCCGCGCAAGACAAGGGCGTGTTCGCCGAGGAAATCATCGCTTGCGCCGCACGCATGGCCGAGAAGAACAAAGACTCCGGGGAGGTCACCTACCGCGACGTGATCGCTACCCGGGACAATTGCAACCGCCCCGGCACCACGCTGGAGGGGCTGGCCAAACTTGAACCTGTCAGAGGCGAGGGCCACTTCGTGACAGCCGGCAATGCCTCGCAGCTGTCCGATGGATCCAGTGCCTGCGTGCTGATGGAAGCCAGGCAGGCCGAACGCCTGGGCCTGCAGCCCCTGGGCGCCTTTCGAGGTATGGCCGTGGCGGGCTGCGAACCGGACGAGATGGGCATCGGCCCGGTGTTCGCAGTGCCGAAGCTCCTGAAGCGCCATGGGCTCACGGTGGATGACATCGGGCTGTGGGAGCTGAACGAAGCCTTCGCCTCGCAGGCCCTGTACTGCCAGCGGCAACTGGGCATTCCCATGGAACGCCTGAACGTCAACGGGGGAGCCATCTCCATCGGCCATCCTTTCGGCATGACGGGCGCGCGCCTGGCTGGCCACATCCTGCTCGAAGGCCGGCGCCGCAAGGCGAAGTACGGCGTGGTGACCATGTGCATCGCTGGCGGCATGGGAGCGGCCGGCCTGTTCGAGATGTATTGATGCCCTGAATCGCTGTGCGCCGTCTCCCCGGCAGGGGCGAAAGGCGCTTGGTTCCAGGGACGACTGAGGAAATAGCAAATGGATCTCCAATTCACACCGCAGGAAGAAGCCTTCCGCACCGAAGTGCAGGCCTTCCTGAAGGCCGAGCTGCCGGCGCGCATCGCTACCAAGGTCAAGGCCGGACAGCGACTGACCAAGGCCGACCAAGAGGAGTGGCACGCCATCCTGAACGCGCGCGGCTGGCTGGCCAACCACTGGCCCCAGGAGCACGGCGGCCCGGGCTGGAGCGCGGTCGAGAAGTTCATTTTCGATACCGAATGCGCGCTGGCCGGTGGCCCGCGCATCGTGCCGTTCGGCGTGAGCATGCTGGGCCCGGTGCTCATCAAGTACGGCAATGAAGCGCAGAAGCGTTACTGGCTGCCGCGCATCCTGAGCGGCGCCGACTGGTGGTGCCAGGGCTATTCCGAGCCCGGCGCGGGCTCGGACCTGGCCTCGGTCAAGACCATGGCGGTGCGGCAGGGCGACCATTACGTCGTCAACGGCCAGAAGACATGGACCACCCAGGGCCAGCACGCCAACATGATCTTCTGCCTGGTGCGCACCCAACGCGAAGCCAAGGCCCAGGCCGGCATCAGTTTCCTGCTGGTGGACATGAACAGTCCCGGCGTGGAGTTGCGCCCCATCCGCACGCTGGACGGCGATCACGAGGTCAACGAAGTCTTCTTCACCGACGTGAAGGTGCCGGTGGACCACCTAGTGGGCGAGGAGAACAAGGGCTGGACCTATGCCAAGTACCTGTTGACCTATGAGCGCACGGGCATCGCGGGCGTGGGCTTTTGCATCTCGGCCCTGGCCAAGCTCAAGATCATCGCTGCCAAGGTGCAAAAGAACGGCAGGCCGATCGACCAGGACCCGCTGTTCGCCGCGCGCATGGCCCGCGTCGAGATCGACCTGGAGAACATGAAGACCACCAACCTGCGTGTGATTGCCGCCGTGGCCGGTGGCGGGGTGCCGGGCGCGGAAAGCTCCATGCTCAAGATCCGCGGCACCGAGATCCGTCAGGAGATCCTCTCGCTGATCCGCCGCGCCATGGGCCCTTATGCCGCCCCTTTCATCGAGGAAGCGCAGTACGAGGGCTACACGCAAGCGCCGGTGGGCCCGCAGGAGGCTGCAACGGCCGCCGCCAACTACTTCAACTACCGCAAGCTGTCGATCTTCGGCGGCTCCAATGAAATCCAGAAGAACATCATCTCCAAGATGATTCTCGGCCTGTAGCCATGCAAGCCCTCTTGAGTTGTTTGGCGCCTGCCCCTTGCGAGGAGACGACCTGCGCGGTGGCCGCTTTCGGGCCCCATGGATTGAGAAAGAGTTTCCTATGAACTTCGTACACACCGAAGACCGCCGCATGCTGGCGGACAGCCTGAACCGTTTCATCGCCGAGCAGTACGGCATGGAGCGCCGCAACCAGTTCGCCTATGGCGACGAGGGCCACAGCCCCGCCCTGTATGCCCGGTTCGCAGAGCTGGGCGCCATCGGCGCTTTGTTCCCCGAAGCCGCAGGAGGCTTTGGCGGCGGAGGTTTCGACATCAGCGTGGTGTTCGAAGCCCTGGGCAGAGGCTTGGTGGCTGAGCCGCTGCTGGGGGCCCTGGTCGTGGGCCAGGCGCTGATCGCGGCGGGCACCGAGGCGCAGAAAGCCAGGGTGCAAGACATTGCCGCCGGTGGTGTGGTCGCTGCCTTGGCCCACGACGAACCCGGCAGCCACTACGAGCTTTCCAATGTCTCGGCGGCAGCTACCAAGACCGCCCAGGGCTGGGTGCTGAACGGTGCCAAGTCGGTGGTGGCATTTGGTGGAAAGGCCGATCTGCTGCTGGTTTCCACACGCACTGCGGGCCGCCCTTTCGACACCGACGGCATCAGCCTGTTCCTGGTGGACGGCAGCGCGGTCGGCATTGCCGAGCGCAGCTACAGCCGTATCGACGGCGGCCGTGCAGCTGAACTGACGTTCACCGATGTGCAGCTTGGCTCCGAAGCGCTAGTGGGCCAGGAAGGGGCGGGTTACGCGCTGCTAGAGCTCGTGCAGGGCTATGCGCTGCTGGCACTGGCGGCCGAAGCCCTGGGTGCCTTGGATGTGGCCAAGCAGAGCACTCTGGAGTACCTGCAGACGCGCAAGCAGTTCGGCGTGGCCATCGGCACCTTCCAGGCCCTGCAGCACCGCATGGCCGACCTGTTGCTGGAGGTGGAGCAGATGCGTTCGGCCGTCATCAACGCGGCCGACGCCATCGACAACGCGCGGGGCGGGGCGCGCGAACGCACTTTGTCGGCTGCCAAGTACACCGCAGGCTATGTGGGCGCGCTGGTCGCGGAGGAAAGCATCCAGCTGCACGGCGGTATCGGCATGACCTGGGAGTTGCCCCTTTCGCACTACGCCAAGCGCCTGGTGCTGATCGACCATCAGTTCGGCGACGAAGACCACCACCTTGCCCGGTTCATCGCTCTGGGCGCGGCATCCGCTGATTCCCCGAAAGGACGGCCATGACAGAGACCAACCCGCCTTTGCTGCAGCGGCGCGATGGCGCCGTGCTGGTGCTGAGCAACAACAACACGGCTGCGCGCAATGCGCTGTCCCCCGCGTTCTACGCCGCACTGACGCAGGCCTTGGTCGAGGCGCAGGCCGATCCTTCGGTGGGCGCTGTCGTGCTCACAGGAGAGGGCGGCCATTTCTGCGCGGGTGGCGACCTGAGGCAGTTGGCCAAACGGCGTGAGTTGAGCGTCGAACAGCGACGCGAGAAGCTCGAAGGTCTGCACGACCTCATCCGCGCCGTGCGCGACTGCGAGAAGCCCGTGATCGCTGCAGTGGAGGGCGCCGCCGCGGGTGCTGGCCTGTCCCTCGCCCTGGCGTGCGACATGCTGGTGGCGGCGCGCGATGCCGTGTTCTCCGTGGCCTATGTGAAGGTCGGCCTCACTCCCGACGGCGGTGCGACGGCGTTCCTGGCCGAGTTCGTTTCACGCCAGGTGCTGACCGAGTTGTGCCTGACGGGTGAGCGCCTGTCGGGCGAACGCCTGCATGCCTTGGGTGCGGTCAACCGCCTGGCCGAACCGGGCAAGGCTCTGGCGGGCGCTGTGGCACTGGCCGCCAGCGTGGCGGACGGTCCGCACCGGGCGATGGCACGCATCAAGGCCTTGTGCCGTACTGCGCCCCATGCGTCGCTGGAGGAGCAGCTGGAAAGTGAAGCCCGCTTCATGGTGATGTCGCAAGCGACCGAAGAGTCGCGCGAGGGCATCGGCGCGTTCCTGGAAAAGCGCACGCCGGACTTCGCACCGCTGCGCGGTGCGGACTGACGCACGCATGCCCACTACGACCAACACAGGAGACAACACCATGACCGCCCCAGAACCTTCGCAGGACATCGATTTTCCGCTGGAAGGCGTGCGCGTGCTCGATCTGTCGCGCGTGTTCGCCGGGCCGCTGTGCGGCCAGGTGCTGGCCGATTTCGGCGCCGAGGTCATCAAGGTCGAGCACCCGGGCCGCGGCGATGACACACGCGACTGGGGCTTGCGCATCGGCAAGACCGAGACCACTTACTACAACAGCATGAACCGCAACAAGCGGTCCATTACGCTGGATCTGCAAAGCCCCGAGGGCCTGCAGATCATCCGTGACCTGCTGCCGCAGTTCGACGTCGTCATCCACAATTTCAAAACCGGTGGGGCCGAGAAGCTGGGCCTGGGCTACGAGCAGTTGAAGGCGCTGCGGCCCGGCCTGATCTATTGCGCGGTGGCTGGCTACGACAGCAGCGGCCCGGAGGCCAAACGCCCTGGCTACGACCTGGTGATCCAGGGCGAGGCGGGCCTGATGGCGCTCAACGGCGAGGCCACGCAGCCACCGCTGAAATTCGGCGTGGCTGTGGTGGACCTGATGACCGGCATGTACGCTGCGCAGGCGGTGCTGGCGGCGCTGTTTCGCCGGGAGCGCACTGGGCACGGCCGGCTCATAGAAATGGCTTTGTACGACTGCGGGATCATGGTCACAGGCTACTACGGCCTCGACGCCATGCAGCTGGGCCGCGATCCGGAGCGCTACGGCAATGCGCACCCGTCCATCGTTCCCTACGGCATGTACGACGCGGCCGATGGTCCGTTGATCATCGCCGTAGGCAACAACGCGCAGTTCGACAAGTTCTGCCGCCAGGTCATCGAGCGGCCCGACATCGTGGAAGACCCGCGCTTTTCCACCAACGTGAACCGGGCCAGGAACCGCGTGGAACTGGGCCCCTTGCTGAAGGCGCTGATCCATGCCTTCCCGCGCGATCTGCTGCTGGAGCGCCTCACGGCCGCCGGTATTCCCTGCGGCCGTGTGGCGGGGCTGCACGAGGCGCTGACCAGCGAGAGAACGCGCCGCAGCGGCCTGCTGCGCGACATGCCGCACCCCGTGGTCGGAACCACGCCCGTCTTTGCACCTCCTTACCGCATGGACGGCCAGCGCCTGCCCATCCGCAGCGCGCCGCCCACGCTGGGCGAGGGCACACGCGAGGTGCTGCACCGCCTGCTGTCGATGAGCGACGCCGAACTGCAGCAACTGCAGCAGCGCGGCGTGCTGACCCTGCCGGACGATTCGCCACCGGCCTGAAGGCCGTCCATTTCACCGCCCGGTCGCTTGCGAAAACACCGCATCAGACGGTGCATGGGGCCGTTTTCATCCCTTGACGACGATCGCACTGATCCAGGAGACAACGCTATGGGAATCCAATACAACCGCCGCAACCTGCTGCAAGAGCTGGCCGCGCTGGGGGGCACCAGCCTGCTCGGCCAGGCCGCAGCGCAAACCGGCAAAGCAGCCTGGCCGACCAAGCCCATCCGGCTGATCGTGCCGTTCAACGCCGGGGGGGCGACGGACATCATCGCCCGCACGGTGGGCGAAGCGCTGGCAAAACGCGTGGGCCAGCCCGTGGTAGTGGACAACCGGGGCGGTGCCGCCGGCATCCTGGGTACCGACGCAGTGACCAAGGCCGCACCGGACGGGCACACCCTGTTGGTATCGCTCAGCACATCGATGCTGATCAACCAATTTCTGTACACCAAGCTGCCCTACGACCCGCAGAAGGACATCACGCCCATCACCCAGATCGCGGCAGCGCCCGTCACGCTGGTGGTGCACCCGTCGGTGCCCGCGAGCAATATGAAAGAGTTGCTGGCCTACGTGAAGGCCCACAAGGGCAAGCTCTCGTACGGTTCCTGGGGCGTGGGTTCCTACGCGCACCTGGCCGGGGCCTACATGAGCAAGACGATGGACGCCGACATGACCCACGTGGCTTACAAGGGCGAGGCGCCCATGATCCAGGAGCTGATCGGCGGCCAGCTGCAGCTGTGCTTCTCCAGTGCGCTGAACACCAAGCCCTTCATCGATGCGGGCCGCCTGAAGGCCATCGGCGTAACGGGCAAGCAGCGCATGGACATCCTGCCCACGCTGCCCTCCATCTACGAGCAGGGGGTGCCGGACGATGCGTATGCCATCTTCGGCTGGGTGGCCATGGGTGCCCCTGCCGGACTGCCCAAGGAGATCGTGGACCAGCTCTACGGCCATCTGCGCGAGATCGCCAAGGACCCGAAGGTGCTGGAACGCACCGTGGGGGCCGGCTTCATGCCCCTGATGAACAGCCCTGAAGCCTTTCGCGAGAACTACCAGCGCGACATGCCTGTCTGGAAGGCTTTGGTCGACGAAGCTGGCGCCAAGCTCGACTGAAACCTGGCGGCCGCAGCTCAGCAACGAGTCAGTGGCTGCCCCTGCAATGACTGACCGATGGATTGACGGGAAACACCATGCCTATGCCTCACAAAACGTTCTTTGCCTGCACGCGCCGGAACACCCTTCTGGCGCTGGCCGCCGCCCCCTGGCTTTTCGGGAGCGCCAGCGCGCAGCAAGCGGCGGCCGTCTGGCCCACCAAGATGATCAAGCTGGTGGTGCCTTTTCCGGCAGGGGGGCCCACGGACACGGCTTCGCGCATCGTCGGGCAGAAGCTGGCCGATCGGTTGAAGCAGTCCGTGGTGGTGGACAACCGTCCGGGTGCCTCGGGCTCCATCGCTGCATCGCAGGTGGCCAAGGCCGACCCGGATGGCTACACCTTCATGATGCTGGCCACTCCGACCTTGCTGGCCCCGCATCTCTACAAGAAGCTGAGTTACGACACGGTGAAAGATTTCACCCCCGTCGCCACGGTCTATGACCTGCCCATCGTGGTGGTGGTCAACCCGGCGCAGTTGCCGGACGTGACCGACCTGCGCACGCTCATCGCCCACGCCAAGGCGCAGAAGACGCCGCTCAACTACACCAGTTCCGGGACCGGCAGCTTTGGCCATCTCAGCATGGAGTTGCTCAAGCAGATGGGCCATTTCGACATGCAGCATGTGCCCTACAAGGGCGGCGTTCCTGCCATCACCGACACCATCGGCGGCCAGGTGCCCATCATGTATGCCGACCTGGTCGCTGCACTTCCGCATATCCAGGCCGGCAAGCTGCGGGCGATCGCCGTGGGCTCGCCCCAGCGGGTAATCATGCTGCCGGATGTGGCAACCATCGCCGAGCAAGGCTTCAAGGGTTACGACGCCGTGTCCTGGGGCGGACTGCTTGCACCACCCGGTACGCCGAAACTGGTGGTGGACCGGGTGGCGAACGAGGTCAAGCAGATCCTGGCCGAAAAAGAAACGCAGGAGAAGCTGCTGCACGCTGGCGCCATCGCGCATTTCGAAGACCCCGCGCAAATGGGCAAGCATGTTCAGCAAGACTACGCCAAATGGGGCCAGCTGATCCGAGACAAGGGCATTGCCTCGGAGTGACCCCCATTCAGTAATCCATCGGCCGCTTCATGCGTGAAGCCCATGCCCGTCTGCGAGCGCCTGGCTGGGCCGGCCTGCCGAGCGCTTCATCAAACCATCCTTTGCACAGGAAAGAACACTGCCATGAAAATTCTGGTTACCGTCAAGCGCGTGGTGGACTACAACGTGAAGGTCCGAGTGAAGTCGGACAACACGGGTGTGGACATCGCGAACGTGAAGATGAGCATGAACCCCTTTGACGAGATCGCCGTCGAGGAGGCCGTGCGCC
>NZ_BQXK01000027.1:0-38961 GCF_030158995.1 Acidovorax sp. SUPP2825 | reverse complement strand
GGTCAGGTAAGGCGCAGCGAAGCTCCATTCTTCATCGCTGACGTCTGTTGGGTAGGGCTTGCGGGGCATCTGCAAACTCTACCCTTGGCTTCGCTCTCACGGAGCAAAGTTCATAACACGCTCTAGTCCCTCTGGAATGTAAAAGTCCGATAGGACGGCCATCGCAGCTTAACGCAGGCTTTATGAGAAAGACACCATTGACGTTTTGGTCAATCAAGAAACCAACATCAACGTTAAAGAAACGCGGAAATTTGCTACCGTTTTACTACCAAGAGCGGCCTGAGTATCGTCAGAGTTCACGACCTCAGCGCTATCTTGTACTTGAACGCAACTCTAAACTCTCACCACCTCCCTCAAACACCCCACCAACGCCTGCGTCACCGGCGTCCCTTCCACCCCCCGCATCCGGATCAGCCCCACCGGCGGTAACTCGATCTCCACCGGCACCTTCACCACCGCCAGCATTCCCTGCTCCGCGAAATGCCGCGCCACCGTGCGCGCCATGAAGGCCACGGCGCCGCGCTGGTGCAAGAAGGTGATCTGCGACAGGAACGACGCCGACTCCACGATGTCGGCCGGCGGGTGCAGGTCGTGCGCGAAGAACTGCTGCTCCAGCTTCACCCGCAGCGAGGCCCAGGGTGGGGGCAGCACGCAGGGCTGCGCGGCGATGTCGGCCCAGCGGGGCTTGCGCTTCGTGGCCAGGGCATGCCCCGGTCGCACGACGGCGACCATGGGGTCGTCGTAGAGGGCCTCGGTTTCCAGGTCGGGTGATGCGTAGCCCGGCTCCAGGCGACCGACGAACAGGTCCAGCTCGCCCAGGCGCAGCTTTGGCAGCAGGCGCGTCAGGTCGCCCTCTTCGATCAGCACGGTGGTGTGGCGGGACCGAGCCTTGAGCTTTTCCACCGCCTGCGCCAGCAGCACGGGCGTGGCGGCCACCATGGCGCCCACGCTGGTGCGGCCGCGCGCGCCGCTGGCCTCGGCGGCGATCTCGTCGCGGGTGCGGTCGTAGCCGGCCAGCACGGACCGCGCGAAGCGCACCACGCTCGCACCGGCCGCGGTGGGCTCGGTGCCGCGCGTGGAGCGGTCGAACAGCGGCAGGCCGAACATGCGCTCGATCTCGGCCAGGGTCTTGGAGACGGCGGGCTGGGTGACGGAGAGGAAATCCGCCGCGCGGCCCACGTGGCGAAACTGGTCCAGCGCCACGAGCATCTGCAGGTGCCGCAGCTTGAGGTTGGAGCGTAAAACGCGGTCGATCTGGCTCATGGGGCGTGGGCGTGGAAGGTGGTTGAAGGAAAGGACAGGACAGGAAAGGAAGCCGCAGGTGGGCGATGCAGCGCGTGCACCGGGGCACAGGCCGGCACGGGCCGGCCCCGCCCCGGTCAGCGGTGCAGCACGAACTGCCCGGTGAACTGCACCGCATCGTCCTCGCTGCCCTCGGCCCGGACGCGGGTGTGCAGCGCCAGCCGCGCGCGGCCGCGGCGCTGGTACGTGGTGATGAAGGTGCGCCACAAGGCCGGGTCGGGCGCCTCGCAGATCGCCACCGCGGCCCCGCGCACGGGCAGCGGGTAGCGGATGTGGCTCTCCTGGATCACGATGTGCCCCCCCTCGATGCCCGCCTCCCGCAGGCGCAGGTGCAGCCAGCCCCAGCCGGCCAGCACGGCGCCGCAATACAGGCTGCCGCCGAACATGGTGCTTTTGTGGTTGACGTTGGGCTCCAACGGCAAATGCAGGTGCAGCGCGTGGCCCTCCCAGCGCAGCACGGTCAGGCCCATGTCGCGGGTGAGCGGGATGTCGTGGTGCAGCACCTGCTGCAAGGCCTCGGTCGGCTCGGTGGTCATCGGTGCGTCCTTTCAACGAAGGGGAAGGTGCCGTTCGTCTTCATAACCTACAGGCTATGAAGCGAGTCTGCTAATTCATTGGAAAGCAATGATTGTCTGCCCAAGAATCCGGCCTGTGCTTTCCCGATAAAAAACAGACCGGAGACATCGATGAATTCTTCCCGCCCCCTGCAGCGGCGCCAGTTCGTGCTGGGCGCCGCCGGCGCGGCCGCGCTGGCCGCCACGTCCACCCTCCTTCCCTCCCGCGCCCTGGCCAATGGCTATGCCGAGCGCCCGATCACCTTCATCTGCCCCTGGCCGGCCGGCGGCACGGCCGACCAGTCGATGCGCACGCTGTGCACGGTGGCCGGCCGCATCCTGGGCCAGGCGGTGGCGGTGGAAAACCGCGCCGGGGCCTCCGGCATGATCGGCTCGAAGGCCCTGGCCTCCGCCCGGCCGGACGGCTACACGATCGGGCAGATCCCGATCTCGGTCACGCGGTTCTCGCAACTGGGCACCCTGCAGGCCGATCCGCGCAAGGACTTCACCTACCTCGCTCGCACCTCGGGCCAGACCTTCGGCATCGCGGTGCCGGCCGATTCGCGGTTCAAGACGCTGCAGGACTTCGTGCAGCACGCCAAGGCGAACCCCGGCCAGGTAACCTATGCGCACGCGGGGGTGGGCGGTGCCACGCACGTGGGCATGGAAGAATTCGCCAGCGTGGCGGGCATCCGCCTGAACCACGTGCCGTTCAAGGGCGGCGCCGAGGCGCTGCAGGGCGTGCTGGGCGGCCATGTGGATGCGCTGGCCGATTCCAGCTCGTGGGCGCCGCATGTCGAGGCCGGCAAGCTGCGCCTGCTGGCCACCTGGGGCGAGCAGCGCACCGCGCGCTTCAAGGACACGCCCACGCTGCGCGAGCTGGGCTACGACGTGGTGGTGGATGCGCCCAACGGCATCGGTGCGCCCAAGGGGCTGGACCCGGCCATTGCGGCAAAGCTGCGCGAAGCCTTCCGCCAGGCCGTGGCGAGCCCCGAGTTCAAGGCCGTGGCCGACCGGCTCGATGCGCCGCTGCTGTACCTGGACGGCCCCGACTACGAAAAATACGTGAACACGGTCTACGCCAAAGAGACCGTGCTGATCGACAAGCTCAAGCTGCGCGAGCTGATGAAGAGCTGATACCGAGCGAACGGGCGGCGGCATCGCAGCCGCCGCGCCGCCCCACCCCGCGAGAGAGCGCCCCTCCCGAAGCGCCCCCACCCGAAAGCCCCACCGATGAACGCCATTGCGCCGCTCCCCGCCCCCACCGACAGCCCGCTGCTGCACTTGCACCCCAACGACAACGTGCTGGTGGCCAAGTCGGCGCTGGCGATCGGGCAGGCCATTGCCGAACTGGGCGTGCGCACGCGCGCCCAGGTGCCGGCGGGCCACAAGATCGCCGCGCGGCGCATCGCGCAGGGCGAGCAGGTGAAGAAGTACGACACGGTGATCGGCGTGGCCACGCGCGACCTGGAGCCGGGCGACTACGTGCACAGCCACAACATCGAGCTGGTCGATTACTACCGCGACCCGGCCTTCGGCGCGGACGTGCGGCCGGTGGACTATGTGCCGCAAGCCGAGCGCGCCACGTTCCAGGGCTTCGTGCGCGAGGACGGCAGCGTGGGCACGCGCAACTTCATCGGCATCCTGTCGTCGGTGAACTGCTCGGCCACGGTCATCAAGCAGATCGCCGCTCACTTCACGCCCGAGCGGATGAAGACGTTCCCGCACGTCGATGGCGTGGTGGCGTTCGCGCAGACGAGCGGCTGCGGCATGTCGTCGCCCAGCGAGCATTTCGACGTGCTGCGCCGCACGATCGCCGGCTATGCGCGCCACCCCAATCTGGCGGGCGTGCTGATCGTGGGCCTGGGCTGCGAGCGCAACCAGGTCGATGGGCTGGTGGATTCGCAAGGATTGCAGCGCGGGCGCCTGATGCGCACGCTGGTGATGCAGGAGGTGGGCGGCACGCGCGCCACCATCGCCGCAGGCGTGGAGGCGATCAAGGCGATGCTGCCCGCCGCCAACGCCGCGCGGCGCAGCACGGTGAGCGCCAGCCACCTCAAGATCGGGCTGGAGTGCGGCGGCTCGGACGGGTTCTCGGGCATCACGGCCAATCCGGCGCTGGGCGCGGCGATGGACGTGCTGGTGCGCCACGGCGGCACGGCCATCCTGTCGGAAACGCCGGAGATCCACGGCGTGGAGTTCATGCTCACGCGCCGCGCGATCACGCCCGAGGTGGGGCAAAAATTGCTGGACCGCCTGGCCTGGTGGGAGCGCTACGCGGCCGGGCAGAACGCGCAGTTCAACGGCGTGGTGGGCCACGGCAACCAGGCCGGGGGGCTGGCGAACATCTTCGAAAAGTCGCTCGGCTCGGCGATGAAGGGCGGCACCACGCCGCTGCGCGCGGTGTACGAATACGCCGAGCGCATCGACGAGAGCGGCTTCGTCTTCATGGATTCGCCGGGCTACGACCCGGTGGCGGCCACGGGGCAGATCGCCAGCGGCGCGCAGCTGATCTGCTTTACCACCGGGCGCGGCTCGATGTTCGGCAGCAAGCCGGCGCCGACGATCAAGCTGGCCAGCAACACGGCCATGTACCAGCGGCTGGAGGAAGACATGGACATCAACTGCGGCGTGATCCTGGACGGCGAACTGACGGTGCCCGAGATGGGCCAGCGCATCTTCGAGCAGATCCTGCGGCACGCAAGCGGCGGCGCCACCAAGAGCGAGCTGCTGGGCCTGGGCGACCACGAGTTCGTGCCGTGGCACCTGGGCATCGTGAGCTGATCCTGTCTGAACCGGGCCAGGCACCATCACTACAAAATTGATAGCACGATGCCCTAGTGTCATTTGCACTGGAGCCCGATTTCATTCCAACCCCCTTCCTTCCCTGCCATGCCCCTGACCCTCCACCGCCCCGACCTGATCCGCAGCGCCAACTTCATCGCGGGGCACTGGCACCCCGGCCCCGGCGCGCTGCTGCCCGTGACCGACCCCGCCACCGGCACCGTGATCACCGAGGTGCCCGACTCCGGCGCCCCCGAGGCCCGGGCCGCGCTGGAAGCCGCCCATGCCGCCTTCCCCGCCTGGCGCCAGGTGCCCGCCAAGCAGCGCGCGGCCATCATCAAGCGCTGGAACGATCTGGTGCTGGCCCACCAGGACGACCTGGGCGCCCTGATCTCCCTGGAGCAGGGCAAGCCCCTGGCCGAAGGCAAGGGCGAGGTGGCCTATGCCGCCAGCTACATCGAATGGTTCGGCGAACAGGCCACGCGCATGAACGGCGAGGTCATCCCCGCCCCCGTGCCCGGCCGGCGCATGTTCGCCCTGAAGGAACCCGTGGGCGTGGTGGCCGCCATCACGCCGTGGAACTTTCCCGCCGCGATGATCGCCCGCAAGATCGCCCCGGCCCTGGCCGCCGGCTGCACCGTGGTCTGCAAGCCGGCCGAGGACACGCCCCTCACGTCGCTCGCCCTGGTGCTGCTGGCGCACGAGGCCGGGGTGCCGCCGGGGGTGTTGAACATCGTCACCGCCTCGCGCGAGAAGACGCCCGAGGTGGTGGATGTGTGGCTCGATAACCCGCGCGTGCGCAAGATCACCTTCACCGGCTCCACCCCGGTGGGCAAACATCTGGCGCGCCGCAGCGCCGACACGCTCAAGAAGCTGTCGCTGGAGCTGGGCGGCAACGCCCCCTTCATCGTGTTCGAGGACGCCGACGTGGACGCCGCCGTGGACGGTTTCATGGCCGCCAAGTTCAGAAACGGCGGCCAGACCTGCGTGTGCCCCAACCGGGTGTTCGTGCACACGAAGGTGCATGCCGAGTTCGCGCAGAAGCTCACCGCCCGCGTGGCGGCCTTGAAGGTGGGGCCGGCGAGCGACCCCGCCTCGCAGATCGGGCCGATGATCAACGCCCGGGCGGTGGAGAAGATCGAGCGGCACGTGCAGGATGCAGTCGCCAAGGGCGCCAGGGTGCTCACGGGTGGACAACGCCTGACCGACCTGGGCGCGACCTACTACGCCCCCACGGTGCTGGAGAACGCCGATGCGACCATGGCCTGCGCCTGCGAGGAGACGTTCGGCCCGGTGGCGCCGCTCACGCGCTTTGACAATGAAGAAGAAGTGATCGCCGCGGCCAACGACACGCCGTTCGGCCTGGCGGCGTACTTCTACAGCCAGGACGTGCGCCGCATCTGGCGCGTGGCGGAGGCCCTGGAGACGGGGATCGTGGGCATCAACGAAGGGGCGCTGGCAGCGGAGGCGGCGCCGTTCGGGGGCGTGAAGGAGTCGGGCTACGGGCGCGAGGGATCGACGCACGGGTTGGAAGATTACCTGCACACGAAGTATGTGTGCCAGGGGGGGCTGGGCTGAGGGGCACACGGCCCACACCAGCACACCGACCGCACGAAGCGCCCTCCACCCAACCGCCTGTCACCGCCACGCAAGCCCCCACCACGGAAGCCCCTCATGCATTGATCGATTTCCCCACCGGCACGGCGCGACATGGGCGCGGTGCCGGTTTTTTCGTCCAAGTAAAAACCACACACCAGGAGACAACACCATGGTTCCCATCGCTTCCCGTGCCCATGCACACCCCGGCGCACTCACCCGCACCCGCACCACCACCGGCCGCCGAGCGCTCGTCGTATCGGCCGCGCTCGCCCTGTGCGGGCTGGCCGCGCCGCTCGCCGCCGTCCACGCGGCCGACGCCTATCCGACCAAGCCCGTCACGCTGCTGGTGCCCTACCCGGCCGGCGGCGCCAACGATGCCGTGGCGCGGCTCGTGGGGCAGAAGCTGGGCGATGCGCTCAAGCAGCCCATGGTGATCGACAACCGGCCGGGCGCCGGCACGACCATCGGCACCACGGTGGCCGCCAAGGCCGCACCGGACGGCTACACGCTGGTGCTGGGCTCGCTGGCCAGCCACGCGGTGAGCCCGCACCTGTATGCCAAGCCCGGCTACGACGCGGTGGCCGACTTCACGCCCATCGGGCTGATCGGCGTGGTGCCGATGGTGCTGGTGGTGGCGCAGGATTCGCCGTACACCAGCGTGCGCGCGCTGGTGGAGGCCGCGCGCAAGCAGCCGGGGGCGCTCAACTACGGCTCGTCGGGCAACGGCTCACCGCTGCACCTGGCGGCGGAACTCTTCAAGCAGGCCGCGCAGGTGCAGATCAACCACGTGCCCTACAAGGGCGGCAACGCCCACACCATGGACCTGATGGGCGGGCGGCTGGACATGATCCTGGACACGCTCACCAGCGCCTCGCCGCTCATCAAGGGCGGCAAGGTGCGGGCGCTCGCCGTGGCCGCGCCCGCGCGCCTGCCCGAACTGCCGGACGTGCCCACCTTCGCCGAGGCGGGCTACCCCGGCTTCGAGGTCAACGCCTGGTATGCCCTGTACGCCCCCGCCAAAACCAGCAAGGACGTGGTGGCCACCCTGAACACCGCGCTGAACGCCGTGCTGCGCCAGCCCGAGGTGCTGGAACGCATGGCCGCGCTGGGCGTGCGCCCGCAGCCGGGCACGCCGCAGGCCCTGGCCCGCTTCACGCAGGACGAGCTGGGCCGCTACGGCAAGGTGATCCAGGCCAACGGCATCCGCATCGACTGACAGGGCACACACGGGGCGGGCGTGGCCCGGCCCGCCCTGCGTTGCGCCTGCTCAGCTCGCCGACCCCATTTCCCCATTTGCCCCATTGCACGCACGCGCCATGAACGTTTCCACGACGCCCGATCCGGCCCCATCCTCCCTGGCACCTTCCACCGCCCCGTTCGATGTCCTCGTCACCGCCGCGCACTGGCCCGAGGCCGCGCAGGACCTGGTGCGCCGCAGCGGTGGCCGCGTGCATTGCATGGCCGAGCCCATCACCGAGGACACGCTGGCCGAACGGCTGGCCGCCACGGGCGCGCAGGCCATCGTGCTGCGCGGCTCCAAGCCCATCACCGAGCGCGTGATGGCCGCCGCGCCCGCGCTGCGCATCGTGGCCAAGAACGGCGCCGGGGTGGACAGCGTGGACCGGGCAGCGGCACAGCGGCGCCACGTGGCGGTGGCCGTGGCCCTGGGCGCCAATGCCGATGCGGTGGCCGAGCACGCGCTGGCGCTGATGCTCGCGCTCACGCGCCAGTTGCCCGAGCTGGACCGGCGCGTGCGCGCGGGCGGCTGGGCCGACAGCCAGTGGCAGGGCCGGGATTTCCGGGGCAGCACGGTGGGCATCGTGGGCTACGGCAGCATCGGCCGCGCCACCGCGCGGCTGGCCGCCGCGCTGGGCGCACAGGTGCTGGTGCTGCGCCCGGCGGGCCAGGCCGACGGCTTTGCCACCGAGCCGGACCTGCACGCCTTCCTGGCGCGCGTGGACATCCTGAGCCTGCACTGCCCCTTGACCGACCGCACGCGCGGCCTGATCGGAGCGCGCGAGCTGGACTGCCTGCGGCCCGGCAGCATTCTCGTCAACACCGCGCGCGGCCCGGTGGTGGAGGAAGCGGCCCTGCTGTCGGCGCTGCGCAGCGGCCACCTCGCCGGCGCGGGGCTGGACACCTTCGACACCGAGCCCCTGCCCGTGGACCACCCGCTCAACGCCCTGCCCCAGGTGCTGCTGACGCCCCACGTCGCCGGCGTGACGCGCGATGCCGCGCTGCGCGTGGCCACCGCCACGGCGCGCAACATCGTGGACCACCTGCAGGGCCGGCCGCTGCCGCCGGGCCACCTGCTGGCCGGAGGCTGAGCCCGGCCGGCTACCCTTCGCTCTCCTTACCCCCTTCGCTTCACGCCCCACCCGCACCATGCCCGCACACAACCCCTTCAAATCCGCCCTCGCCGCCCGCCGGCCCCAGATCGGCCTGTGGCTGTCGATGGCCGACCCGTACCTGGCCGAGGCCGCGGCCACCACCGGCTACGACTGGCTGCTGATCGATGGCGAGCACGCACCCAACGACGTGCGCAGCACCCTCGCCACGCTGCAGGCCGTGGCCGCGCAGCCCGCCCAGCCGGTGGTGCGCGTGGTGGAAGGCAGCGCATCGCTCATCAAGCAGATGCTGGACATCGGCGCGCGCACCCTGCTCGTGCCCATGGTGGACACGGCCGAGCAGGCCCGCGCGATTGCCGCCGCCACGCAGTACCCGCCGCACGGCACGCGCGGCGTGGGCAGCGCCGTGGCCCGCGTGTCGCAATGGAACAGCCGCGCGGACTACCTGCAGGTGGCCGACGACGAGGTCTGCCTGCTGGTGCAGGCCGAAACGGTGACGGCGCTGCAGAACCTGCCCGCCATCTGCGCGGTGGACGGCGTGCACGGCGTCTTCATCGGCCCGGCCGACCTGGCCGCGTCCATGGGCCACCGCGGCAACCCCGGCCACCCCGACGTGCAGGCCGCCATCGAAGGCGCCATGCGGACCATCATCGCCAGCGGCAAGGCCGCCGGCACGCTCACGTCCGATCCGGTGCTGGCGCAGCGCTACCTGGACCTGGGCTGCACCTTCGTGGCAGTGGGGGTGGACGTGCTGATGTTCGTGGGCGCGGCACGCAAGCTGCGCGCGCAGTTCGGCGGGCCGGCGGTGGCGGCGGTGCCGCCCCAGGCGGGTGCCGCGTATTGAGCGGTCCCACCGGCTGCGTGGAGCGCGCGGGCGGCCTTCCGGGGAAACGGGGGGCCATCGGTGCCACCACCCTGGCTCGCCGCGTCAGGGCGGTGGCTTTCGAAATTGGCACCAATGCAACAGTTACAGAATCGTTTGCGGTTCCGCATTAAACTTTCGGCCGGTAACAATTACTAACCCTTGGAGGCGGTTATGAGAAAAATCCTATTGGGCACTGCGTTCGCCCTGGCGGCCGGCACATCGTTCGGTGCCACGGTCAACATCAACAGCACCGGCAACTACGCCAGCCTGCAGAACTACACGAACTGCACCACGACGCCCGCGAGCCTGTGCGCCAACTTCCTGACCACGAACAACGTCACCGGCACGTTCACGACGGCCGGCAACCTGCCGGCCAACGCCAGCAACCTGGAGATCGGCTCGACCGTCACCTCCTACAGCTTTTCCACCGGGCTCGATACCGTCGCCTCGACCGATGCCAATGCGCGCCTGAACACGCTGCGCATCTCCACCGACGCCTCCGGCAACATCACGAACGTGAATCTGATGCAGGCCGTGCTGTGGCTGACGGGCACGGCGCCCCACACCACGGCGGACCGTTTCACGGCCGCAGTGATCGCCGGCAACGCAGGCACCGCCACCCACAATTCCGGCTGCCAGACCGTGGGCACGGGCAACAGCGGGGTCACCAACACCTGCCTCGTCTCCACCGTGACCGACACCTCCCGCAGCACGGCCAACGCCTCGCCCGTGAGCTTCTCCATGGCGGCCGCCGCGGTGACGGCATCGCCCATTCCCACGGTGTCCGAATGGGGCCTGATCCTGATGGCCTCGCTGCTCGGCATGTTCGGCATCGCCCGCCTGCGCCGCCAGCGCTGATCGGTTTTCGCTCAGCCCAACAAAAAACCCGCCGCTGGCGGGTTTTTTGTTGGGGCAGGTGCTTTCGGCACCGCTGCGTGTTGCATCAGCTGCCCGCCACCTTCATGCGGTTCACGAGGATCGAGCCCACGGTCTTGGCGCCGTAGTTGTAGGCATCGGCGCCCACGGCTTCGATGCCTTTCAGCATGTCCTTCAGGTTGCCGGCGATGGTGATCTCGTGCACCGGGTAGGCGATCTGGCCGTTCTCCACCCAGAAGCCGCTGGCGCCGCGCGAGTAGTCGCCCGTCACGTAGTTGACGCCCTGCCCCATCAGCTCAATCACGAACAGGCCGGTGCCCAGCTTTTTCAGCATGGCGTCGAGGTCGTCGCCCGCGCGGGTGCGACGCGAGGTGAGCGTGAGGTTGTGCGAGCCGCCCGAGTTGCCGGTGGTCTTCATGCCCAGCTTGCGCGCCGAGTAGCTCGAGAGGAAGTAGCCCTCCACGCGGCCGGCGTCCACCACCTTGCGGGGCGCCACGCGCACGCCTTCATCGTCGAAGGGCGAGCTGCCCTTGCCGCGAAGAATGAACGGGTCTTCCAGGATGTCGATGTGCTTGGGCAGCACCGGCTTGCCCAGCGAGTCGAGCAAGAAGGTGCTCTTGCGGTACAGCGCGCCGCCGCTCACGGCCTGCACGAAGCCGCCCAGCAGGCCGGCCGCCAGGGGCGACTCGAACAGCACGGGGCACTGCGTGGTGGGGATCTTGCGGCTGCCCAGGCGGCTCAGGGCGCGCTCGGCGGCGTAGCGGCCCACCTGGGCGGGCGCGGCCAGCTCGCGCGCATCGCGCATGGAGCTGTACCAGGCATCGCGCTGCATGTCGGCATTCTTGCCGGGCAGCGCGGCGATGGGCGCCACCGACAGGCTGTGGCGCGAGCTGGCATAGCCGCCGCGAAAGCCACGCGTGTGGGCGCTGAAGAAGTGGCTCTGCTGGGCCGACACGCCCGCGCCTTCGCTGTTGGTGATGCGGCGGCTGGTCTGCAGCGCGGCGGCCTCGCATTCCATGGCGATGCGCGCGGCCTCCTCGCTGGTGATGGCCCAGGGGTGGAACAGCTCCAGCTCGCGGTGCGAGTCCTCGGGAGCGATGTCGGCCTCGTCCGGCAGGCCGGCCACCGGGTCTTCCGCGGTGAAGCGGGCGATGTCGTAGGCGGCCTGCACGGTCTGCTCGATGGCGGCGCTGGAAAAGTCCGAGGTGCTGGCGTTGCCGCGCCGGTGGCCGATGTAGACCGTCACGCCCAGCGACTTGTCGCGGTTGCGCTCGACGTTCTCCAGCTCGCCCTTGCGCACGCTGACCGACAGGCCGCAGCCCTCGGAGGCCTCGGCGCCGGCGTCGGTGGCGCCCAGCTTCTTGGCGTGCGCCAGGGCTCGGTCCACGAGGTCTTCGAAAAACGGGCGGGTGTAGCTGAAACCGCTGTCGGGTGTCTTCGGGGCGGCGCCGGCGGCGCGTGGGCTGGGTGTATTCATATCGGCGGCTATGATACTTGCCGCCTTCGGCGCCAAGGTGCCGAAGCCTGTATGGGCACACGCGTGCCCCTCCCATTGCCCCCACCATGTCACGCAAACCCAAAAAAGGCTACTACGTGCGAGGCCAGTTCGTTGCCGAAGGCAGCGAGCTGGACATCGAACTGAAAGCCGAGCTCAAAGGCACGCACGAAGCGAGCCGGACCGACCTGAAGCGCGAGAGCGATGCGCTGCAGAAGCTCGGCGAAGACCTGCTCACGCTGCGCGCCGACCTGATGGAACGCCTGCAGCTGCCCGAGAAGCTGCGCGACGCGCTGGCCGAGGCCAGGCGCATCACCAACTTCGAGGGCAAGCGCCGCCAGATGCAGTACGTCGGCAAGATCATGCGCCAGCTCGATCCCGCCGCCGTGGCCGCCGCCCAGGCCGCGCTGGACGAGCAGCACAACGGCTCGGCCGCCGAAAAGCTCGCGCTGCACGCCTCCGAGCGCTGGCGCGACCGGCTGATCGCCGACGACGCCGCGCTGCCCGACTGGCTGGAGCGCTTTCCGCGCACCGACACGCAGCAGATCCGCGCGCTGATCCGCCAGGCGCGCAAGGATGCGCAGCCCGAGGGCAAGGTCGCGAACGTGCAGGTGTCCGAGGGCCTGGCCCCGCGCAAGGGCCGCGCCTACCGCGAGCTGTTCCAGCTCGTGCGCGAACAGATGGAAGACGCGGCCACCCACGCCCGCCACGAAGAGACCGGCCGCGATGCCTGAGGCCGTGGCACCTGCCGCGACCGGCGGCTTCGAGCCGGTGCGCATCGGCATCGTCTCCGTCAGCGACCGGGCCAGCACCGGCGTCTACGAGGACAAGGGCCTGCCCGCACTGCAGGACTGGCTGGCCCGCGCGCTACACAACCCCATCGCCTTCGAGCCCCGGCTGATCCCCGACGACCAGGCCACCATCAGCGCCACGCTGATCGAGCTGGCCGACACCGCCGGCTGCAGCCTCGTGCTGACCACGGGCGGCACGGGCCCCGCCCTGCGCGACGTGACGCCCGAGGCCACGCTGGCCGTGGCCCACAAGGAGATGCCGGGCTTCGGCGAGCAGATGCGCCAGATCGGCCTGCGCTTCGTGCCCACGGCCATCCTCTCGCGCCAGGTGGCGGTGGTGCGCGGCAGCACGCTCATCATCAACCTGCCCGGCCAGCCCAAGGCGATTGCGGAAACGCTGGAAGGCCTGCGGGGCGAGGACGGCAGCCCGGTGGTGCCGGGCATCTTCGCCGCGGTGCCCTACTGCATCGATTTGATCGGCGGGCCGTACCTGGAAACGCACGACGCGGTGTGCAAGGCGTTCCGGCCGAAATCGGCCGTGCGGCGCTGATGCTATATTTTTTATAGCGCAACGCCTTAGTACTTATTGCGCCGGAGGCCTTTTTGGCTTGAACATCGAAGCCGGGGCCGCCACCGGCCACCAGCCAAGGCGCCGGGTCACTTCCCCACCAACTCGTTGAGCTTGTCCGCCTGAAACTGCTCCTCGCGCGCCGCGTCGCAGGGCACGCAGTCCTTGGCCGGGGCCTGCGGGTTGGCCGAAAGCTTTTCGATGGCCTGCCACAGCAGCGCGATCTGGTGCTCCTGCGAGGAGGCGTTGTCGATCAGGCCGCGCATGGCCTGCGAAAGCGGGTCGTCTTCCTGCGTGATGCCGTAGGCAGTGAACGGGCGCGCGGCCTGCGGCTCGGTCACGTCGGCGCTCTGGCCGGCCTTGGAGGGGATGATGCGGGCCGGGATGCCCACGGCCGTGGCGCCTGGCGGCACGGGCTTGATGACCACCGCGTTGCTGCCGATCTTGGCGCCGTCGCCCACCTCGAAGCCGCCCAGCACCTTGGCGCCGGCGCTCACCACCACGTCCTTGCCCAGCGTGGGGTGGCGCTTGGCGCCCTTGTAGAGCGAGGTGCCGCCCAGGGTCACGCCCTGGTAGATGGTGCAGCCGTCGCCGATTTCGGCGGTTTCGCCGACCACCACGCCCATGGCATGGTCGAAGAAGACGCGCTCGCCGATCCTGGCGCCCGGGTGGATCTCGATGCCGGTCATCCAGCGCGCGAAATGCGAAATGAAGCGCCCCAGCCATGGCAGGCCGTGGCGCCAGCACCAGTGCGCCGGACGGTGCAGCCAGATCGCATGCAGGCCGGGGTAGCAGGTGACCACCTCCCAGGTGCTGCGCGCGGCGGGGTCGCGGTCGAGGATGCACTGGACGTCGGAGCGCAGGCGGGCAAACATGGGGTGGTGGGGCGTGGGGGCGCAGCGGAAAAAGAGCCGCCGAGTCTAGCGCTTTGCCTGCGCGGCGCCGGTCATGGCTTTGGCGACACCGCGCAGGATGTGGATTTCCTCGGGCGTGAGTTGCGCGCGGTTGAACAGCTGGTTCAGGCGCGGCATGAGCTTCTTGGGCGCGGCGGGGTCGAGAAAACCGATGTCCACCAGCGCGCGCTCCCAGTGCGCCAGCATGCCGGCCACCTGCGCGGCGTCGGCCCGCTCGGTGGCGGGTGCTGCGGCCGCCGCGCCGTCGGCGGCGGGGAAACCGCCGAGCGCCAGGCGCCATTCGTAGGCGACGACCTGGATGGCTGCCCCCAGGTTGAGCGAGCCGAACGTGGGGTTGGTGGGAATCGACAGCGCCACGTGGCAACGGTACACGTCGTCGTTGGCCATGCCGAAGCGCTCGCTGCCGAACAGGAAGGCCACGCCGGCCTCCGCAGTGGGAGTGGGAGCCAAATCGGGCTCCAGCACATGTTCTTCTAGGGCATGTTGCTCACTTTTCAATAGCAACTCGAAATGCTCACGCGGCGAGCGCGTCGGCGGGCCGAAGTCGCGCGGGGTCATGGCGGTGGCGCACAGGTGGCTCATGCCGTCCAGGGCCTCGTCCAGCGTGGCGACGATGCGCGCGTTCTCCAGCACGTCCAAGGCGCCGCTGGCGCGCTGGATGGTTTCCTCGCGGCGCAGCACGTTGGCCCAGCGCGGGGCGACGAGCACCAGGTCGCCGAAGCCCATGGTCTTCATGGCGCGGGCGGCGGCGCCGACGTTGCCGGCATGGCTGGTGTGGAGGAGGATGAAACGGGTCTTCATGGCGCGCGGTCGGTGAAAAAAGGCAGTACGGGTAAAATCGCGCGCTCATTGTCGCCGTCCGCATCGCCGGGGCGCCATTCCCCGTTCCTGAACCGCCAGGCCGCCCTTGCCGCGCGCCCGGCCCACGCCACAATCCAATGTCGACCAATCTGCACCCCATGCTCAACGTGGCCATCAAGGCCGCACGCGCCGCCGGCGCCATCATCAACCGCGCGGCCCTGGACGTGGAATCCGTGCGGATCTCGCAAAAGCAGATCAACGATTTCGTGACCGAGGTGGACCACGCGAGCGAAAAGGCCATCATCGAGACGCTGCTCACGGCCTACCCCGGCCACGGCATCCTGGCCGAGGAATCGGGCAGCGAATACGGCGCGAAGGATTCGGAGTTCGTCTGGATCATCGACCCGCTGGACGGCACCACCAACTTCATCCACGGCTTTCCGGTCTATTGCGTGAGCATCGCGCTGGCCGTGCGCGGCAAGGTCGAGCAGGCCGTGATCTACGACCCGACCCGCAACGACCTCTTCACCGCCACCAAGGGCCGCGGCGCCTACCTGAACGAGCGCCGCATCCGCGTCTCCAAGCGCACGCAGCTCAAGGAATGCCTGATCTCCACCGGCTTTCCGTTCCGCCCGGGCGACAACTTCAAGAACTACCTGAACATCATGGCCGACGTGATGCAGCGCACCGCCGGCCTGCGCCGCCCGGGCGCCGCCGCGCTGGACCTGGCCTACGTGGCCGCGGGCTACACCGAAGCGTTCTTCGAGACCGGCCTGTCGATCTGGGACGTGGCGGCCGGCTCGCTGCTGGTGACCGAGGCCGGCGGCCTGGTGGGCAACTTCACGGGCGAGGCGGACTTCCTGGAGCAGCGCGAATGCCTGGCCGGCGCACCGCGCATCTACGGCCAGCTGGTGCCCATCCTGAGCAAATACAGCCAGTTCGCCAGCGCCGGTGACAAGGCGGCCGTGCGCCAGGCGGCGGCCAACCTCTCGCTGCCCACGGACGGCCTGGACGACGTGGCGCCGGCCACCCCGGCCGAGGACGGCGAAGCCGCCACCGGCGCCCGCTGACCCGGCCGCGCCCGCGCGAAGGGATTGCCGCTGCGGCCCGTGGGCCGAGCGGCAGTCCCTTTTTTCTTTTCGGGCCCGTGGCCCGTGCCGGCCTATTCCGGGTCGGGGTACTTGAGCGCGATGTCTCGGAAGTCGTCGGCCAGGTCCACGAAGGCATCCACCATGTCGGGGTCGAAATGCGTGCCGCGGCCCCGCACGATGGTGGCGCAGGCCTGCTCGTGCGAGTACGCGGGCTTGTAGATGCGCTTGCTGATGAGCGCGTCGTACACATCGGCCACGGCCATGAGCCGTGCCGAGACGGGAATGGCATCGCCCGCCAGGCCCTCCGGGTAGCCGCTGCCGTCCCACTTTTCCTGGTGGCTGTAGGCGATCTCCTTGGACACGCTCAGGAAGGCCACGCGCATGCCCAGGCGGCGCTCGGCGTCCTCGATGGCGTTGCGGCCCAGCGTGGTGTGCGTCTTCATGACCTCGAACTCTTCCACCGTGAGCTTGCCGGGCTTGAGCAGGATGCGGTCGGGAATGCCGATCTTGCCGATATCGTGCAGCGGCGCCGACTTGTACAGCAGCTCGATCATGCGTTCGGTCAGCGTCTGCTCGAAGCGCGGGTGCAGGCGCAGGTGCTCGGCCAGCGCCTTCACGTACAGCTGCGTGCGGCGGATGTGGTTGCCCGTCTCGTTGTCGCGCGTTTCGGCCAGGGAGGTCATGGCCATGATGGTCACGTCCTGGATGGCCTGCACTTCCAGCGTGCGCATGGCCACCTCGCGCTCCAGGTAGGCGCTCTTGTCGCGCAGGAAGTCGGCGGTGGCCTTCAGCGCCAGGTGGGTGTGCACGCGCGCCAGCAGGATGGGCGGGCTGATGGGCTTGGTGATGTAGTCCACCGCACCGGCGGCCAGGCCCGTGCGCTCGTCGTCCGAGGTGGAGCGCGCGGTGAGGAAGATGACCGGAATGTCGCGCGACTGCGGGTGCGCCTTGAGCTGGCGGCAGACCTCGTAGCCGTCGATGCCCGGCATCATGATGTCCAGCAGGATCAGGTCGGGCGGCGGGGACGACTGCGCGATCCGCAAGGCCTTCTCGCCCTGGTTGGCGACCTTGACGTGGTAGTGGTCACGCAGCAGGGTGCCCATGAGCGTGAGGTTGTCGGGCGTGTCGTCCACCACCAGCACGGTGGCGATGGGTTTTTCGACAAAGAGGGACTCGTCGGCATAGAAATGGGGGATGTCCATGGGGTGGTCCTGTCATGCGGCCCCGCCTGGAGAAGGCTCGGACCCGTCGAGGTCCGATTGCGCCGCGGCATGCAGCGTGTCCAAGGCCCGCTCAAACTCGAAACTCCGGGTATCCGATTCCAGCGCAGCGAACGCCGCGCCCAACGCACTTTCCAGCACCGGCCTATTTTGCTGCAGATGGTCCACGGCGGCCGGGTCATCGGCCTGCAGCAGCACCCGCAGGCGCTGCAGGGCCGGGCGCAGCGCCATCGGGGCCGGCTGGCCCGGCGGCGCATTCCCCGGCGCCAGGGCGGCAGGCTGCGCTGCCGCGGTCCAGGCGTCCAGACCTTCCAGCAGCTCGGCCACGCGCCGGTCCACGCCGTCGCACAGGCGCTGCAGCGCCGCGCTGCGCTGGCCGGTGCGCAGCGCCTGCTCCAGGGCCTCGGCCTCGTGGGACAGCGGCTGCGCGCCGATGTTGGCCGCCACCGAGCGCAGCGTGTGCGCCAGCCGCTCGGCCTGCTCCCAGTCCTGCGCCCGCACCGCGCCGGACAGGTCGCGCGCCACGTGCCGCTGGCCTTCGGCGAACCGGCGCAGCATGTCGGCATACAGCGCGGGCCGGCCCAGCGCGCGCTGCAGCCCGAGCGCCGTGTCGAGCCCCGGCACGCCCTGGGGCAGTTGCGCAGACCCGCCCAGCGCCGCGGCGGTCGCGGCCGAGGCCCCGGTGCCCGTCGGGCCGGCGGCCACCGCGGGCCCCGGCGCCCCGCCGGCCTCGTCCAGGCGTACACCCAGCCCCGGGCGCGGCCGGATCCACCGCGCCAGCGCCCGCCAGAGCACCGCCGGCTCGATGGGCTTGGGCACGTGGTCGTTCATGCCGGCGGCAAAGCAGCGCTGGCGGTCGGACTCCATGGCGTTGGCGGTCATGGCGATGATCGGCAGGTTGGAGTGGCGCGGGTCCGCGCGCAGCGCGCGTGTGGCGGTCTCGCCGTCCATCACGGGCATCTGCATGTCCATGAGCACGGCGTCGTAGTCCTGGCGCTCGATGCATTCGAGCGCGGCCTGCCCGTGCGCGGCCACGTCCACCACGAAGCCAGCATCGCGCAGCAGCTCCAGGGCCACGAGCTGGTTCAGTTCGTTGTCCTCCACCAGCAGCACGGTGGCGCCGCGAACGGCCAGCGGCGGCTGGTCGCTGCCGGGCTGGGCCAGGTGGGCCTGCGTGGGCATCCAGCCGTGCTCCAGCGGCTGCATGAGCGTGTCGTACAGCACCGAGGCGCTCACCGGCTTGACCAGCACGGTCTCGATGCCCTGCGCACGGGCGGCGAGCATGACCTCTTCGCGCCCGTAGGCGGTGACCATGAGCATCTGCGGCACGCGGTCCAGGCCGATCTCGCGGATGCGGCGGGCCAGCTCGATGCCGTCCATGCCCGGCATGTGCCAGTCGATCAGCAGCAGGCCGTAGGGGTGCCGCTCGTCGATGCCCTGGCGCAGCGCGGCCAGCGCCTGCAGGCCGGACTCCACCTCGGTCGTCTCGAAGCCCATGGCCTGCAGCATGTCGGACAGCACGGTGGCCGCCGTCTGGTTATCGTCCACCACCAGCACGCGGCGCCCGCGCACGCCGGGCGGCGGCAGCAGTGCGGGAACGGTCATGCCGCAATCGAGCGGCAGCGTCACCCAGAAGGCCGAGCCCTTGCTGGGCTCGCTTTCGGCGCCCACCTCGCCGCCCATGAGTTCGGCCAGGTTCTTGCAGATGGCCAGGCCCAGGCCGGTGCCGCCGTAGCGGCGCGTGGTGGACGCATCGGCCTGCTGGAAGCTCTGGAACAGCCGCCCCATCTGCTCGGGGGTCATGCCGATGCCGGTGTCGCGCACCTCGAAGCGCAGCAGCACGCGCTGGCCGGCGCGCTCGAGCACGCGCACCAGGATGTGGATCTCGCCGCGCTCGGTGAACTTGATGGCGTTGTTGGCGAAGTTGATGAGGATCTGCCCCAGCCGCAACGCATCGCCCACCAGGTGCGCGGGCACGTCGGCCGCGGCATCGAGCACCAGCTCCAGCCCCTTCACGCCCGCCTTGTAGCCCACCACGTCGGCCACGCCCTCCAGCATGCGGTCGAGTACGAAGGGCTGCTTTTCGACGATGAGCTTGCCCGCCTCGATCTTGGAGAAATCCAGGATGTCGTTGATGACGCCCAGCAGGTGCTGCCCGGCCTGCTGGATCTTGGAGACGTAGTCGCTCTGGCGCGGCGTGAGGCCCGATTTGAGCGCCAGGTGCGACATGCCGATGATGGCGTTCATCGGCGTCCGAATCTCATGGCTCATGTTGGCCAGGAAGTTGGATTTGAGCGCCGTGGTTTCCTCCGCCATCTCCTTGGCGCGGCGCAGTTCGCGCTCGGCACGCTGGCGGTCGGTGATGTCCACGAAGGTGCCGATCACGCCGCCCGGCGTGCCATCGGGCCTCTGGAACCCGTGCAGCCAGAACAGCGTGTGGTGGATCTCGCCGTCGGCATAGGGCAGGTCCACCTCCTTGTGCACCGACTGCGCGCCGCTCAGCGCGAACTGCGCATCGGAGTCGAAGGCGGCGCGCTCGGCCTCGGACAGGTAATGCAGGTCCAGCACGGTGCGGCCGATGAGGTCGTTGCGGCGCACGCCGAAGGCGCGCTCGTAGGCCCGGTTGAAGCCCACGTAGCGCCCCTCCGCATCCTTGTAGAACAGCGGCACGGGAATCGCGTCGATGAGCGCCTGCTGGAACACCAGCTGCTCGGCCACCTGTGCCTCCAGCAGCTTCTGGTCGTTCACGTCCACCTGCACGCCGATCAGTCGCCGCGCGCGGCCTTCGTCGTCGCGGATGATGCGCGCCGCGCACAGGAACCAGCGCACCTCGCCATCGTGCCGCACCACGCGCCAGGAGTCCTGCAACTGGCCGTCGCTGCCAGCCAGCGCGCTGTCGATGCGCGCCTGGGCGCGGGCCCGGTCTTCGGGGTGCAGACGGTCGAGCCAGTCCTGCAGGCTGCGCCCTCGCGGCTGCGGCGGCACGCCGTACAGGGATTCGAGCTTGTCGCTCCACACCAACCGGTCCGAGGCCAGGTCCAGATCGAACACGCCCACCTTGCCAGCCTCCTGCGCCAGCGCCAGGCGGTCGTTGATCTCGCGCATGGCTTCCTCGGCCGCGCGCGCCTCGCTCACGTCCTCGATCACCCACAGGCACGAATCGCTGAAGCCGTCCATCTCCAGGCCGCGGCCGGACACGCGGGCCTCGAACGTCGTGCCGTCCAGTCGGTGCAGCGTGCAGACCTCCCGGACCGCCTCGCCCGCCGCCAGCCGGGCGCCGGTGCGCTCCAGAAACACGCCATGGCCCTGCGCGCCGCCGAACATCCGCGACACGGAGTGGCCGAGCAACTCGGTGGCCGAGCCTTTCATCAACTCGGCGAATGCCGGGTTGAACTGGCGGAACACGCCGTCGCACACCAGCAGGATGGGCGGCGCGTTGTCGAAGATGGCGGTCTGCTGGGCCAGCAGGTCGTTGAGCAGGCGCTCGCGCCGCTGCAGTTCGTGGTGGGCGGTGATGCGGTCGGTGACGTCCTCGTGCAGCCCGACGATGGCGATGCGCCGGCCCCGCTGGTCGAACACAGGCGAGAGCGTCGCCTCTTCATGGAACAGGGTGCCGTCCGCCCGGCGGTTGATGAATTCGCCGCGCCAGGACTGGCCCGACAGCAGCCGCGCCCACAGTTGCTGGTAGGTCTCGGGTGGCGTCTGGCCGCTGGAGATGACCGAGGGCTTGCGGCCACGCACCTCCTGCAGCGTGCGGCCGCTGTTGCGCTCGTACTCGGTGTTGACCCACTCGATGCGCCCCTGCGCGTCGGTGATGACCACCGCCACCGGGCTGGTCTGCAGCGCCGCGCCCAGCACCTGGAACCGCTCCATCGCGGACGCCATGCGCGCGCGGTGGCGCAGCATCTCCAGCATCATCCCGCCCATGAGCAGCAGCAGGGCGAACGTGCCGCCGCCGATCAGCCAGCGCCGTGACGGGGGCAGCAGCGCGCTCACATCGTCCAGCGCGACGAGCTGCCAGGTGCCGTCGGGATCCTTCCAGTCGAGCGGGTGCTTGTCGAGCGCGTAGGTCGTCCCGTTCACCACCACCTCGCGCGCATCGAGCCGAAACGGCAGCGCCGACGCCACGCCGTTGTCGAAGACCTTGCCGAACTGCCGCTGGTCGCGCACGGCATCGATGCGTGCCTGGGTGAGCGGCGGCGCCATGGCGTAGCGCCATTCAGGCCGGGTGGCCGAAAAGGCCACGCCCTTGGGCGACATCAGCAGCATGGGGTAGCCCGAGCGGGCCATCTGCGCATCGAACGCGTCGAACGACACCTTGACCATCACCACGCCGATGATGGCGCTGGCCGGCGAATCGCCCTCGTACAGCGGCGCGGCGTAGTACAGGCCGCGCTCCTGCGTGTTGCTGCCCAGGGCCGGGTACACGTTCACGCCGCCCCGGATGGCCTGCTTGAAATACGGCCGGTAGGCCAGGTTGATGCCGGTGGACGGCGCGCCCGGCGTCTCGTGCGCCACCACGGTGCCATCGCGCGACAGCACGTACACGCCGCTCATGAGGAACCGGCCGCGCACCACGGCCAGGCGGGCGAGCGCCTCGGGCGCATCGGGGGGCAGCTCGCCGGTCGCCACCTCTTTGAGCGCGGGCTCGCTGAGTCCCAGCAGCGTCACGGCGCCGAGGATCGGGCTGCCCATGCTCTGGTTGAGCAGCGAATCGGCCGTGTGCGCCAGCTGGCGGCTGCGCTCTTCCCCCCGGCCCGAGGCACGCACGTGCGCCACGGTTTCGACCACCAGCCACGCACCGAGCAGCGCCATGGCGATGACCAGCGCGGCCCCACGGCGCCACCGCGCGTCGCCCATGGCGTGGTCGTGCAGGCCGCCGATGCCGCCGGAGCGGGTGCTCACCGCCATGGGCCGGTACCCCATGCCGCTGGCCGGCCCCGGGGGCCGAAGGCGGTCGCGCAGGTAGCGCGCTCGCTATGCATTCGTGGAGATACCATCACAGTCGCTTTGAACCTTCCATCACGGCAGGACACACACACTGGTCAGGACATGCCTGAGGGGCACGCGCCCTGCAGTATGTCAAAACGTAACAGTTCTTGGAACCTTTTACTTCCAAGCCGTTTCTGGACAATCGGGATGTACCCGCGCCCGGCCCGCTGCGGCCAGGGCACCGCCCTGTCAAAACCGGGGGGTCAACCGGTCCTGTCCGTTTCCCATCTCGCCCGGCCGGCGAGCGGCCGCCCCGAAGCGGCCCGCCCATCCCACCGCCGTTTCTTTTCTTGCCACCCCACCCCAAGGAGCCCCCTCGACGATGCTGGATTTCCTGTCCCTCTCCCCCTGGCTCGCCACCTTGCTCGGCGCCAGCCTGGCCGCCATGGCCGGTGCCATGGCCCACCGGATCGCCGCGCTGCTCGCCCTGCGGGCCACGCGCGGGCTGCCCGTGCTGCAGACCGTCGTGCAGGCCTGCGTCCCCGCCATGCGCGTGCTGCTGCCCCTGTTCGCCACGCAATTGGTCTGGGTGGCCGCGGCCGAGACGCTGCCCCACCTCGGCACGGTGCGGCACCTCACGGGGCTGGCGCTCATCGCGGTGACGGCCTGGGCGCTGATCGCCGCCATCGGCGGAGTGGCGGACGGGCTCATCGCCCGCTACCCGGCGAACGTGGAAGACAACCTGACGGCACGCCGCGTGGCCACGCAGGCCCGGGTGCTGTCGCGCACCGCCATGACGGGCGTGGTGATGGCCGCGGTATCGCTCATGCTCATGACCTTTCCTGGCGCACGGCAGGTGGGCGCCAGCCTGCTGGCCTCGGCCGGCGTGGTCGGCATCGTGGCCGGTATCGCGGCACGGCCGGTGTTCAGCAACATCATCGCGGGCCTGCAGATCGCGCTGGCCCAGCCCATCCGCATCGACGACGTGCTGATCGTGCAGGGAGAATGGGGCCGCGTGGAAGAGATCACGGGCACCTACGTGGTGCTGGCCATCTGGGACGAGCGGCGGCTGATCATCCCGCTGCAGTGGTTCATCGAGAACCCCTTTCAGAACTGGACACGGACCAGCTCGCAGATCCTGGGCACCGTGTTCCTGTTCGCGGACTACCGCCTGCCGCTGGACCCGCTGCGTGCCGAACTGGACCGCATCCTGGAGACGGCACCGGAATGGGACCGGCGCGTGAGCGTGCTGCAGCTCACCGACGTGACCGAGCGCACCATCCAGATCCGCGTGCTGGTCTCGGCCCGATCGTCGGGCCTGGCGTTCGACCTGCGCTGCCGCGTGCGCGAGGCGCTGGTCAGCTTCATCCAGCGCGAATACCCCGACTGCCTGCCGCAGGTGCGTGGCCCGCAGGAGACCGCGCGTGCCGACGCGCCGCTCGCCCCGTCGCCGTGACGACCACCCACAAACCCCTATTGCAGGAACTCCGTTTGCCACGCGGCGCTGGCGGCCATGCCATGTCTTTTGACATAGGCGGTTGGAGCGCTTGCAGGTATAAAACGCAGTTACTAGAAAGACGAGCGGAATGACTCAAAGGGCGGCGGAAATACTGGTGGTGGACGATCATCCCGAGACGGCGGAGCTGGCAGCCATGGCCCTCCAACTGGATGGTTTTACCGCTGCGATTGCCAACAGCGGCGCGGACGCGCTGAACTACATCGAAAAGCACCAGCCGGCCTGCGTGCTCCTGGATTTCGACATGCCGGGCATGGACGGGCTGGAACTGGCGCGGCGCGTGCGCGAAAAGCACAACGACGATATCGTCCTGATCGCCCTGACCGGCTGGACGGACACCAACGACCGCGTCACCGAACTGCTGGCGGTGGTGGACCACCACTTTCTCAAGCCCGTCGACTGGCGGCGCCTCACGGGCATCCTGTCGCCGCTGCGCTGACCGCCTTCGCTGGGCCACGGTTGCGGCTTCAAGGCGCCGCGCATAAGCCCCCTCCCCGGCCTTGACGACGCCTTCGTTCTCCGCCGCGCGGCCTGCCGCCTTCGGTTTCCCCGCGCTGCCACCCAGGCCTCTTTTCCCGGCCATTGCAGGCCTTCTCGACCCAAAGCGGCACGGCATTCGGCCCTCCTCGACACCGCAGCGTCCCCTCACCCAGCAATTTCGCGTGGGGCGTCCCCCACCCGGGGGAAAATCGGCGGATTCATCCCCGCGCGAAGCCACATGGCCGCAAGCGGGGGATGCTCCGAAGACGAACGGCGCGTGCGCCAACAAGATGGGTCGAACATGAAACTTGCCACCTGGAACATCAACTCCCTCTCCGTGCGCCTGCCCCAGGTGATCGCCTGGCTCGCCGACAACCCCGTTGACGCGTTGTGCCTGCAGGAACTGAAGCTGGTGGACGAAAAGTTTCCCCACGACGCGTTGAAGGAGATCGGCTACCACGCGGTGGCCTTCGGCCAGAAAACCTACAACGGCGTCGCCATCCTGAGCCGCAGCCCGCTGCGCGACGTGGTGCGGAACATCCCCGCCCACGAAGACGCGCAGGCCCGCGTGATCGCCGCCACCCTGGACACCCCGGACGGCCCCCTGCGGCTGGTGAATGGCTATTTCGTCAACGGCCAGGCACCGGGGTCGGAAAAATTCGCCTACAAGATGCTGTGGCTCGAAGCGCTGCACCGCTGGCTGCGCGAGGAATTGCAGGCGCACCCGCGCCTGGCCCTGCTGGGCGATTTCAACGTGGCCCCCGAAGACCGCGACTCGTTCGATCCGGTGGGCCTCAAGGACACCATCCACCACACCGTGGAGGAACGCGGCCATTTCCAGCAGCTGCTGCAACTGGGCCTGACCGACGCCTACCGATTGTTCGACCAGCCCGAAAAGAGCTACTCGTGGTGGGACTACCGCATGCTGGGCTTCCAGAAGAACCGCGGCCTGCGCATCGACCACATCCTGGTGAGCGAAGCGCTGCGGGGGCGCGTGACGGCCTGCACCATCGACCGCGCGCCGCGCAAGAACCCGCAGCCCAGCGACCACGCGCCGGTCGTCGCCACGCTGGATTGACCACCGAAGACGCGCGGCCCAGAGGGCCGCCAGCGGTCAGCGACGGGCCGCGCCCGCCAGCCCCATTTCCACATCCGACGGCCTGCGGGCGGTGGGACCCAGGCACTCCTGCGCCCAGGCCATCACGTTGGGCGCCTGTTGCCAGCCGTCCTTGATTTTCCGGGCGGCGTAGGCTCCGCCCTGGGCCACATACGGGACCCCGATTTCGATCAACCCCGACATGAGTCCGAACAGCATGACCGACGAGGCCCGCTTGCCCGCCAGCATGCCGGCATCGGCACGGTCGGGGGGCAGCGATGCCGGCGATCCTGCGAGGTCGATGCTGGCGTTGGCGGCGAAGAGTTCGGACGCGAACAGGCCCACCGTGGCCACGACCGCGACCGGCACGGGTGAGGTCACCAGGGATTTGGCGCCCTGCAGCGCCGACGGGCCCATGGCCTTGATCCTGTCGCCCCAGGAGGCCTGGGTCTTGTCGATGACCTCGGGCAGGTCGTCGCGCAGCAGCATGCGAGCGTCGTACGGCACCGTCTGCGACAGCTTCATCACGTTCTTCGCCCCGGCGGCCAGCATGCCGCCGAACCCATCGATGAAGGTCGCGTCGATTCGGTCCGCCCAGGCACGGTTCACGCTGTGGTCGCCCCGGCCCTCAATGGCGGCCTGGATGTAGGGCTCCACCGTCCTGGGCAGGTTCTTGGTCACGTTGAGACCCGCCGAAACGCCCGCGTTCTTGAGAATCTCTGCATGCGGATCCGGCCGCAGCGACACCGGCAACCGGGCGTTGCCGCCGTAGTCGTTGTAGATGCCGGGCTTGATGATGGCCCCGCCCACCACACTGGTGAACACATCCACCGCGCCCACGCCGACGCCCACCGCCAGCCCCAGCAGGGAGGGATTCTTGAGCAGCGCCAGCGGCAGCATCGCCACCAGCTTTTCGTTGGCCGCCGTCATGGCGGCCATGTAGCCCGCGCCGTCGGCAAAACCCATTCCGATAAAACTCAGCGTCGCATCGTGCCGCCACGCCTGGCTCAGGAAATCGTGGAGCTTCTTCGGGGTGTCGATGCCTTTCGTGAAAAGCACTTCGGTGTTGCGCTCCAGCCGCGCGACCACGTCCGGCGCCTGCGCGGCGCCCGGCCCCAGGAGCGAGGCGATCGTGTCCTCAGCGGCGTCATGCAACGCCTCCTCCCGAGGGAGAGACGTTCGGGCGGAGAAATAGACCGAGGTCCGGTCGGACACGCTGTCGGACAGGTCGATCTCGACGAACGAAGCGGCCTCCAGGGAGGAGATGGACCCAGGCATGGCGGCATGCTCGCCCCCGGCCGGCCGCACCGACCCGGATGGCCGCGGCAATGCAGCCCGGGGCGAAGGCGCGACGGCGTCGCCGTGCGGCCTGCCAGAGCGTGGAAAAAGCGGCTGGAGCCCGCCCGAAGACGCCGTGGTTTGCGCACGGGAGCGTTGCGGGGGCGCGGTCGTACTGGCGTTGGTCTCGCGCCGATCGGCACCAGGAAAGCTCTGCCCCCGTTCGGGGCCCGGCCGCCGGGCAGATACCGGGCTGCTGTGGATTGCGTTCATGAAATCTCCCCCCTTTTGTTGTGAACGGAATGGTCCACCGGATTGGCACACCACCGGTGAACCGCTCACTCTAGGGTTCGTCCACGGACCGTTGCAGGCCCCCAAGCGAAGCGCCGCAGCACGATGCGAACGAGATTTGCAGGATTGCTGGCAGACGCAAAAAAGCCCCGGGGGTCCGGGGCTCTTGAGGTACAGGGTTGCAGCGAAATAACCACCGCCACGGCCACCGCAGTGGCGGTGACAGCGGCAGCTCAGCTTTCGCGGAACCCGCTACGGACGCGTTATGCCGCAGCCTGGAAGCGATTGCGCAAGGCACGCACTTCGTCGTGGTTGCGCTGGGCGCCTTCGGCCTGGCGTTCCACCATGGCACGCACGTTGGCCGGCAGAGACGCCTTCAGCGCCTTGCGGTAACGGGCCACGGCCGCGTCCTCGCCGCGCTCGCACTCTTCCAGCACGGCCTTGTCGTCACGCGTGGACATCGCCGCCTTGACGGACACCCAGCCGCGATGCAGCGCACCGGACATCGAACCACCGCTGGATGGCTCGCCACCGTGGTTGCGGATTTCGCGTTCCAGTTCCGTGGCCGCAGCCGCACATTCGCTGGCATGGCGCAGGAAGATGCCCTTCAGTTCCGGCGAGTCGGCGTGCTCGGCCGAAGCCTTGAAGCCGTATTCGCCATCGCGGCAGGATTCCAGCAGGTCGTCCAGCACATCGACCACGTCGTCGTTGTCCACCAGGGCAGTGGTGTTGTCGTAGGTGTTGCCGTACGTGGAGTCGGAGGCCAAAGTGGTGCCGCGGCCTGCGCGCTCCCAGGCGGCGCGGGCAGCGGGACGGGCTTCTTCCCATTCGAGGCGGCTGGTCGAGCGTGCCGTGCCCCAGTCACGGGCCAGGTTGGGTTCGACGGCTTCGAAGTCACCGTCATAGCGGCCGACCGAGCTCCAGCCCAGTTCGTAGGCAGGACGGTATTCGTCATAGGCACGGCCCTTCACGTAGTAGGGCTCGCGGTCGTAGCTTTCACGCCAGTAGGCGTCTTCCACGGTGGGGTTGACCGACTCGGCAGCCGCCTTGCCGGCCAGGCCGCCGACCACCGCACCCGCCACACCACCCACCGCGGCGCCGATCGGGCCGCCGAAGGCACCGGCCGCCGCTCCCGCCATTGCGCCACCAGCAGCGCCGACGCCGGTGCCCACGGGGTGCGCGCCAGGCTCGTTGGTCAGAGGGTCGCGGTTTGCATCGTTGAAATCGGACATGAAGTAACTCCGGTTGGTTGAACAGTGCCTTCATTCTTCAAGGCATCCATTGCGCCGGAGGTCGGCCTGTGCACCGCACGCCTGTAGGACTCGTGCCTGCACAGGCCGGCGTGAAAACACTGGCCGGATCTTGCTCTATTGCTACAAAATCAATAGCTACATGCCGGCGTTTTCATTGCCGTGGAGGCCTTTTTGTCATGCATCTTCAGGTGCATCCAGGCCCAGCTCCTGGATCTTGCGCGTGATGGTGTTGCGACCGATTCCGAGGCGCTGCGCTGCCTCCATGCGCCGTCCGTGCGTGGCGGCCAGCGCCGTGCGGATGAGGCGCGACTCGAAGCGCCGCGACAGCGCATCCCAGACCTCGGTCTGCCCCCCGGACAGCAGCTTGTGCGCCTCGGCTTCCAGCGCCTGCTCCCAACCCGGCGGGTCGGCGAGGATCACCTGCGACGCCCCGGCCGACGGGATGGCCGCGCCCAGGGCCGGTGCGGCAAACACCCGGTCTTCCCGGGGCAGCGCCGCCGCTGCAGGAATGGCCGGTGCGGTGCCTTGTGAAGCCGGGGCCGCCAGCGTGGAAACCGGCGCCTCGCTGCGCGGCTCTGGCGAGGCCGCTGCTGCGTCCAGCGGCGTTGCCGCCACCGGCGCCTCCAGGACTTCGGGCGGCAGGTCCTGCAGCGAGATCACCTGCGCCGGCGCCATCACGGTCAGCCAGTGGCAGATGTTCTCCAGTTGCCGCACGTTGCCGGGAAAGCCGAACTGGCCCAGCCGGACGAGCGCGGCGTCGGAGATGCGCTTGGGCTCCACGCCCAGTTGCCGCGCGCTCTGCTGCAGGAAGTGCCGCGTCAGCATGGGCACGTCTTCATGGCGCTCCCGAAGCGCGGGCAGGCGCAACCGGATGACGTTGAGGCGGTGGAAAAGGTCTTCGCGGAACACGCCGTCCTTCACCCGGCGTTCCAGGTCCTGGTGGGTCGCCGCGATCACCCGCACATGGGCTTTGACGCCGGCATGGCCGCCCACGCGGTAGAACTGGCCATCGGACAGCACGCGCAGCAGCCGCGTTTGCAGGTCGAACGGCATGTCGCCGATTTCATCGAGGAACAGCGTGCCGCCTTCCGCCTGCTCGAATCGCCCGCGCCGCTGCGTCTGCGCGCCGGTGAAGGCGCCGCGCTCGTGGCCGAACAGTTCGCTTTCCAGCAGGTCTTTCGGGATGGCCGCGGTGTTGATGGCCACGAAGGGGCCGCCGGCCACGGGCGAATGCTTGTGCAGCGCGCGCGCCACCAGTTCCTTGCCTGAGCCCGATTCGCCGGTGATGAGCACCGTGACCTGGCTCTGGCTCAGCCGCCCGATGGCCCGGAACACGTCCTGCATGGCCGGGGCCTGTCCCAGCATTTCAGGCGCGGCGGTCTGGCGCTCTTCAGTGACTTCTTCGCGCTGGCTTTCTTCGACGGCGCGGCGGATCAGCTCCACCGCCTTGGGCAGGTCGAAGGGCTTGGGAAGGTATTCGAAAGCGCCACGCTGAAAAGCGGAGACCGCGCTGTCCAGATCGGAATACGCCGTCATGATGATGACGGGCAGGCCCGGCTGCTGTTCGCGCACTTTCTCCAGCAGTTGCAGGCCCGAGCCACCCGGCATGCGGATGTCGCTCACTAGCACCTGCGGACCTTGCCGCTCGGGATCGCCGGGGGTGATTTCAGCCAGCGCTTCCAGCACCTCGCGCGGGTGGGTGAAGCTGCGCGTCGGCAAGCTCTCGCGTGCCAGCGCCTTCTCTAGGACGAAGCGGATCGAGGGGTCGTCATCTACTATCCAGATCGGCTTCATGTGTTGGTTCTACCTTGTTCCCATGGATTGCTTATCGGGACCTCAAGGCAAGGGAATGAGGATTCGGAAATCGGTGCGACCCGGCACGCTGTCGCATTCGATCAATCCGTGGTGGCGCTGCACAAAGGTTTGCGCCAGCGTCAGCCCCAACCCCGATCCCCCATCACGCCCTGTCACCAAAGGATAGAAAATCCGCTCCTTGATGGCTTCGGGCACGCCCGGTCCGTTGTCGATGACATGCAATTCCAGTGCCAGCCGATACCGCTGCCGGCCGAAGGTGACCTGGCGCGCCACGCGCGTGCTCAACGTGATGAGCGCGTCGCCCACGGCAATGCGTTCAGTCAGCACCTGGGCAGCGTTCTGCACGATGTTCAGCAGCGCCTGGATGAGTTGCGCGCGGTCGCCGCGGAACTCGGGAATCGAGGTGTCGTAGTCGCGCTGCACGCGCAGCCCCTGCGGGTACTCCACCAGCACCAGCGACCGCACACGCTCGCACACCTCGTGGATGTTCACGTCGCCCACCAGGTGTGGATGGCGGTGGGGTGCCAGCAGGCGATCCACCAGGCTCTGCAGCCGGTCCGCCTCGTGGATGATGACCTGCGTGTATTCGGTGAGCTCGGGATTGTCGAGTTCCATCTCCAGCAACTGCGCCGCGCCGCGAATGCCGCCCAAGGGGTTTTTGATCTCGTGTGCCAGGTTGCGGATCAATTCCTTGTTGGCGAGAGCCTGTTCGCGCAGGCGCTCTTCGCGGTCCTGCCGGGCCTGCGCCTCCAGAGGCCACAGTTCGACCAGGATTTCGCCCGTGTGCTCTGCGACCGCCAGGTGCACGTGCACGGGCATCGCATCTTGCTGCTGGGCGCGACGAAGCGCGGCCTCGAAGCGCAGCGCGGCGAAGTCCTGCCCACGCGCTCCGGCCAGGGCCGTCTGCAGCAGCGCCGGGTCGGAAAAATAGCCGCTGAAGTCGGAGCCTTCGAGCGTGCGCCGCGACAGCCCCAGCATGTTCTCCAGGGACGCATTGGCGAACAGCACGGCCCCGTCGGGTTGCAGCACAGCCACCAGCGTGGACACGAGGTCCAGCGCCTGGTAGCGCGCGGTATCGGGTTTGGAAGAAGCCACCACGCTCAGCGATTGGCCGCGGGCAGGCGGGCGAGTTCGCGCTTGATGCCGGCCACATCGCTGTCCGCGCGGGCGAGGCTGGCCTTCAGCTCGGCGGTGCGCTCCATCCACAGCTGGGGGTTGCGCAGTTCGAGGGCGGTGCGCTGGGGCTCGCCGTTGTTGTATTCCTTGGCGATCTCGGCCTGACGTGCCTCGGCCTTGCGGAGTTCGGCTTCGAGGATGGCGCGCGCATCGGAATCCCTCGCGCGCTGGTCGTTGGTGTCCACCCGTGGGGCATTGGCGGGCGAGGTGCTGGCGCTCGGCGCGCCCGAAGCCGCTGGCGCGCCGCCTGGCCGCGCGCCCTGCACGACCGTCACATTGCCGCCTTCGACCAGTTTGCAGCCACGTTCCTTGGCCTGGCTGGCATTGTTGGTGTATTCATTGCCGCAGCGGTAGATGCGATCCTGCGACCACGCGGCGGGCGCCACGGCGGCGACGGCCATCAGTGCGATGAGTGTTTTTTTCATTCAGGTTCCTCGCAAGGCATGCCGGCGGCATGCGGGAGATGCCAGGGGAGTATCTCCCAATCGCTGGGCCTCGCCAATCGGCGCCCCCGGTCCATGGCGGTTATTCGCCCATGGGTCACGGCGCTGGCAACGCCATGAAAAAAGGCGGCCGAAGCCGCCTTTTGGTGGTGTGTCCCGTGGCTGCAGCCCAGGGATCACAGCGAGTAGTACATGTCGTATTCCACGGGGTGGGGCGCCATGCGGAAACGCGTGACTTCGCCCATCTTCAGGTCGATGTAGGCGTCGAGCATGGAGTCGGAGAACACGCCACCCTTGGTAAGGAAACCGCGGTCCTTGTCCAGATACTCCAGCGCCTGGTCGAGGCTGTGGCACACGGTCGGGACCAGCTTGTCTTCCTCGGGCGGCAGATGGTACAGATCCTTCGTGGCGGCTTCGCCGGGATGGATCTTGTTTTCCACGCCATCCAGGCCGGCCATCATGAGGGCCGAGAAGCACAGGTACGGGTTGGCCGATGGATCGGGGAAGCGTGCCTCGATGCGGCGGCCCTTGGGGTTCGCCACGTAAGGAATGCGGATCGATGCCGAGCGGTTGCGAGCCGAGTAGGCCAGCTTCACCGGGGCTTCGAAGCCGGGCACCAAGCGCTTGTAGCTGTTGGTGCCAGGGTTGGTGATGGCGTTCAGGGCACGTGCATGCTTGATGATGCCGCCGATGTAGTACAGGGCGAAGTCCGACAGGCCGGCATAGCCGTCGCCAGCGAACAGGTTCTTGCCGTCCTTCCAGATCGACTGGTGCACGTGCATGCCGGAGCCGTTGTCGCCGGCGTAGGGCTTGGGCATGAAGGTCGCGGTCTTGCCGTAGGCATTGGCCACGTTCCAGACCACGTACTTCAGGACCTGGGTCCAGTCGGCACGCTCGACCAGCGTGCTGAACTTGGTGCCGATCTCGTTCTGGCCTGCGCCCGCCACTTCGTGGTGGAACACTTCGACCGGAATGCCCAGGGATTCGAGGATCAGGGACATTTCAGCGCGCATGTCCTGCGTGCTGTCGACGGGGGGCACGGGGAAGTAGCCGCCCTTGACCGTGGGACGGTGGCCGCGGTTACCGCCTTCGAGCTTGGCGCCGGAGTTCCAGGGCGCTTCGTATTCTTCGATCTCGAACATGACCTTGCCGGGCTCATTGGACCAGCGCACGCCGTCGAAGATGAAGAATTCAGGCTCGGGGCCGAAGAAGGCCGTGTCGCCCAGGCCGGAAGCCTTCAGGTAGGCCTCAGCGCGCTTGGCGATGGAGCGGGGGTCACGGTCGTAGGCCTTGCCATCGCCCGGCTCGATCACGTCGCATTGCAGGAACAGCGTGGTTTCCTCAAAGAACGGGTCGATGTTGGCGGTGTTGGGGTCGGGCATGAGTTGCATGTCCGAAGCTTCAATGCCCTTCCAGCCCGCCACCGAAGAGCCGTCGAATGCGTGACCCGAAGAGAACTTGTCCTCATCGAAATGGGACACGGGCACAGTCACGTGCTGTTCCTTGCCGCGGGTATCGGTGAAGCGAAAGTCAACAAACTTGACCTCGTTCTCCTTCACCATCTTCATCACGTCTGCAACGGTCTTTGCCATCAGGTTCTCCAGGATTTAAGCGCTTGTTGAAAAAAACACCACGAAAGAAAAGCAGGTTGCGTGCCAGCCAGGTGCTGCAATGCACTAAGGCGGAGCACGCCCTCTTCCAGATCTGCCGCCTCACTGAATTTGCACCATTTAAGTGCAATTCATGGCGCAAAACAGGGCTCTAGAGATTTCGCACCATTTCAGGGCCGCAGTTTGCACCAAATTCATGCAACGCTGCCTGTAACTCGGTCCAGGCGGCGGGCACCAACTCTGCGGGGCCTTTGACGCCAAGCTCGATGTGGCGCCCATGCACGGGATGGTCCACGCTCGGCAGGCTGAAAACACGTACCGACGCGTGCTGGCTTTCAATCCGCTCCATCAACGGCGTCAGAGCCGCCTCCATCGCGCCGTAGACCACGACGGAATGCTCGGTTTGGGGGGCGCGATTGAACCACTGCGCACAGTGGCGGTCCAGCACCCATTCCACCATCGGCCAAGCCATCACGGGAAAGCCCGGCACGAAATGCACGGCACCGCCGGCACCGCCGTCGCATGAAAAACCAGGAATCTTGTTGTAGGGATTGGGAATGATGCGAGCCCCCTCGGGAAACACCCCCATGTTCAGTCGGTGCACATTGTCCGCACGGTCGGGCTCATAAGGCACGCCCTGCTCCGTCGCGACGTCCTGCATGCGCTCCCGAATCAACGATTCCGCTTCTGGATGCAACCGGAGCGGCACGTTCAGCGCGCGCGCAGCGCATTGGCGAGTGTGATCGTCGGGCGTGGCACCGATACCGCCGCAGGAAAACACCACATCCCCGGAAGCGAAGGCACGCTGCAAGGTCGCGGTAATGCGGCCTGGGTCGTCACCCACATAGTCGGCGTAGGCCAACTGCAAACCGCGCGCTCCCAGCAGCTCGATCACCTTTGGCAGGTGCTTGTCGGCGCGCTTGCCGGACAGGATTTCGTCGCCAATGATGATGAGTCCGAAGGAAGGGGTCATGGTGCGGGGTTTGCGGGTGCAATGGGAGTAAGAGTGGGTGCAGCGCCAGCGCCGCCGCCGGCAGGACCGCCGGTTTGTTCGGCACGCAACTGTTGGAGCGCGTCCAGCGCGTAGTGGGTGAACCACAGGGAAGAGAAGGCGAACACCAGGGTGTAGATCCAGACGGCCAACGGAATCAGGACGAAAAACGCCGCAGCGAACAACACCCCGGACGCCCAGACGATTCCAGGCGCTGCCCCCAGGTAGCCGCACAAGATGCCGATGGTCAGCAGGCGCATGCGGTGGCACTTGAAAATGGCTTCGCGCTCCTGTCGGCTCGCATGCTCGGCCAACGCGTCAAACGCCATGACGCGGTAGGTCAGCCAACCCCAGATCAGCGGTGGCAGCACCAGCACCAGCGGTGGAATGAGCCAGAGCGGAACGGACACCACCAGCGCCGCCATGGCGGCCATCGTCGCGCCGAGAGACCATGCCAGGCTGGCCACCATCGACGCGCCGCGCTTGCGCTCCAGCAATGGGAAACGGCGCTTGGCCACCACCGTCACGAGCGCAGGCGTCATGATCACTGCGACCACCAGCACCGAGAAGATCATGATCACCGGCGTCGAGAGAACCACCACGATCAAAGGAGCGATGGCGGCAGGTGCCTGCTCGATGCCCCAGGCCTGAAACCATCCCCAAACCATCGCCAGAATGTCCGATGACTCCAGTGCGAAGCGGACCGCCTGCACCGCAATGCCCCAGAAAAAATGACTGGCCACCCAGGCCAGCAGCAGCATGAGCAGCAACGGCAGCAGCGAAAGCGCAATCACGCGGGGGTGCAGGCAATAGGCGGCAGCGCGCCAGAAGGAATCGATCAGCAATGCCATGGCGCGAGCATAGCGTGAGCAGAAGTCCGACCGCTGGCTAGGCTTTACCCAGGAGACGCAAAACACCTCGCCACTGCTGCGCCCAAAACCCCCGCCCATAGTTGCGAACACGGCCATCCGGCCCTGGCTGAACCTGATCCCGGACACCGGTCGGGTCGTATCGCAGTTCGAAATTGGCAGTCCGAAAGAGGATGTCCCACCAAGGCAGCAACACGCCGAAATTGCAGCCACCCAAGACCGTGACGGGTTTCTGGATGGGCTCGGCCTGGACATAGCGCTCCGCCACGACCTGCGATGGAGACTGGACCGGGCGCATCGTCACCGATTCGTGCCCGATGCCGATCGCATGGTGCAGGCGGTGAAACCGGGGACTCACCCAGAGACGCTCCCCCCAGCGGCCGAACCACACACGCAAATTGGCGTGATGGAAGTTCTCGCTCAATTGGGTCAAGGCCACGATGGCCACGAATTGGCCAGGTGCCACACCGATCAGTTGCGCCACGGTGACCACGATCGCATCCCGAAGCAGGTCATCCAGAAGGTGGTTGCGGTTGTCGCTCCACATGGTCATCTGCCGCTGCGAGTGGTGCAGCGAGTGCAGCCGCCACCACCATTCGAAGTGGTGTTGCCCGCGGTGAATCCAGTAGTCCAGGAAGTCAAACACTGCCAGATAAACCAGCAAGCTGACCCAAGGCAGGTCGGTCACGCCCGGCCATAGCGCATCCAGATGGAACGTGCTGATACCGTCCATGCGCAGCGCGCCGAAAAATGCGTCCCACAGCGGATCGATACTGAAGAAAAGTGCCAACCGAAACAGGCCGAGGCGGTGAATCAGTGTGTAGACAATGTCCGTCCGCACCGCGGCACGGTCGAGCAGGGGCTCTACGGGCCGCCAGCGCTGCAGCGGCGCAATGATTGCCAGCATCACCACCAGCTGCAGCAGTCCGACCAGCAGCCACCCGGTAGCGGCATAGCCATCCTCCAGCAGCCCCGCCATGCCCGTCGCGAACATCACAGGCTGAATGACCGACTCGAACAGACATTGCTGTGCGGTATCAAAACCGTTAGTCAACCAATCCATCGCTCACAACTCCTGTCCTGTCCATCGACTGATCGGACTCAACGCTTGCCCGTCAGCCAGTCGCGGTAATCGGGATGGTCATTCAGCGTTCTGAAGCAGAAACCGCGCTGCTTCAACCCGTCGATCAGCGGCTCCAAGACCGTTGGAGCCCACGGGTCCTTTCGCGACCAGATGCCCAGATGGGCCAGCAGAATGTCTCCGCTTCGAATATTGTCCAGTGCTTTCTTCAACAAGGCTGCATTGCTGAATTTTTCACTGGGTAGTTCATCGCCCAGGAAGCCTGCTGGCGACCAACCCACGTGTGCATAGCCGCAGGCTTTGGCAACGGCCAGAAGGCGAGGTGATGTCTTTCCGCCAGGCGCCCGGAAAAGTGGAAGGGGCGCCTTTCCCGTCACTTCGCGCAGGCGATCGGAAGCCCTTCGTATTTCGCTGCAATACTGCTCAGCGCTGAGGGTCAAATCCTTGCCAGCCTGAGGGCCAGAAGAGGAACGCACATGGAATTGCGGCGCAGTCGGCGTGCCAGCATCGGCACGCCAATAGGTATGGTCCATCGTGTGAGAGGCAAACGCATGCCCTTCTGCCGCCCGTGCATGCCACCACGGAGCCCAGGCCGTTCCCAAACTGCCATCGCCCGTTTTTGTTTTTTCATTGGCTGCAAAAAAAGTCACAAGGACTTTTTTTCGTTTGAGCACATCGGCAACCAAGGGGGCAATTTCCATGTGCCCTGTATCGAAGGTCAGGTACAGCGGTTTTTGGCAATCGGCTGCTTCAGCCGCTTCCGCCGTGCTCACGGCCCCAGATGCTATTAAAAAAATAGCATATAGACCCACGAAGGTCGAAGTGCGCAATGCCATTTTTTTTCCAGTTTTATCTGGGAGCGTGCTGCAGAGTCCAGACGCCGTGAGGCGATTTGCCCACATTGATTTTTTGAACGACCTTACGCTCTACCGTGTCGATGACCAACATCTTGCGGGCCCATCGGGCACTGACATAGATCCACCGGCCATCCGCAGAAACGTCCATGCAGTCTGGCCCACCGGGCGCCGGATAGGTATCGACGACTTGCCGTTTGACCATGTCGATCTTGCTGATCGTATTGGCGACCCGATTGCTGACATACACATGGCGCTTGTCACCTGCACCGCGGAACGCATGGGCACCGCTGCCGGTCTTGATCCTTTGGACGCTGCGAGGCGTATTTTCAGACACTTCGAACACCTCGACACTGTCGCTGCCCGTCAAACCGATGAACAGGAACTTATCGTCCGGGCTTCCATAGATGTCGGCCGGCATGGCTCCCGTCTTGATCCGCCACTTGATCTTCTGGGTTGCGATGTCGATCGCAACGAGTTCATCACTGTCCTGCATCGTGGAGTAGACCGTTCGGCTCTGGCTATCCACCCACAGATGACTCGGGGTTTTGGCTGTCGCCACCCTTTGTACCAAAGTCAGGTCTTTGCCATCCCAACGATAAAAGTCCACGTGGTTCAAGCGATTGGCCGCGGTGATCAGCCATTTCATGTCGGGAGTGAACCGCAAATGGTAAGGATCAACAATGCCTCGAACCGTACGTTGCACCTGGGCGGTCTTGGGATCAATGAAGGTCAGCGTATCTGCCAGCGCATTTGCTACCACGAGAGATTTCTCGTCCGGTGTCAGGTACATGTGGTGCGGCTCTTTCCCCGTGGGAATCCGCGAGGTTTCCGTCCAGGTAGCCGGATCAATCACGCTGATATCCGCTTCAAGCGAGTTCAGCACGAACACAGGAGGGGGTGACGAAGGGGCCGCACTGATCACAGTCGCAGCAAAAAAAGCCCACCCCAACAACGCACCGCGGAAACATCCGCCAAATGAAAACTTCACAGCATGTACTTTCACAACACGCGGCAGTGTAGCCGGTGCAAGTACACCGTATCTGCCCATTCGGGTAACAACCCGGCACCTCATCAGCCCAACGCAAGAGACGACAAAAAATTGATAGTCAGCGGCAGGCTAGCTCGTCAAGGCCGCAAGATCATTGTCATCAAGCCATTTCCACTGTCCTGACGCCAGATCGGTCGGCAATGCCAGATTGCCGATACGCGACCGGTGCAGGGTCTCCACACGGTTCCCCACTGCAGCAAGCATGCGTTTGACCTGATGGTACTTACCCTCCGTCAAAGTGAGGCTTACACCGTGATCGGATGTCTGAACACAAGCAGCGGCTTTCACCGCAACAGGATCATCATCAAGTACGACGCCTTCGAGCAAGCGGGAAATTTGAACTGCGCTCACAGGGTGTTTCGTCGCCACTTCGTACACTTTGGGAACATGTTTTTTGGGAGAACTCATGCGATGAATGAATTGCCCGTCATCGCTGAGTAACAGCAGTCCCGTCGTGTCTTGATCCAAGCGCCCTACCGCTTGCACACCCTGTATTGCACTTTTACAAGGTCGTTGTCGCAACGGCACAGGCAGCAATGTGTAAACACTTGGATAAGTGGAAGGTTTCTGAGAGCATTCGGTCCCTGATGGCTTGTGAAGCATCACATAGGCTTTGGGTTGGTACACCCACGTTTCCTCTTGAACCTGAAAACGCAATCCATCCGGCGTTACATCAACAGAGGAATCCGCGCAAATGCTGAATGCATCAGCTTTCGGGTCAAACAAGCGCACTAAGCCTCGTTGGATCAACCCTGCACATACCCTTCGTGTTCCGAAACCCTGGGAATAAAGAATATCTTGTAATTGCATGTGACTACAACTATATCGCTTGATTCAAAATTTTCATTCTCCAAAGCAAATCGCCCCGACATCGTTAGATGTCGGGGCGATTTGGGCTGTAAGAGCCTGACGATGACCTACTTTCACACGGGAACCCGCACTATCATCGGCGCAAAGTCGTTTCACTGTCCTGTTCGGGATGGGAAGGAGTGGGACCAACTTGCTATGGTCATCAGG
>NZ_BQXK01000026.1:0-63564 GCF_030158995.1 Acidovorax sp. SUPP2825 | reverse complement strand
AGGAGTGAAACAGCGTCCACACGTCGTCGGGCCCGAAGCCGAACCAGGCCTCGGTGGCATCCAGCAGCCGCGCCACGTTGCGGTGGCTCAGTTGGGCGCCCTTGGGGCGGCCTGTGGAGCCGGAGGTATAGATCACATAGGCCAGCCCGTCCGGGCTCACCTGCACATGCGGGTCGGTGTCCGCCTCGCCCGACAGGTCCAGCGTGTCGATCTCCAGCACCTGCAGCCCGGCCGTGCCGGGAATGCGTTCACGCACCGACGAATGAGCAAGCACCAATCCGATGCCGCTGTCCTGGACCATGTGCGCCAGGCGATCGGCAGGGTAATCCGGGTCCAGCGGCACATAGGCACCACCGGCCTTGAGGATGGCCAGCAGCCCCACCACCATCTCCACCGAGCGCTGCATGGCAATGCCCACCCGGGTCTCCGGCACCACCCCCAGCGCCATCAGGCGGTGCGCCACTCCGTTGGCTCTCGCATTGAGCTCGCCGTAGGTCAGGGTCTGATCCTCGCAACGCAACGCAATGGCGCCAGGCTGGTTGATTGCCTGCCGCTCCACAAGACGGTGCAAGGGAGAGTGACCTTGCGTTTGCTTGTGCGTGGTCCGGGCCAACGCGTGCAACTGGGCCGTTTCCTCTGCGGGCAGCAAATCGGCGGACCCCACGCAGCAGTCCGGCCGGTCTGCGAACACCGACAGCATATGAACCCACTGGTCCGCAAGCCGGGCGATGCGCGAGGGCTCGAACAACTCGCGCGCATAGCTGAACCTTGCATGCACGCTGCCGTCGGGCCGCTCCGTGGTCTCCAGCATCCACTCGAACTGCGCAGCCTTGTCGGCAGCGTCGCAGAGCTCGGCGTCCAGGCCCGGCAGTTGCTGCAGCGCCCGGTAGTCCTCGCGCAGGTGGTTGAACATGACCTGGAACAGCGGGCTGCTACCCAGGCTGCGCTCGGGCTGCAGGGCTTCCACCAGCCGCTCGAAAGGCAGGTCCTGATGGTCTTGCGCCTCCAGCGCCGCCTGGCGGACCTGGTCCAGCAGTTGCCCGAATGGCATGGACTCGTGCAGCCTGGCGCGCAGCACCTGGGTATTGACGAAGAAGCCGACAAGTCCTTCGGTCTCCACGCGATGCCGGTTGGCGACGGGCACCCCCACGCGGATGTCCTCTCCGCCGGTATGCCGGTGCAGCAATGCCTGGAATCCCGCCAGTAGCACCATGAACAGGCTGGCGCCATGCCGGTCGGCCAGCGAGCGCAGCCGTTTCACCAGGTCGGCCGACAGGGCCAGACCATGGCGCGCTGCCTGGTATCGCCCGTCGCTGCTCCGTTGCTGGTCTGCCGGCAGCTCAAGAACCGGGTGCTCGTCGCCCAACTGCTGCCGCCAGTACAGCAGTTGCCTGTCTGCCTCACCCGCGTCGAGCCAGCTTTTCTGCCACAGCGCATGGTCGGCATACTGCACCGCCAGCGGCGCCAGAGCCACGGCCTCGCCCAGAACCACGGCTCGGTAATGCTGCGCGAACTCGTTCACCACGATCTGCAACGACCAGCCATCGGCAACGATGTGGTGCATGACCACCACGAACAGATGCTCCTGGGGCGAAAGCCGAAGCACCACGGCCCGCAACAGCGGTCCCCGGGCCAGGTCGAACGGCTGGCTGCAGATGCGCTGCATTTCCGCTTGCTGCGTGTCTGCCTGGCCAGGCTCGCCCAAGTCCAAACAGCTGAAATCGACTTCGGCATGTTCGCGGATGAGCTGCTGGAGCTGGCCCTGCTCTCCCATCCTGAACACCGTGCGCAGCGATTCATGGCGCTGCACCACACAGGAGAGCGCTGCTCTTGCCGCCTCGACATCGAATTCACCACGCAGCCGCATCACACCCGCCAGGTGGTAGGCCGTGCTGCGGGGATCAAGCTCCCACAGAAACCACTGCCGCGCCTGGGCCGCCGAGGCTGCGCATTCGCCAGAGGCCTTCGCGTCGCGTGGCAGGACGGGAAATTGGCCGATAGACAGCCCCTGCGCCTTGAGTTGCTGGTAGACGAGGCGGCGCTTTTCATCCGAGAGCCCTGCGAATTTTTCCGCGACATACCGCACATGATCGAGGCCCATCAAACGTTCTCCAGACTGTCGACAAACGAGGCCATCTCGCGCAACTTTGCGCGCTGATCGCCTGAGGTGGCAATGCGAGCGGCCATGGCGGACAGCTCAGGGGCTTCGAACACGTCCTTGACGGCAAGGCCGGTCTGCATGGCGCTTTGAACGCGCGCCACCATCTGCGCCGCAAGCAGAGAATGGCCGCCCAGTTCGAAGAAGTTGTCGCCGCGACCCACGCGCTCCACCGACAGCACCTCGCGCCAGATCCGCGCCAGCCCTTGCTCTGTATCGCCAGACGGCTCTTCATGGGCACGCGACGATCCCCCAGCGGGATCGGGCAGCCTGACCCTGTCCACCTTGCCATTGGCATTCAGGGGTAACGCCTGCAGTTCGACAAAGGCCGAAGGCAGCATGTAGTCGGGCAGGGAAAGCCGCAGGCTTTCACGCAGCGCGCCAGTGTCTACCGCAGCGCCAGGCTGCCCAACGACATAGGCCACGAGCCGGCTGGTGCCTGCCAGTTCCTGGGCCACAACGACGGCCTCTCGCACCGGCTCCAGCGCCAGCAGGGCCACCTCCACCTCGCCGACCTCCACGCGAAAGCCTCGGATCTTCACCTGGTGATCGACCCGCCCCAGGTATTCGAGTTGCCCGTACTCATCCCATCGCGCCAGGTCCCCCGTCCGGTACAGACGGCCAGCATGGCGGCCCAGGGGGTCCGCCACAAAGCGTTGCGCCGTGAGCGCAGGTCGGCCCACATAGCCTCTGGCGAGTGCACCGCCCAGGTACAACTCGCCGACCACGCCCGGCGGCACCGGCTGCAGCGCGGTATCCAGCACGCGCAGGATGGCCGTCGAGGCGGGCGATCCGATGGGAGGCAGCGTCCGGCCATCGCCGGCATCCACATCGAAGCTGCTGACCACGTGGGTTTCCGTGGGGCCGTATTGGTTGACCAGCCGGCACCCGGGCATCCGCTGAAGCCAGGCCCTCAGTTCCTCGGTCAGTTTCAGTTGCTCGCCGGCCGTGATGATCTGCCGAAGCGCCGGCAGGTTTCTGCCCAGGCGCAGCGCCGCTTCGGCCAACAGTTGGAGCACGGCATAGGGCAGATACACGCGCTCCACCGCCCGCTCGTCCATCAAGGCCAACAGCAAGGAAAAATCCCTTCTCTGGGCGGCGTCCGTTTGGACCAGGGTAGCGCCCGAGCACAGGGCCACGACGACCTCCTGGTAGCCCACATCGAAGCAGGGCGAGGCGAACATCAGCGTGCGCGCGGCCCCCGGCATGCGGTCGATCTGCCATGCGGCCAATTGCGAGAGCACGCCTTGCCGCATCGCAATGCCCTTGGGCCGCCCGGTGGAGCCGGATGTGAACAGGATGTACAGCAGGCCGTCCGCATTCAGCGCAACGGTCGGATTGCCTCCCGGCAGATGCTCCCATGCCACGCGGCGAAGGTCGATGGCGACCAGCCCGCCGAAGACACCCGACAGAGCAGCCCCCACATCCGCGTGATGGATGAAGGCATCGGCCCGGCTGTCTTCGAGCATGACGGCGATTCTGTCGGCAGGGTACTCCAGGTCCAGCGGCACATAGGCGGCGCCCGCCTTGAGGATGGCCAGCAAAGCCACCACCGAATCGACGCCGCGCTCCAGCGCTACGGCCACGCGACGCTCAGGGCCGATGCCCCTTTCCAGCAACAGATGGGCCAATCGGTTGGCACGAAGGTTCAGCTCGCCGTAGCTGAGGTTTTGCCCCGCGCATTCGATGGCGACCGCCTGCGGCTGCAGCTCTACCTGGTTCTCGATCATCTTCACGAGAGAGGCAGGGCCGGCGCCGTGCTCACCTGCCCGGCTCCACGCATCGAGCTTGCGGATTTCGGTGGCGCCGAGGATGCCGATCTCGGACAGCCGCGCTCCAGGCGTTTCCACCAACGCCGCCAAGATCTGGTCAAAGCTGCCCGCCAGGCGTTCGACCATCGGCGCATCGAACAGCTCCTGCGCATAGCTGAACTGCGCGCTGAGGCGGCCATCCTCCCACTCGACCGTGTCCAGCATGAACTCGAAGATGGTCGATCTTTCGATGTCCAGATAGCCCTCGAACCGCAGCCCGGGAAGCTGCTCCAGCACCTGGTGGCCTTTTCTCTGGTGGTTGAACATCACCTGGAACAGGGGACTGACGCTCAGGCTGCGCTGCGGATGCAGCGCCTCCACCAGCTGTTCGAAGGGAAGGTCCTGGTGTTCCTGGGCCTGCGCCACGGCATCCCGGGCCTGCGCCAGCAATTCGGACAGCGTCAACTGGCCATGCAGCTGTCCCCGCATCACCTGCGTATTGACGAAAAAGCCCACGATGCCCTGGCTCTCCGCCCTGTGCCGATTGGCGGTGGGCACGCCCACACGGATGTCCTGCAAGCCCGTGTAGCGGTGAAGCAGCGCCTGAAACCCTGCGAGCAGCACCATGAACAGGCTCATGCCCTGGGCCTGTGCTCTGCGCTGCAGGCCTCGCACCCGGTCTGCGGACAGCGTGATGGCGTGCTGAGCTGCCCGGTAGCGGCCATCGGCCCGGCGTGGCCTGCTGGCGGGCAATTGCATGACAGGGTGCTCGTTGCCCAGCCTATCCCTCCAGTACGCCAACTGCCGCGGCCCTTCGCCGGCTTCCAGCCATCCCTTGTGCCATGCCGCGTAGTCCGCATACTGCAGGCGTAGCGCCGGCAGGGTCAGACGCTGCCCCGCAAGGCGCGCTCGGTAACGCTGCGCGAACTCTTCGACAATGATCTGCATGGACCAGCCGTCCGAGACGATGTGGTGCATGACCACCACCAGCACATGCATGTGCTGTGCCGCGCGGATCAGCGCCAGCCGCAATAGCGGCCCACGGGACAGATTGAAAGGCGTGGCGATGGTGTCGAGCGCCTGCCGCTGCACGGCAGCATCACGCTGGTCCTCGGGCAGGGCCGAGAAATCAATCAATGGCATCGCGGCCCCAGGCAACTCGGCAGGCGCCTGGACCTGCTGCCACACCTGACCCTGCTCGTCTGCGCTGAACACCGTGCGCAGTGATTCGTGGCGTGCCACCAGTTCATCGAAGCTCATGCGCAGGGCGTCCAGGTCCAGCTCACCGGCCAGCTTCAGAGCGCCTGCGATATGGTAGGCACTGCTGTGAGGGTCAAGTTGCCAGAGGAACCACTGGCGCAATTGGGCGTGCGACGGCACGAGCGGCTTGTTGCGCAGTTCCGGGGCCAGCACAGGGATCGCTTGGTCCTGGTCCTGCACCGGACAGGCCAGCGTGGACTGTCCTGCCACTGTAGGTGCCTGCAGCATCTCGGCCAATTGCTGCAGGCTGACCTGCTCGAACAATTGCTTGGGCACCAGCTTGAGCCCGTGCTTTCGCGCCTTGGCCACCACCTTGAGGGCCAGGATGGAGTCTCCGCCGATCTCGAAGAAGTTGTCCCCGCGGCTGACGTGCTCGCGCCCCAGCACCTCCGACCAGACCGCTGCCAGCGTTTGCTCGGTCGGCCCCACCGGCGCCTCATGGCCGCCGCACTCGGCCGTCTCTGGCTCCGGCAGGGCATGGCGATCGACCTTGCCATTCATGGTCAACGGGAGGCGCGGCAACACCACGATGGCCGCTGGCAGCATGTAGGGCGGCAGGGTGCGCGACAGGGTCTCGCGCAACGCGGCCACATCGATCACCTGCCCTTCCTGCGCAACGACATAGGCCAGCAAGCGTTGCGGACCGTTTTCAGCCTCGCGCACAATGGCTTCGGCACTCGCGACACCGGGCAGCTTTCGCAACGCCTGGGCCACTTCACTGAGCTCGACGCGGTAGCCGTGCAGCTTGATCTGGTCGTCGTTCCGGCCCAGGAACTCGATGCTGCCATCCTTGAGTTGCCGCACGCGGTCCCCGGTGCGATACAGGCGCTGGCCCGCGCACCAGGGGTCCGCCACGAAGCGCTCACAGGTCTGGCCAGGCCTGCCTTCGTAGCCACGTGCCAAACCTGCCCCACCCAGGTACAGCTCGCCGGCAAGGCCCTGCGGCACGGGGCTCAGCCATTCGTCCAGCACATGGGCGCAGCTGTTGCGCAGCGGCAGGCCCAGCGGCACCGTGCCTGCCTCACGGGCGGCCGCAGCGGCCTCCTGGGTCAGCACCCCGACCGTGGTTTCCGTCGGGCCATAGTGGTTGAGCACTTTGGTGAAGGGGCTCAGGGCGGCGATCTGTGTGCACAAAGGCCAGCCCGTGGCCTCACCGCCCAGCACCAGGCGATGGCGTGGCAGGACCTGCTCAGGCCGGGCAGCGCTCAGCAGGGCCTGCAAATGGCTGGGCACGATCTTCAGCACATCGACCTGGTGCGTGTGCATGTAGTCCGCAAAGGCGTCTGGATCAAAAGCGCGCTCAGGGGACATGAGGTGCAGCAGACGCCCAGAACACAGCGTGCCGAAAAGCACCGTATGCCCCAGGTCTGCAGCCACCGTCGACACCATGGCCATGCTGGACGCATCGACCGGCAGGTCCAGCCGGGCCAGCACACCCTGCACATAGTTGGCCAGCGCGCCATGGGTGATCACAACCCCCTTGGGCTGGCCCGTGGAGCCCGAGGTGTAGATGAGGTAAGCGGCCTGGTCCCGGTGAAGGGTGGCGGTCTCCAGCGCATCGGCATCGAGGTCTGCAGGTTCAGAAAGCGCCAGCGGCCATACCGGGATCCCCGGTTGCCATGCAGGAGGCTGCAGGGCCAGCACCAGGCGGGCGCCGCTGTCGTGCAGCTGATAGGCCAGCCGGTCGGCCGGCAGCTCGGGGTCCAGCGGCACATGGACGCAGCCGGCCTTGAATACGGCCAGCATACCCAGCACCATTTCCGGCGAGCGCGGTGCCAGCACCCCGACGCGGGTTTCCGGACCCAGACCTTGCGTGCGCAGCCGCGCCGCAAGCTGGTTTGCCGCCTTGTCCAAGTGCCCGAACGATGCAGTGCGCGATTCGGCACGCACCGCCAAGCCCTGGCCCTGGCTGGCCACGGCGGCATCCCAAAGGGAAAGCACCGTTATGGCCTGCGGACTTGCGGGCTGCGACACGGCAACCGTCTGCAGACCCTCGGCCGGGTCAGTCAGCGCAAGGGCCGCCAATGCCCTGTCGGGCGCCGTCACCACCTGCTGCGCACAACGGGTCAGGCCTTCCGCAAAGACCGCAATCCGCTGCGCATCAAACAGGCCCGTGTCGTAGATGAAAACGCTTTCGATGCCTTCGGCCCGATCTGTGAAATCCAGGCTCAGATCGAAGTGCGCATGGCCTGCGGTCATGGCCTGAATGCGCACGTGCAACCCGGCGACGCTGCGCTCGCGCTCCATCGCGTCCTGTTGCGTGCACTTGACCTGAAACAACGGATGCACGCCCGGCTGGCGCTCCGGCGCAAGCGCCTCGACCAACATGTCAAACGGCAGGTCGGCATGTTGCTGCGCGTCGAGCACAGCATGCCGCACCTGCTCCAGCAGCTCGCCAAAGCCCATCTGTGGCGCGACATCGACCTGCACCACTTGGAGGTTGAGCAGATAACCGATCAGCCCATGGGTCTCGGCCTTGCCCCGGTTGGCGATGGGCGTCCCCACGCGGATGCGGCGCTGGCCGCTCAGGCGGTACAGCAACAGGTCGAGCAAGGCCGTCATCACCATGAACAGCGAGGCACCACGCGCTCGCGCCATGGCACGCACCGCATCGGACAATTCAATGGGCCAGACGAAACGGTGGCGACCCTCGGCCGCATCCGTTACCGCGCCGCGTACATGGCTCAGGGGCAGTTCCAGCGGCTCATGCGCGCTGCCCAGGCGATCGCGCCAGTAGCGCAGTTGTCGTTCGCGCTCGCCGCCGTCCAGGCGCTGGCGTTCCCAGGCCGCGTAGTCGGTGAACTGTATGGGCAGCGGCGCCAGCGCATGCGGCCGGGCGCCGAGCCTGGCGGCGTAGCACTGGAAAAGCTCGTCCACGAGAATGCGCAACGACCACCCATCCGCCGCAATATGGTGCAGGGACAGCGCCAGCACATGGTGCTGTTCGCCCAGGCGGTACAGGCAGGCGCGCAGCGGCACCTCCCGGTCAAGGGCAAAGGGCGTCTGCGCGAAGTCGGCCAGCGCGTCTGCCAACGCGTCTTCGATCCTGGCCTGCTCGCGCAGATCGACCACTGGAAGTTGCAGCGGCACACCCGCCTGCGGCTGCACGGCCTGCAGCGCCTGACCGTCGCCACCGATCGTGATCAGCGTGCGCAGGATGTCGTGCCGCGCCACCAGGTCACCCAGCGCTGCGCTCAGCGCCGACGCGTCGAGGGGGCCGTCCATTTCCAGACTGCCTGCCAGGTTGTAGGCCGGGCTCTCGGGCGCAAGCTGCCAGGTCAACCAAAGGCTGCGTTGCGCATGGGAAAGCAGCGCGGGGGTGGCCGGGTCCCGGCGCGGAATGTCCTGACCACCACGTGGCGCTGCGCGACCACCGCCGCGCAGGCGGGCATCGAGTTGGGCGCGCTGCTCGGGGCTGAGCCGGGCGCGCAGGGACTGTATATCTTGCGGTGCTGTCATGGCAATCTTACGAATAGAGCGGCGAGGCGGTTGTCGGACTGGGCTCGGCTTCGGCGTCCAGAAACTGGATTTCCTCGATCAACCGGGTTTCAACGAATTCGGCCAGCCGCCGCACCGTAGGCGTGCGCAGCAAGGCCGCAGGATGGATTTCGACGCCATAGGCCTGGCGCACGCGCGCCAGCAGTTGGATCGCCATGAGGGAGTCGCCGCCGAGCTCGAACAGGTTGTCCTCGGCGCCCACAGGAGCCACGCCAAGGAACCCGCTCCAGAGCGCGGCCAGCCCGGTCTCCAGCTCGCCCTCGGGTGCTACGAAGCCGGCCAAACCACCGGGCCGCGCCTGGACGCATGGCGACTCGGCCGCCACTGCCGAGGCCACAGGCAGTGCCTGAGCCAGCAACGCGGCGAGGTCGGCATGGCGGCGCGCTTCGAGGTCTGTGGTGGATACGCAGACATGGGACCGCACCGGGCTGGCCAGGATGTGCTCGAACAGGCGCACGCCCTGCTGCGGCCCGATGCCTACGCCCTCGGGCATGGACGTCTCCGCAGCCATGCCCACACCGCGCCACCCGTCCCAGCCCACAGAAATCAGCGGCCAGCGGGCCCCGCGGCCATGCGCGACGGCCAGGGCATCCAAACAGGCATTCGCAGCCGCGTAGTCGATGCGGCCAAGGCCACCCGCCACGGCGGCCAGCGAAGAGCACAGCAGCATGAAGTCCAGCGGCTGCCCGTCAAGGGCCGCCAGCAAGGCCCGCGTTCCCTGGAGCTTGGGTGCGAGCACCTGCATCACGGCGGGTGCCAGCTTGTCTGCAAGCATGCCTTCGCCAGCCAGACCGGCCGCGTGAATGACGCCATGGATTTCGCCGAACGCGCACCGCACCTGAGCGAACGCGGCGCGCAATTGGGATTCTTCGCCCACATCGGCTTCCACCAGGCAAAGCTCCGCGCTCAGGCCTTCGATGTCCAGCAATTGCTGCAGCCGGGCGCGCAGCGCGGGTGCCGTCTGCGCATCCTGCACCAGCGCCTGCCACTGGCTACGCGCAGGCAGCGGCGAGCGGCCCAGCAACACCAGCCTGGCCTGCCAGTGCTCCGCCAGGTGCCGGGCCAACGCAAGCCCCATGCCGCCCAGGCCACCAGTGATCACATAGCAGCCGCCACGGCGCAGGCGTGGCGCGGGCGTGGAGGAGGTCTGCATCGCGATTCGCTCGTAGCGCTTGGCCCAGCGGTGTGGGCCGCGCAAGGCCACGCAGGCCTGTGCGGGCTCGTTGAACTCCGCGAGAATGCGATGCGCCAGCGCAGTGGCTTCATCAGCCGCACACTCCTGCGCAGGCAACACATCCACGATGCGGCAGGCCATGCCCGGCAGTTCCTGCGGAATCACGAGGCAGGGGCCATGAAGCATGGCCTTGGCAGGCTGCAAGGCCTCGGTGCCTGTCACGTCCTCCAGCCCGTCCGTGACCAGCAGCATCTGCAGCCCATTGGCTGCATGCACCGCAGGAAGGGAGTCCAACGCCTGGGCCAGGGCCAGCGGGGCCAGCAGGCAGCGCTCGGCAGCCTGTGCGTCATCGAACGGGCCCAGGCTCCAAAGGTGGCAGATGCGTGCCACGGGGCCGACCTCGGCCGCAATCTGCTCCAGCGCGCTCATCCAGTCGCCACGCTCGGCCATGCGCAGCGCATGGTGCCCAGCGCCCAGACGCTCGTGGCGCAGGCCGGGCTCGATGCGCACCAGCGGGGCGGACTGGGTGACGGACCAGACTTGCGCCAAGGACTCAGCCAGCGCCGATCCGGACTCGGCCAGCAGCAGCAAGCAGCCACCAGCCTGTGCGACCGCGGCTTGGAAGTTAGGCAAGGCGCGTTGCCAGACCGGGGCATACAGCCAGTCGAGGGGATCGCGTCGGGTCTCCGCCATGGAAGACATCGGGGACGCCGTTGTCTCGTGGCCTCGTCCTGCGGCGGCAACCCAGTGCGATTCACGCTCGAACGGATAGCCAGGCAAAGGCACGCGACGCGCACCCTGCGCGCTGCGCAGGAGTGGCGCCTGGGCCGCTTCCAGGCCCGCTGTCCAGAGCTGGGCCAGGCAGCGCGCTGGCTGGTCGGACTGGAGCTCCTCGCGATTGACTCCGGCCTGCGAGGCCAGCACGGGACGCGCGCCGGCCTGGGGATGGCGCCGGGCCAGGCTGGTGAGACTTTGGCCGGGGCCGACTTCCAGCAGGATGCGGTCGCTTTTTTCCAGCAGCGTGTCCAGCCCCTGGGCGAAGCGCACCGTGCCACGCAGGTGTCGCAACCAATAGCGCGGGTCCTGGGCCTCTTCATCACCGATCCAGCGGCCGCTGAGATTGGAGACGAAGGGAATGGCGGGCCGGCTGAACGCAACCCGGGCCAGCTTCTGAGCGAAGGCGTCAAGCGCGGGATCGAGCAGCGAAGAATGGAAGGCGTGTGACACCTGCAACCTGCGCAGCAGCACGCCTGTGCCTGCCAGTGCCTGCTCGGCTGCCGCAATGGCTTCGGGCCGACCCGAGAGCACGCACAGATCGTCCGCATTGACGGCGGCGAGATCGCAGCCTCGACCCAGCCAGTCCTGCAAGGCAGACTCGGGCAGGCCGACCGCCAGCATGGCGCCAGGCGGCGTGGACTGCAGGATGCGGCCGCGCGCAACGACCAGATCCAGCGCATCGCCGAGCGTGAAAACCCCCGCAATGCAGGCCGCCACGTATTCGCCAATGCTGTGACCCAGCATGGCCTCGGGCTGCAGGCCCCAGGACATCCACAACCGCGCCATGGCGTATTCGACGATGAACAGCGCGGGCTGCGTGGCTTCGGTCCGGGCCAGCGCCCGCGCTGCCTGCTCGTCGGACGCATGCGCCAGCAGCCAGGGCCGCAGGTCCATGCCGGTCTGTCCCCTCACCGTGTCACAGCAGCGGTCCACGATGTCGCGGAACACGGGCTCCTGCGCGTGCAGGCAGCGCGCCATGCCCGCATGCTGTGCACCCTGGCCCGGGAACAGAAAAGCCACGCCGGGCTGCGGCGAAAGCACGCTGCCCTTGAAATGCACCGGGGCCGGCGGACGGCCCAGTGCCTCGATGGCCTGAGGCACGTCCGGAGCCAGCACGGCCAGTCGATGCGCATGGCGCTTGCGGCCCACACGCAGCGTGTGCGCCACATCGGCCAGGGCCAACCCCGGGTGCTGCTCCAGATGCCGGGCCAGTTGGCTGACCGAAGCCTGCAACGCCTGGGGTGTTCGGGCCGATAGCAGCAGCAATTGAGGGGCCTGTTCGACTGCCCCAGGTGGAGAGGCTTGCAGCGTTGCGGGGGCCTCCTCCAGCACCACATGCGCATTGGTACCGCCCATGCCGAAGGAGCTCACGCCTGCACGCCGGGGCAACGGGCCGGCAGGCCAATCCTGCGCCTCGGTCTGGACGCGGAAAGGGCTGGTGGCGAAGTCCACGCGCGGATTGGGTGTAGCGAAGTTCAGACTGGGTGGCAGCGTGCGGTGGCGCAGCGCCATCACGGCCTTGATCAGGCCGGTCACGCCGGCCGCTGCGTCCAGATGACCGACATTGGTCTTGACCGACCCCAGGGCACAGTGGCCAGGCGCGCGCCCTGTCTCGCCAAAGGCTTGAGTCAGGGCTGCGACCTCGATGGGATCGCCCAGCGTCGTGCCCGTGCCATGGGCCTCGATGTAGCCCACGGAAGCCGCATCGACCCCGGCCATGGCCTGGGCCGCGCGTATGGCCTCGGCCTGGCCGTCCACGCTGGGCGCGTTGTAGCCGATCTTGCGTGCGCCGTCGTTGTTCACGGCACTGCCACGGATCACGGCATGGACGGTATCTCCGTCGCGCAGCGCGTCGTCCAGCCGCTTGAGCACGACCACGCCCGCACCGCTGCCCAGCATGGTGCCATCGGCGCGCGCGTCGAAGGCACGGCAGCGGCCGTCCGAGGAAAGGATGGCGCCCGCCTGGTGCAGGTAGCCCGCGCCTTGCAGCAAGTTGAGCCAGACACCGCCGGCCAGGGCCATGTCGCACTCGAAGCCCAGCAGCGACTGGCAGGCCATGTGCACGGCCACCAGCGAGGTGGAGCAGGCCGTCTGCACCGTCACTGCCGGGCCGCGCAGGTTGAGCTTGTAGGCCACGCGCGTGCACAGCGCATCGGCCGCATTGCCGTTGAGCAAGGCGATCAGTTCGGCAATGCCGCCGCTCCACTGTGCACGCCCCAGCAGATGTCGCATGAGGTAGAGATTGGCGCCCGCACCCGCGAACACGCCGGCCGCCACATCCAGCCGCTCGGCGTCGTAGCCCGCGTTCTCCAGGGCCTGCCAGGCGCTCTCGAGGAAGACGCGCTGCTGGGGATCGATCTGACCCGCCTCGCGCGGCGTGTAGCCAAAGAATCCGGCATCGAACCAGTCCATTCCCTCGAAAACCACGCCTGCCTTCACGCAGGCCGGATCGTCCAGCAAGGCCTGGTCCGCTCCATGGGCCCGCAACGCTTCATCGCTGAAAGCGGTCACGGATTCGCGGCCTTCGCGGATATTGCGCCAGAGCGCGTCCACACCGTCCGCACCCGGAAACCGCCCGCCCATGCCGATGATGGCGACTTCCACGCCACTGTAGCTCGCATCCTGAGCACGCATCAATTCACCTCCTCGGTCAGGCCGCGGCGGCCCAGCAATGCCGCGCGACGGCGCTGGGCGCGTTCGTCGGCCTGCAGGTCCTGCGCAGCGCCAGACACAGATCCGACACCGGCGCCACGTTGCGCTTCGATGCGACGCGCCAGCGTGGCCACGGTTGGGTACTGGAACATGTCGATCACCGAGAGACCGCTACCCAACGCATCCTCGATCAGCCGGTGCGCGCGGATCAGCAGCAGCGAATGCCCGCCCAGGTCGAAGAAGCTTTCGTTGGCGCCTACGCGTTCGATTTGCAACAGCTCGCGCCAGATGGCTGCAATGGTTTTGGCCACGCCACCTTCGGGCGCCTCGAACGGCCGCGTGCCGTCGCCATGTGCAAACGTGGGCACCGGCAGCGCCTTGCGGTCCACCTTGCCGTTGCTGTTGAGCGGCAACGTGTCCAGACGCACGAAGAGGGCCGGCACCATGTAGTCGGGCAGGCTGCGTACCAGCTGCGCCTTGAGCGTGCCCGGGTCCTGCAGCGCAGCGCCCTCGCCGGTCAGATAAGCCACAAGCCGACTGCCACCTTCGGTCGGCGCCGCAACCACCACCGCCTCGCGCAGACCTTCGACGGCCAGCAGGGCGGCCTCGATCTCGCCCAGCTCGACACGGAAGCCGCGGATCTTGACCTGGTGGTCCAGGCGGCCCAGGTACTCGATCTCGCCCTGCCCGTTCCAGCGCACCAGGTCCCCCGTGCGGTAGGCACGCTCGCCGGCCTCGGCCGAGGGGCTGGCCACGAAGCGCTCGGCCGTGAGCGCGGGCCGGCCCCAGTAGCCCTGTGCCAGCGCCAGACCGCCCAGCAGCAACTCGCCGGCCACGCCACGCGGCACGGCGTGGAAGCTGGCGTCGACAACGTGCACCTGCACATGGTCCAGCGGCCGTCCGATGGGCACTGCCTGAGGGCCGGGCTCGCGGCAATCGTGGTAGGTGACTTCGATGGCGGCTTCAGTGGGCCCGTAGAGGTTGAGCAGGCGGGCGCCGGGCAGCATGGCCAGCGCACGGTCACGCAGCTCGGCCGGCAGCGCCTCTCCGCTGCAGACGATGTGCCGCAGCCCCGAGCAGGCCTGGGCATGGCCGCTGGACAGAAAGGCCTGCAGCATGGAAGGCACGAAGTGAATGCAGCTGACGGCGTGGCATTCGACCAGGGCCGCAATGCGCGCAGGATCGCGGTGCTCCCCAGGCCCTGCCAGCGCCAGGCGGGCGCCCGTGGACAGCGGCCAGAAGAACTCCCAGAACGAGATGTCGAAGCTGAACGGCGTCTTCTGCAGTACGGTGTCTTGTGCATCCAGCGGGTGGTGTCGCTGGCCCCAGGCCAGGCGGTTGCACAGCGCACGGTGGCGGTTCCCCGCGCCCTTGGGCCGCCCCGTGGAGCCCGAGGTATAGATGACATAGACCAGGTTCTCGCCCTGCATGGCGACCGCAGGGTCATGGGCTGGCTGAGTGGACAGGTCGAGAGCATCCACGGCCAGGCACAGGGGCTGCAACTCACGCGGCAGCCGCACCATCAGGCCCGACTGGATCAACAGCACGCCGATGCCGCTGTCCTCGGCCATGTAGCGCAGGCGCTCGGCCGGGTGCTCGGGGTCCATGGGCACATAAGCGCCACCGGCCTTCATGATCGCCAGCAGGCCGACGACCATCTCCAGCGAGCGCTCCATTGCGATGCCGACCTGGACTTCGGGGCGCACGCCGAGCGCAATCAGGTGGTGTGCCAAACGGTTGGCGCGCGCATTGAGTTCGCCATAGCTCCAGGCGCCGTCCCCGAAGACCAGGGCCGTTGCATCTGGGTCGCGGCGCACCTGCTGCTCGAACTGAGCGTGTACCAGCTCGGGCACGGCATGGCCGCCCTGTCCCGTCTGCCAGGAAACGAGCTGGGCACGTTCTGCATCCGATAGCAAGTCCACCTCGCCCACGGCAACCTCCGGGCCAGAGGCCAAGGCCTCCAGCATGCGCACATAGTGCTGGCCCAGGCGCTCCATGGTGGCGGGAAGAAACAGCTCGGCCGCATAGTCCATGCAGATTCGCACGGCACCGCCCGCGCGCTCGCGGACTTCCAGAGAGAGCTCGAACTGCGCGGCGCCTCCAGGCACTGCGACCGCCTCAGTCACGCAGCCCGTCATGCGCTCGAAGCCGCGCAGATCCTCATGCACATGGTTGAACAGCAGCTGGAACAGCGGCGGGTGCGACAGACTGCGCTGAAGCTGCAGGTCTTCCACCAATTGATCGAAAGGCAGGTCCTGGTGGGCCTGGGCCTCCAGCGTGGCGCGCCGGGCTGCGGCGAGCACCTGGGCCAGCGGGGTACGGCCGTCGATCTCGGCTTGCAGCACCAAGGTGTTGACGAAAAAGCCGATCAAGCCCTGTGTGCCCGCATGCTGGCGGCCCGCCACGGGCACGCCCAACCGCAGCACCGGCTGGCCCGTGTAGCGGTGCAGCACAGCCTGGAACCCTGCAAGCAGCACCATGAACAGGCTGGCGCCAGACTCGGCGGCGCGCATGCGCAGCGCATCCACCAGCGGTGCACGCAGCGCAAAGCCATGCTGGGCGGCCGAGTAGCTGGCCACTGCGGCGCGCGGCCGGTCGCTGGGCAGGGCCAGCACAGGATGATCGCGGCCCAGTTGCCGGCGCCAGTAGGCCAGTTGCCGCTCTCGCACCCCGCCATCCAGCCAGGCCGCATGCCAGGCCGCGTAGTCGGCGTACTGCAATGCAGGGGCCGCAGGCTCGGCGGCGGCCGCAGGATCTCCCAGATGGAGATACTGCTGCGCGAGTTCGTCCAGCAGGTTCTGCATGGACACGCCGTCGGACACGATGTGGTGCATGACTAGCACGAGGCGGTGGTCATGCGGCCCAAGCCGCATCAGCAGCGCGCGCAACAGCGGGCCAAGGCCCAGGTCGAAGGGCCTGGCACGCAGGCGGAGCGCCTCGTCGTCAGCGCGCTGTGGATCGGCGCCCAGGTCCAGCAGGTTGAATTCCAGGCCGCCCGCGTCAAGCACATGCTGTTCGGCAGAGCCATCGGCCGCAGGCCGGAACACAGTGCGCAACGCGTCATGGCGCGCCACCAGGCGCTCCAGGGCCGCGTGCAGCCGTTGCGCATGCAGCAGGCCGCCCAACCGCAGTTCCACCGCCACGTGGTAAGCCGTGCCCGCAGGATCCAGATGCCAGAGAAACCACTGCCGCTGCTGGGCATGGGAGAGGGGCTGCGCCTCGCCGCGGTCGCGCGCCACGGGGCCTGGGCGTGGGTGTGGGTGTGGGCCTGACGTGGTGGTGCGATTGGCGTGGGCAGTCGCCTGATGCAACTCGCGCAATGCAGCCGCGCATTCTGAGAAGCGGGGCCGGTCAAAGAGCAGGCCGGGCGCGAAGTCCACACCCCAATGCGCCGATACGCATGCGGCCAGTTGCGCGGCCGAAAGGGAGTTGCCGCCCAGCAGGAAAAAATGGGGATCGCCCTCAGGCAACTCGGCGCAGCGCAGGGTCTCGCACCAGATCGCTGCCAGAGCAGTCTCGGTTTCGTCGCGCGGCGCGGTGGAGGCCGTTCCGGACGCGTCCGCATCGCCATTCGCATTCGTCGCGGAATCCACTGCCTCCACGAAGGCCCCGTGCTCCCAGACCGCATAGGCGTCCAGGCTGCGCTGCGCCCAACCCTTCTTGCAGGCCTGGCGCTGGAGCTTGCCGCTCGATGTTCTGGGCAGGGCGCCGGGTTCGAGCAGGACCACGACGGCCGGCGCCTCGCCAAAGGCCGTGGCCACGGCTACGGCCAGTGCATCGACCAGGGCCTGACGTGGCACCAGTTTTTGCAAGCCGCGTGAAATCTCGGCCGCCACACCTATGCCCTCACCCGCAGGTCCATCCACCGAAAAGGCCGCCACGCGTCCCTTGCGCACGGCTTCCACCTCGGCCTCGACCACGCGCTCTATGTCCTGCGGATAGAGGTTGTGGCCGCGCACGATGATCAGGTCCTTGATGCGACCTGCCACATGGACCTGGCCGCCGTGCACAAAGCCCAGGTCGCCCGTGCGCAGCCAGCGCTGGCCGGCATGTTCGACAAAGGCCTGTTGCGTCTCCTGCGGCTTGCCCCAGTAGCCCTGGCTGATGCTGGGGCCGCGCGCCCAGATTTCACCCACGCGGCCGGATTCCAGAACCTTCAGGCTGTCGGGGTCGACAATTTCCACGGCATGGCCGGGAACGGCAGGGCCGCAGCCCACGAGCAAGGTCTGGGAAGACTCGGGACCCTCAGCAGCGTTGCCGGCAGGCTCCGCCTTGCCCAGGCCCAGGGCGTCGGTATCGAAGGCCGTGACGGCAGCGCCCGCGCCCCGTGCGCCGCCCGTGATGAACAGGGTGGCTTCGGCCAAGCCGTAGCAGGCATAGGCCGCGTCGGGCCGCAGGCCGCAGGGGGAAAAGCGCTGCGCAAAGGCCGAGACCGTGTCTGCGCGCACGGGCTCGGCGCCCGTATAGGCCAGTCGCCAGCTCGACAGGTCCAGTTGCGCCAGCTGCGATGGCTTGATGCGCTCCAGGCACATCCGGTAGGCGAAGTCGGGGCCGCCGCTGATGGTGGCGCGGTGGCGCGAGATCAGCTCCAGCCAGCGCACCGGGCTTTCAAGAAAGAGGCGCGGCGAAGTCAGCACCAGCGGCAGCCCGCTGTACAGGGGCTGCAGCAGGCCGCCGATCAAGCCCATGTCGTGGTAGAGCGGCGCCCATGAGACAAAGCGATCACCCGCGCCTATTTCCATGCGCTGCTGTATGGCAGCCTCGTTGGCGATCAGGTTGCCGTGGCTGACCATCACGCCCTTGGGCGCCGAGGTCGAGCCCGAGGTGTATTGCAGGAAGGCGATGTCGGCGCCGGTGGGTGCATGGGGGACCCATGCGGGGGCATCAGCGGGGTCTATGCGATCGGCGGCCATGGCGGCGATGCCGGCAAAGCGCGCATCGGCCCCGGGCAGGGCTTCAATGACTTCGGCCGTGCTGATCACGCAGGCGGCGCCAGCGTCGCCGACGATGCCCAAAAGCCGTTCCAGATGCTGTGCGCGCAGTGATTCCAGCGGCGGTACCGGCACGGCAATGACGCCGGCGTAGAAGCAGGCGAGCATGCTGGCGGCATAGTGCTCGTCGTTGTCCATCATCACCAAGGCACGCGCGCCCGCAGGACAACGGTGCTGCAAATGGGCGGCCAGCGCTCGCACGCGGCGCTCGAAGTCGCCATAGCTGTGGTGGCGCTCGACCAGGTGGCCGTCCTGCATGGCGGCCACGGTGAGCCAGATGTCATCGGGCCGCTGTTGCGCCAGCCCCCTCAGATGCTCGACCAGGCTGGCCGGCGCCTGCCCCTCTGCTGCGATTGCACTTTGTCCACTCAGCATGTCAGCTGCCTCCCGGGTTCTCAGAAACGATCCAGATTGCTGCGCGGCTCGGCCATGGCGACGATGACCTTGCGCGGTCCCTTGAAGGGCGAACGCGCATGGGCCACGAGCATGTTGTCCAGCATCAGTACGTCGCCCTGCTCCCAGGGGAAGCTGACGGTCTCGGCGTCGAGTGCGGTGCGCACCTCGGCAAAGATGTCGTCGCTGATCGTCGATCCGTCGGCAAAGAAGGTGTTGCGCGGCAGGTTCTCGATGCCGTAGATTTCTTCCAGCACCTCGCGCTCTTCGGGCTCGCGCGCCGAGATGTGGAACAGGTGCGCCTGGTTGAACCACACCATCTCGCCCGTCACGGGATGGCTTTCCATGGCCTGGCAAAGCTGGCGCGTTCGCAGGCCGTCGTCTTCCTTCCACTCCCAGTCCATGCGCGCATGGCGGCAGAAAGCCTCGACCTCGGCGCGACTTTCGGTGTTGAAGACCTTCTGCCAGGGCACGTCCATTTCGCCGAAATTGCGCACGTAGAGAATGCCGGGCTCGAACAGCTCTCGGATATGCGCCGGAATGCGCCGGTAGACCGCGCGGCTGTCGGCAATCGGCGTCTCTCCGCCCTCGGGCGACGCGGTGACGCAGTGAAACCAGATCTTCATGGGCCACTCGCGCGTATAGGCCTGCTCGTTGTGCAGGGGGATGCTCTGGTGGGCCGGGTACTCGGTGGAGGTGTAGACGCCCGCGCCGCTGGATGCCTCGACCGCGCTGCGTGGCGTGGAGGCAAATTCGTATTTCAGCAACGGATGGCCGAAGGCGGAAGCAAAGCGCTGGAAGGTCTCCACATCGGGCACGGAAAAACCGCGCAACAACACGCCGCCCGTGGTCAGCAGCGCTTCGTCGATGTCGCGGCGCAGCGACTGCAGCGCGGCAAGCAGGTCCTGGCCTCGGTGGGCCGGCGTCATGAGCAGAGGAAGAAGAGATCCGGCGGGTGCCTTGCGCTCGAAGCGCTGAAGGGTTTCGTTCATGTCGATTCCTTGGTACGCCACGCAAGAGCTGCCGCGTAGCCCGGCGGCGCTGGCAGCGCCATTGCTTGAAAACCATTCCACTCGGGGACTTCGCTGGCAATCGCCAGCCGCCCATCCGCTTGGGGACTGATGTCGATGGAGCACAGGTGCTCGGCCACACCGATGCCGATGGCCTTGAGCACGGCCTCCTTGCCCACCCAGCGCTGGTAAAAAGCCGAGAGCACGTCGGGGGCGCGGCGCACGCTGTCGCGCTCCTGAGCCGTGCACACGACGTCCAGCATCACATCCGCATCGAGATCGCTGCGCTGCTGCTCAATGTCCACACCCAAGTGCATGACGCCGCAGGGATCAGCCAGAGCAATCAATGCGTGGTCTCCCGAATGCGAGACGTTGAACACCGGTGCGCACTGCGGCGCCTCATCCACGAAAGGCTTGCCATGGGGCCCCATGGACAGCGGTACTTCGGAAGGACAGCAGCCCAGCCGCCGCCCCAACAGGCAACGCACGGCATTGCGGGTTTGCGCGAAGCGCACCCGGTCGGCCCGCCGCACGTAGCGCCGGGCGCGGCTGCGCTCCTCGGGTGTCAGGTGCTGCAGTGCCTGTTGCGCGTCGGCCTGCAGATCGAGATCCAGGCGAAAGATCTCGATGCCCGCCGGCAGCGCATCAGGCATGGGCGCGAGATGCATGGCTTTCTCCTGCCACCGACCATGCCAAGCGTTGCTGCAGTGCGGACAGCACCCTGGCTTCATGCTGCTTGATGAAGAAATGGCCGCCATCAAACCAGTCGAGCGAGAAGCCCGTTGCCGTCTCGGCGGACCAGGCGTCCATGCGCTCGGCCGCGATGTCATCCTCACGCCCCGCAAAAACATGCAGCGGCATGGGCAGCGGTGGCTCGGCCGCATAGGCAAAGCTTTCGCAGACACGGTAATCGGCCCCGAGCACGTCCAGCGTGATGCGCATGAGCTCCGGACTGGCGAAGACGTCTTCGGGTGTGCCGCCCTGCTTGCGCAGATCGGCGATCAATGCCTCATCGTCGCCCTTGCGCGCAAAGCGCTCCGGATCGCGGCGTGAGGGCGCGGAACTGCCAGAAGCGACCACGGCCAGTGGCAGTTCGCGCCCCGTGGCACGCAGATGGCGCGCCATGCCGAAGGCCAAGAGCGCGCCCATGCTGTGCCCGAACAGGACGAAGCGTCCTTGGATGGCACTGCGCTGCTCGCGGCAAACCAACGCCACCATCTGTGCGAAGTCCTCGACGGCCGGCTCGCCCAAACGACCTCCGCGCCCAGGCAACTCCACGGGAACCAGATGCATCCACTGCGGCAGTTGCCGGCGCCAGCGCAAATACATCGTGGCACTGGCGCCGGCGCAGGGCAGGCACAGCAGGTTCAGGGAGGCAGCCATGCCGGTCAACCGGCAGCAGAATCAGACGTCTCCAGCCGGAGGGAGCCGGCATCCGAGCGAGCACGCTCCTGCTCTTGCATCCATACCCGCAAGGACTTGGGACGCATGTCAGTCCAGGTCCGGTCTACATACTCAAGCACCGTCTTTTTGTCGCCCTTGACACCCTCCACCGCGGTCCAGCCGCCCGGGACGGCTTTCCAATGGGGCCAGATGGAATATTGCTCTTCATGGTTGACCAGCACGATGAAGGTTTCGTCTTCGCGGTCGAAGCAGCTTGTAGACATGAGATCGTCCTTATGCAGTTAAACAGTGATGGAGTCGGCAAGGCCAACGCTTGTCTAACGAGACGATCGGAGATTGCTTTTGTTCATGCCGAGTCAGGCGTCCAAGGCTGACCGGCCTTGTCGCGCTGGAAAATGACCACGCTGCCGGTCGGGCTGTAGCGGGCGCAATTGCGCGTCCCGTCCTCGTCGACCACACCGGGGTGAGGGCTTCTTCGGGGCCTCCCCAGCGACCTTCCTGTCTCTCGGTGGGGAACAGGCATTGACAACCGCGACTCACAAGACCTCATCTGCCCGGCCATCGATGCTGCGAAGGACGGGTTCGGCGTGCAGGCGGTGAGGAACGCATCAGGCTCCCCCGAGCCACCTATCCAAAGAGTTCTCACACCCGCTCATGCACGATGCGGCCGTGTTCACGCATGGCACTCAAACGGCAAGCGACTCCCGCAAACGATCCCCCGCGTAGGCCTGCGCCAGCCGCGCCTTCTCCAGCACCGCGGCCGCACCGAAGAACTCGTGCGCCACGCCTTCGTATTCCCGGCGCTCCACGGGCGTGCCGGCCTTTTGCAGGGCGTCTTCCAGCTTCGCTCCATCGCTGCGCAACGGGTCCACGCGGGCGTTGATGATGGTCACGGGCGGCAAGCCGCGCAGGTCGGCGTCGATGAGGGACAGGCGGGGGTCGGCCAGATCGTCCTCCGTGCGCACCAGGTGGTCGACGAACCACTTCACCATCGCGCGATTCAATGGCTTGGCGATGGCGTTTTCGAGGTACGACTCGGTGTTGAGGCTGGTCTGCGCCACGGGGTACACGCTCAGCACGTGCCGGGGCAACGGCAGGCCGGCGTCCCTGGCCGCAATGGCGGTGGCCACGGCCAGGTTGCCGCCGGCGCTCTCGCCGGCCAGGGCCAGGCGGCGGGCGTCGCCCCCGATGCGGGAGGCAAACTGAGTGAGCCAGCGGTAGCTGGCCAGGGCGTCGTCCCAGGCGGCGGGGAACTTGTGCTCCGGTGCCTGGCGGTAGTCCACCGACACGACGATGGCGTGCGCCTGCTTGGCCAGGCCCCGGGCACCGCCGTCATAGACCTCCTTGTCGGCGATGACCCAGCCGCCACCATGAAAGAACAGCACCACGGGCAGCTCGGCACCCTGGCCGGTGGCGTCTTCCGGTGCATAGACAGTGGCCTGCAGTGGGCCGTGGTCGGTGTCGATGGACAGGGGCGTGGCGCGCACGCCGGGCACCAGCGAGGTGGGGTCGGTGGCGCGGCCCTGCTGGGTCAGCAGGTGTTTCACGGCATCCGCCACGGTGGGCTGGCTGCGGGCTTCCTGCACGCTGAGTTTCTCGATGGCCTTGGGGTGAAGGGCTTCGTGGGCCTTGGCCAGTTCAAGCTGGTCATCGTCGGCACGGATCGCGGCGATGGTGTTGGACAGTGCGTTGACGATAGGGTTGGGCTCGCCGTGCTTTTCGTCGCTCATGGGACATTCCTTCGAGACAGTGAATGGATGAGCGGCCACTCTATGGAGGGCTTGGGCAGTGCCGCGTCAGACGCCACGCCGGGGCAGCGTGCGGCGCACAGTAGGCGCGTTCGACGGCAAGTTTTACGGCAAGGGAAGAGCCACGCGCCGTGCGCCCGGTCACGGGGCGTAGGCAGATCACGCCCGTCACGCGAAGGAATGCGTGAAAAAGAAAGGATCAGTGGACTTGGCTCGTGCCTGCCCCGCCGGCCTCAGCGGAACCCGCCCCGTGTCGGGTCGTGTGGTAACCGCGTGGCGCGCGGGCCTCCTTCCACCCGGTCGGGAGCCACGCGTTGGCGTTGCTCGGCCAGGGCCGTGCGCGCGAGATGCAGGCGCTCGGCCGCCTGGTGCAGGGATTGCCGCAGGGCCACCGCGGCCGATCGAAGCCGGCGCGCACGCTGGATGGGGTCTTCGTCGTCTTGCGTGGACATGCCGATGCCCTGGCAAACGGTGTTCCCGCGGGTGGCGGGGTGGCGTCCGGCAAAAAGTCCGTGGGGCCTGCATGGCCTTCGCTTGCACGCCGATCGGTTCGGACTGCTCCAGGCGACGCGGCTACCCAGGCGGCACCATCCCCTTCAGCCACGACATGAAGCCGGCCGTCCGGTTGCAGTCGCCCCCTCTTTTTGCATGGGATACGGTAAATGACATCGATATTCAGCTTCAACAAGCTGCGGACCGCCATGGGTTCAGCAGGCGCTTCGACCGAACCGGCACCTTCTGCCACACCCGGCACGCCGAGCGGCAAAAGCAAGTCCTCGGGCGGTTTCAACGGGCTGCAGGGCCGCGAGAACCCGGCGCAGAGCGGTGGCATGGCCCCGCGCGGCCGCTCGCCGATGATGCAGGCGTTTTCCAACGCCGCGATGCACGCCCACGGGGCCGTGCACCAGGCATCGCAGGGCATGCAGAACGACGTGCAGAAGCTCAAGAACGGCTATTCGGCGTTCCGCGCCGAGTCCCATGCCGCGTCTCGTCCGAACTTCAGCTATCCGCAACTGGCGGGGGAACATCGCCTGGCACAGGCCGACCATCGGCAACGCGCGCAGGCGGCCTATTCCCAGGCGGCAGGCCATGCCCGCGCGTTTTTCGGGGAAACGGCCCATGGCATGTCGCAAGGAGCGCGCCAGGCGGCGTCCTCCCTGGCATCGACGATGGAACGGTTCGATCCACGCCGGCTGGCCCATCAAGCCAAGCGGTATGGCAACGCAGCCCTGCACCAGGCGACCCAGGTGGCCATGGTGGGCGTGGGCGGCGCGCTGCTCGCAGGCGCGGCCGTGGCCTATGGCGTGGATTTGGCACGGTACAAGGTGGGACAGGTCGCGCAGAGGGTGGACCACGCGGTCCAGTCGGCGGCGTACCGGGTGGACCACGCCATGTACCGAGCGGATCAGGCCATCCAGTCCGGCCTGGACCGTGTGGGCAACGCCCTGCACCGGGCGGAACACAAGATCCACACCATAGGGCCTCGCATCGACCATGCGTTGCAGTCGGCCGCCTATCGGGCTGAGCAAATGGCACAAAGCGCTCTCAACCAGGCGGCCTACCCGTTCCGTGCGGCAGCGCACACCTACCAGTCACTCGCGCATGCGGCATCGGTGTTCAAGCACGACATGGCGAATTTCGACCCTTACCGCATGTCGCACCAATACCAGCGACTCCATTCGTTCAACTCCTGGTGACGATCGCCCTTCGCGCCCTCGCACCTGATCGCCGCCTCGGCCACCTCTTCTCGCAAGACCTGCCATGACCACCGAATACCTCGCCGAAACCCCCGTGACCTCTGACGCATCGCCCCTTGAAACCGCTGGCGACGCACCACCGCCCCCGTTCGACGAACGGGCCCTGCTGGCGCACTATGTGCTGCGCGATTTCGAGCAAGCCGTGGCCAACGTGGAACAGCAGCTGTATGAATCCGAGCCCGCTCCCGATGCGTCGTCGGAGTCTCCTCCCACGCAGGAGGCCCTGGAAGCCTTGGCCGAGGAGCGCAGGGCGCTGGCGCGCGACATCGTGGTCGGCGCATGGCTCAACCGCAACAACCCGGATTGGGACCCGGCGCGGCCGGAAACCCATCGGCCCGATCCGAACGATCCGCTGTTGGCGATTCTTCAATCCGTGCAGGAGCCCGCACCCGCGGACTGACGGCATGGCAGCGTGAAGCCACGCTGCCCGACAGTCGCCGTGCTGCGGATGGCCCGCCATTCAAGCGGCGCACGGCCCGGGGCCGCCATGGCCCTCAGCGCGCAGTGGGCGGCACGGCCTTTTTTCGCAACGCCGCCGCACTGTCGATCTCCCGCAGCAGCCGCACCCCCACCAGCGTGTAGCGCGTGTCCGGGCTGTTCCAGTTGCGGTACGAGCACCGCGCATACAGCGGCCAGGTGTGCCAGGAGCCGCCGCGGCGCACGCGCACGTTGCCCTGCGCGGGGCCCTGCGGATCGTCGCGCGCCGACTCGGCATAGGCAGTGTCGCCGTGCCAGTCTGAAACCCATTCCCACGCATTGCCCACCATGTCGTGCAGGCCGAAGGCGTTGGCGGGGTAGCTGGCCACCGGCGCGGTGAAGGCATGGCCGTCGTGGCCTTGGAGCGCCCGGGCCTGCCAGCGGGGCCAGTAGGGCACGGCGTCCTGGTCGAACGTGTTGGCGTGGCGCACCAGGCCTTCAGGATCGTCGCCGTGCGGATAGCGGGTGCGCGTGCCGGCGCGGCAGGCGTATTCCCACTCAGCCTCGGTCGGCAGGCGGTAGCGGTGGCCTTCGGTGCTGCTGAGCCATGCCGCCAGCGCGTGCGCGTCGTGCCAGGTGATGTTGACCACGGGATGGTCGTCGCCCTGCGCAAAGCCGGGGTTGCGCCAGGAGTAGCGCCGGTCGCGCCCCTCGAAGGCGTCGCCGCGCGCGGTGCTGGCCGGGTCGTAGCCGGGGTTGTAGCCATAGCCGCCCGTGCCGTCTGCGTCGGATTCGGCGCGGTAGCCCGATGCCTCGATGAAGCGGCGGAACTGGCCCACGGTCACCTCAGTCTGGCCCAGGTAGAACGCGCGGCGGATGCGCACGATGTGCACGGGCGCCTCGTCCGCCAGCAGGGTGAAGCGCTGTCGCTCCATGAGCGGGTAGGACGCTGCCAGGGCCTCGGGGGATTCGTCGCTGCCCATGCGAAAGCGGCCGGCCGGGATGCGCACGAAGGGCATGCCGATCGAATTGGTCCAGACCGTGGCGGCGGGCGGCTGCGCACGCGCGAAGGTCGGAACCGCCAGCCCCAGCACCGCCGACAGGGAAGACAGAACACGGAGGGTGGAAGGGCGCATGGCGATTCCCTGAAGGGTCCCGGAGACCGGAAGGGATCAGTGTATGCGGGCGGGGGTGGCCTGCGAAGGGTTCAAGCCAAATTGGCTTCCACGGCATATATCACTATGGCATATTGCTACAAAAATAGTAGCAAATTTTCATCGACTCACCGTGCCCGCTGCCCTTCCACCCCGCCCCGCCCTGCCTGGGCCACGCCACCTGCCTGGCCACCACGCGGTCGGCCAGGTGGACGTCGCGGTTGTCGCGGGAGATGACGTCCAGCAGGTGACCGCCCGAGCCCAGTTCGGTGTAGAAAAGGCGGCGAAAGGTGAGGTCTCGGTCGTCCACCCATCCGTCGGGGATCATCATCGGGGCCCCCTCCACGGCGAGACAGGCACCAGCGCCAGCCGCTTGCACTGCCCGTCCATTCCCATGGTGTGCACCGGCCCGTTCATGCCCTGAAGGCAGCGAGCTGCGGGCGGATGCGGTAGACCTCGGCCTTCTAAACGGGAGCCGGCAGCTTGCTGCGCCATGCCAGCGCCGCCACATAGCCCGGCGGTGCCGCGAGCGCCATGGCCTCCAGCCCGGACCATTGCGGCACGGTGCTTTCAACCGACCACCGGCCGTCCCGGCCGGGATGAATGCCCACGCAACGCAGGTGTTCGGCAATGCCCACGCCGATGGCCTTGAGCACCGCTTCCTTGCCCACCCAGCACTGGTACAGGGCGCGCTGCGGATCGGTCGCCCGGGCCACCGCGACGCGCTCCCGATCGGTCAGAACGGTCTGCGCCAGGGAGTCGATGTCCAGTCCTCCGCGGCACTGCTCGATGTCGATGCCCACAACGCTGACAGCGCCCGGTTCTGCCACGGCGATCAGGGCATGGCCTCCGGAATGCGACACGTTGAACAGCGGCACTTCGCCACTCCTGTCGACAAACGGTTTTCCATGGGCATCCTGCGCCAGCGGCACCTCGGCGGGCCCGCAGTCCAGGCGGTCGGCCAGCAAGCGCCGGGTGGCCGCGCGGGTTTCGGCAAAGCGCCGGCGATCCGCCGCCCGCAGGAACCGGCTGGTGCGCGCCCGCTCTGCCGGACTCAGAACGTCCAGGGGCAATGCGCCATCGCTTTCCAGATCGAAGTCGAGGCAATAGCCCTCGATGCCCGTCGGCAACGGCTCAAGCAAGCGCTGCAGCGGCACGCGCACCCCCCGCTGTGGTCTGCGCCAGGCGGCACACGAACGACGCCAGAAAGGGGCTTTCCTGTGGTCGCGAAGAGAAGTGCCCGCCGTCTAGCCAGCCGCGCGTGCACGCCGCGCTCGACTCTGCCGACCAGGCCTGCATGCTCGACGGATCGATGCGGTCCTGCCGCCCGGCCAACACGTGCCACCGCACGGGTAAAGCGCCTGGCTCGGTGTGGCGAAAGCTCTGGCACACCCGGTAAGCCACCGCGAGCGCATCCAGCGTGAGGCGCAACAGCCCGGCGCTTTTCCAGGCCCCCTCCGGCGTACCGCCTGGATCCCGCAAGTCGGCGATCAGCGCGGCATTGTTGCCTTTGTCCACGAACCGATTCGGTTCACGCATCGAGGAAAGTCTCGTCGTCGCAGTCGAGGCCGCTGGTTGACATGGATACGTCCTTGGGCGGTGGAGAGGAAATGGCCGCACGACGCCGGCAGCCAGACAGACGGATCAGTCCTGCGCCTTGGGCAGGGCTGGCGCCGGGGTGCTCTCCTCCAGGTCGCCCATGGGTGCCGTCAGACCGGCCAGCAGCCAGAGCCGCGCCGCCTTGTCGTACGCCTTGCGGTGCGCCTCGTCGGCCGCCAGCCAATGCATCATCGCCTCGCGGGCAGCCGGGTCGAAATTCTCGCGGTCGTACTCGCGCTGCACCCAATCCCACGCCACGGCCCAATGGGGGTCGGCTTGTGTCATGCCTCAAACTCGCTCGCGCCGCGGCGCATCGGTGGACCAACCGACCGGATGCGGATGCACCGGCCCTGGCTGACGGCCACCTTACCGCAAGTAGGCCTCGCGGGGCAAAGCGCTTTTTCGGAAAGTGCGGAGTTCGATGGCGCCGTGGCGAACGGCTCAATCGTCCGTGAGCAGGTGGTGCAAGGCGGCAATGGCCTGGGTGGCTTCGGCGATCAGCCGGTTGACCAGCCCCAGGGCGCAGCCCAACGAGATGGCGATGTCGCGCTGCGTCATGCCGTCGAGCCGGTACAGCTGGAATGCCACGCGGGTTCTCGTGGGCAGGTCCGCCAGCGCCTTTTCGATCAGGCCCACCAGCTGCCGATCGCGCATCAGGCGGTCGGGCGACCCGGGCCCGGCCACCTCCGGGGCTTCGACATCCATGCCGGAGGCAACGCAGTTGCGCTCCACGGCCTGCCGCCGGCAATGGTCGAGCGCCAGATTGCGCACCACCTGGCAGCAGTAGCCGATGGGCTGGTCGATCTTGCGTTCGCTCGCACCGCCGACGATGCGCAGATAGGCGTCCTGCACGATGTCGTCCGCCAGATCCATCGTGCGAACGATTTTGTGCGCCACGCGCAAGAGCTGCGCCCGGTTGGCCACGAACACCTCTCCGAGCGATGGCCCGGACGAATGCAAAGACATGTACAGCACCTCCCAGTGAACTGAATAAATCGCCATGGTCCGGGGCGGCTGACTGCATTGCCCCTGGCCCGGCGGGTCGCCCGCCTACCGCCCCGTTGCCATCCTGCGCCAAAAGAGCAAGCGGTTATTTCATGAACTATTTCATCGATCATCCATGAAATGTTAATGAGAATGAGAATTATTATTAATTGGTGACAGAAAGAAACCGCGAATCCGCGGTGACTGACCTTACCCATGAAGACGTGCGAGCGCGGAAGATGAAGACAGGGGGGAAGGCGCCGACGCACGCGTCCTGCTGCATGGCCTCGGTCAGAAAATGCTGAGAACCGCCACAGCGGCGCGGGGATCGCCTCCGATCCCCGGCCGTCGGAAGGCGGACGACGCCTTCCGCAGAGCCAGGGCCGGGAGCGCTCATCTCAAATATTTGCTACTGAATTCATAGCAACAACGGCAAACAATCCGCCGGCATGAGCGGCTTTTGACTGCCATGACTGCCAATGGCAGCCAGCGGACCTTCTCCGCCGCTTCGGCCTACCCCTGCGCGCCCTCGTCGTCCCCTTCGTCGTCCGGGGCGGCACGCCGCTCGTGCACGGCCTTCACGGCCGGGCGTGCCAGCACCTCCACATAGAAGGCATCCGCCCCGTCCGCCGCCGCAGCGCCCACGCGATCGATCAGGTCGGCCAGCGGCACGGTTTCCGCAGACTCCTTCGTCAGGCCGAAGCGGCAATCGAAGTCCCAGTAGTTCGATCCGGCGGGCAGTTCGCGCTTGCGTTCGCGGCGCAGGTATTGGCGGATTTCATGCTTGACGCCATCCAGAACACGCTCGCGCTGCTTGTTGGGGGAAATAAGGGTGAAGTTTTTTCGCATGGGCGATGGTAGCCCCAGTGGGCCGCCCGCCATGCCGTGCCACCGCATGGCCGCTATGGCAAAGAAACTTGAATCCGTTGCAGCACCAGCCCCGTACCCCACCACAGGAACACGGCGGAGGCGATCCATGGCATGCAGTGCCGGGCATCGGCCGGCCCCGCTTTCCTGCCTCTCCGGCAACGGCTCCCTGCCGCTGGACCGACATGTGACCTTCGTGCTTCGCACACCACCAGGAACCACCATGATCGACATCCCTGCATCGCCCCTTGAAATCCTGCAACGCCGCTCCGACAAGCTCAAAGAGCGTCGCATGTTCTTTCGCAAGACCGGGGGCTTTGCCGCCGGCATGGCGGGAGGCGCCATCCTCACCGCGTGCGGCGGCGGATCGGGCCCGGCCGTCGGCGCCGACGCGCCCACCGACCCGGAGATTCTCAACTTCGCGCTGAACCTGGAGTACCTGGAGGCGCAGTTCTACCTCTACGCCACGACCGGCGCCGGCCTGCCCGATGCGCAGACCACCGGCACGGGCACGCGCGGCACCGTGATCGGCGGCACCAAGGTGCCCTTCTCCGACCCGGTGGTGGCGGCCTACGCCAAGGAGATCGCCGCCGACGAACTGGCCCATGTGAACTTCCTGCGGGCCGCCCTGGGATCGTCCGCCGTCGCCATGCCGTCGATCGACGTGGGCGGCACCGACCCGAACGGTGCCTTCTCCAAGGCGGCGCAGGCCTCGGGGCTGATCCCGGCCGGGACGGCCTTCAATCCCTACAAGGACGATCTGAGCTTTCTGTTGGGCGCATTCATCTTCGAGGACGTGGGCGTCACGGCCTACAAGGGCGCCGCGCCGCTGATCCAGAACAAGACCTACCTGGAGGCCGCTGCCGGCATCCTGGCCGCAGAGGCCTACCACGCGGGCCTGGTGCGCACGGTGCTGTATTCGAAGGGCATCGATGCCCAGGCGGCGGCGGGCAAGATTTCCGACGCGCGCGACACCCTGGACAACTCCAAGGACCTGGACCAGGGGATCGCGCCCGACGCCAGCGGGGCATCGAACATCGTTCCGCTGGACGCCAACGGCATCGCCTACAGCCGCTCTCCGGACGACGTGCTCAACATCGTCTATCTCACGCCCAACGCGGCCAGCCAGGGCGGGTTCTTCCCGGCCGGTGTGAATGGCAGCCTGCGGCTGAGCAGCGTGTACATGTAGCCGCCCGAAGGCACCGCCGCGGCGTCGTGCCGCCGTGGTCTCGCCCACCCCGCTCATCCTTGCAGGAGTCCTTGCCATGCCATTGCATTCCCATGATCCGGCAAGCCACGCCGAAGTGCCCGCGCATCACACCCTGTCCTGGCGCCAATGGCTGGGGCTGGGCATCGTGGCCGCGGGCCTGGCCATCCTCTCGGCACAGGCCATGGGTGGCCTGGTCAGCGGAGACGACCGGCTGCGCGGCGCCCTGCTGGGCGGGCTGATGGCGGCTGCAGCAACGGCGCTGGGCACGCTGCCCGTGCTGCTGTCGCAGAAGTTCTCGCAACGCACGCACGACACCATGCTCGGCTTCGGCGCCGGTGTCATGCTCGCGGCCAGCGCTTTCTCCCTCGTCATTCCCGCCCTGGCCGCGGCGAAGTCCCAGGGCGCCGGACCGTGGGGGGCAGGCGGCATCGTGGGCGCGGGCATCCTGGGCGGGGCCCTGTTGTTGCTGCTGATCGATCGCGCCGTGCCGCACGAGCATTTCGTGAAAGGGCTGGAAGGCCCGCAGGCCCGCGCCATCAAGCGCGCCTGGCTCTTCGTGCTCGCCATCACGCTGCACAACCTGCCCGAGGGCCTGGCCATCGGGGTCGCCTTCGCCGGCTCGGACGGCGTGGGTGCCAAGGCGCTGGCTGCGGGCATCTCCATCCAGGACGTACCCGAGGGCATGGTGGTGGCGCTGGCCCTGCGCGGCGTGGGCTACGGCCGCTGGATGTCCGCGGGCCTGGGCGTGGTGTCCGGCCTGATCGAGCCGGTGGCGGCCGTCATGGGCGTAGCACTGATCGGCCTGTCGGCCAGCCTGCTTCCCTGGGGGCTCGCTGCGGCCGCAGGCGCCATGCTGTACGTCATCAGCCACGAGATCATTCCGGAATCCCACCGCAAGGGGCACGAGGCCTTCGCCACGGGAGGACTGATGCTGGGCTTCGTGGTGATGATGCTGCTCGATACCGCCCTGGGATGAACGGCCCATCCCGGCCTTGCAACGCTTTCCATCGATGAATCGACCCTGATGTACTTATTGAATTTTCAGTAAATCCTGAAAACTCAGTAAACCTGAAGCACAATCGCGGCATGACACAGATCAAGCCGCTCCCCTCCCTGAATCGACAATTCGTGGCCCATTTCGGCGAAATGGGCAGCCGCTGGGGCATCAACCGCACCGTCGGGCAGATCTACGCCCTGCTCTACCTCTCGCCGCGCCCTGTCAATGCGGATGAAATCGCCGAGACGCTGGAGTTTTCTCGCTCGAACGTGAGCATGGGCCTGAAGGAACTGCAGGCCTGGCGGCTTGTCCAGTTGCGCCACCAGCCAGGTGACCGGCGCGAGTACTTCGAAGCGCTGCAGGACGTGTGGCAGATCTTCCGCACCCTGGCCGAAGAGCGCCGGCGCCGCGAGATCGAGCCCACGCTGTCCATGCTGCGCATGGCCCTGCTGGAAGAGCCCGCGTCCGAGGACGAACGCCATGCGCAGCAGCGCATGCAGGACATGCACGACCTCATCGACCGCCTGATGACCTGGTTCGATGACGTGCAGCGCCTCGCCCCGGAGACCGCGATGCAGCTCATGGGCATGGGCACCGCCGTCACGCGGGTGCTGGAGTTCAAGGACCGGCTCACCGGCAAGGGCGGCACCGGCAAGCAGGGCGGAAAGGACCGGTAGATCGCCATGGACACCTTCATGCTCTCGCGGATCCAGTTCGCGGCCAACATCAGCTTTCACATCCTGTTTCCCACCATCAACATCGCGCTGTGCTGGTTCCTGGTGTACTTCCGGCTGCGCCACCGGGCCGCCGCCGGCACACCGGCCGCGCAGGGCTGGGAGCAGGCCTACTACTTCTGGACCAAGGTCTTCGCGCTGACCTTCGCCCTCGGCGTGGTGTCGGGGGTGACCATGAGCTTTCAGTTCGGCACCAACTGGCCCGGCTTCATGGAGCGGGCCGGCAACATCGCAGGCCCACTGCTGGGCTACGAGGTGTTCACCGCGTTCTTCCTGGAGGCGACGTTCCTGGGCATCATGCTGTTCGGCCGCCAGCACGTGAGCGACCGCGTGCACCTGATCGCCACCCTGCTCGTGGCCGGCGGCACCACCCTGTCGGCCTTCTGGATCCTGAGCCTCAACTCCTGGATGCAGACGCCTGCGGGCTTCGAGATCATCGACGGCAAGTTCCACGCGGTGGACTGGCTGGCCATCGTCTTCAACCCCTCTTTCCCCTACCGCCTGGGCCACAAGCTGCTGGCGTCCACGCTGACCGCCGGTTTCCTGCTGGCCGGCGTGAGCGCCTGGCAGCTGATCCGCGGCACGGCCACGCTCGGCACGCCCTTGGCGCTGCGCGCCGCCCTCGTCGCGGTGGCCGTGGCCATCCCCGCGCAGATCCTGATGGGCGACATGCATGGCCTCAACACCTTGCAGCACCAGCCCGCCAAGATCGCCGCGATCGAAGGCATCTGGCACACCGAGAAGGGCGCACCGCTCACGCTGTTCGGCTGGCCCAACGAGAAGGAGGGCCGCACCGACTACGCCGTGCAGATCCCCAAGGCCGCCAGCCTGATCCTGGCGCACGACAGCGAGGCCGAGCTCAAAGGCCTCGACGAATTCCAAGGCGAGCATCCGCCCGTCGCGCCCGTGTTCTGGAGCTTTCGGGTGATGGTCGGCATGGGCATGCTCATGCTGGCGGTGGCATGGTGGGGCGCTTTCGCGCTGTGGCGCCGCCGCAAGGAGGCCTCGCCCGTGGCATCGCTCCCGCGCGCCCTGCTGTTCACCCTAGTGGCCATGACCTTCTCGGGCTGGGTGGCCACGCTGGCCGGCTGGTATGTGACCGAGATCGGACGCCAACCCTACCTGGTGTACGGCCTGCTGCGCGCCGCCGACACGGTGGCGCAGCACCCACCCTCCACCGTGGCGATGTCGCTCACCGCCTATCTGGCGGTGTATGTCACGCTGCTGGTGAGCTATGTCGCCGTCATCAAGTACATGGCCGAACACGCGGCCATGCCCACGCCGGCAGTCCGCCCGCCGGCGCCGCAAGCCGTTTGAGGTGCCCGCCATGGAAATGACCCTTGCCAATGTTCTGCCCCTCGCCTTCATGGCGGTCATGGGCCTGGCCCTGCTGGCGTACGTGGTGCTGGACGGCTACGACCTGGGGGTGGGCATGCTGCTGCCCTTCGCCACCGATGCCGAAAAAGACACCATGGTCTCCAGCATCGGACCTTTCTGGGATGCCAACGAAACCTGGCTGGTGCTGGGCGTGGGCGTGCTGCTGGTGTGCTTTCCGATGGCCCACGGCGTGGTGCTTTCAGCGCTCTATGCGCCGGCCACCGTGATGCTGCTGGGCCTCATCCTGCGCGGCGTGGCGTTCGACTTCCGAGTGAAGGCGCGCGATGCCCACAAGACCGCCTGGAACCGCACCTTCGCCGCCGGCTCGCTGGTGACCACGCTCGCGCAGGGCTGGATGCTGGGCGCCTACGTGACCGGCTTTGCGGGAGGCCTGTGGCCCACGCTGTTCGCCGCCGGCATTGCCGCCACGCTGCCCGCGGCCTACTGCATGCTGGGTGCCGGCTGGCTGCTCATGAAGACCGAGGGCGACCTGCAGCGCAAGGCGTTGGCGTGGGGCCGCGCGGTGCTGTGGCCCATGGCCCTGGCCTTGGGCGCCATTTCGCTGGCGACGCCCCTGGTCAGCCACACGGTGTTCGAGAAATGGTTCGCGCTGCCTCAGCTCTTCGTGCTGCTGCCCATTCCCCTGGCCTGCGCCGCGGCGCTGTTTGCCATCCACCACGTGCTGCACACCCCGCGCATCGTGAACGCGGGCTACGGCTGGATCGTGTTCGTCGCCACCGTCGCAGTGTTCCTCCTCGCGTTCTTCGGGCTGGCATACAGCCTCTATCCCTACATCGTCATCGACCGCATCACGGTTTGGCAGGCGGCGAGCGCGACCGAGTCGCTCGCAGTGGTGGCCGTCGGCGTGGGCATCGCCCTGCCGGCCATCGTCGCCTACACCATCTTCATGTACCGGGTGTTCTGGGGCAAGGCGAAAGCGCTGACGTACGGGCTTTGAGATCGCTGCCCGGGCACGCCATGCCATGGCAATCAGGGCCATGGCGGCGTGTGCACCTACACCGGCCGGGCAGATTTGGCCGGCCGTTGCGAAGGCGATTGCATTAGCATTCCCGCAACATGAGCAGCAGCGAAAAGCCCCCTGTACCCGGCCCGTGGCAAGCCTACGTGGCCGAAGGCGCCCCCGGCGAAGTGTCCGACCACAAGGACGACATTTTCTTTGCGGCCATCGAAACCACCCGCATGCCCATGCTGGTGACCGATCCTCGACAGCCCGACAACCCCATCGTGTTCTGCAATCGGGCTTTCGTGGCGATGACGGGCTACTCCGTCCAGGAGATCATGGGGCACAACTGCCGATTCCTGCAGGGCCCGGCGACCGACCGCAACACCATTGCCGCCATCCGCGAAGCCATCGAGCAGCGGCGCGAGATTTCGCTGGAACTGCTCAACTACCGCAAGGACGGCTCCTCGTTCTGGAATGCCCTCTTCATCTCCCCGGTCTACAACAGCCGGCGCGAGCTGGTCTATTTCTTCGCCTCGCAGCTGGACGTGAGCCGGCGCCGCGATGCGGAGGAAGCCCTCTCGCAGGCGCAGAAGATGGAGGCCCTGGGCCAGCTCACCGGCGGCATCTCCCACGACTTCAACAACCTGCTTCAAGTGATGTCCGGGCACCTGGACGTCATGCGCGTCAAGAACCGCAACAACCGCCTGGGGCCGCAGGACATCGACCGCTCCATCGACAGCATTCGCAGTGCGGTATCCAAGGCATCGACGCTGACCCAGCAGCTGCTGGCTTTCTCGCGCAAGCAAAAGCTCAAGGGACGGGTGGTCAATCTCAACAGCCTCGTCCGGGGCATGGCCACGCTGGCCGAACGCACGCTGGGCGAAGCCATCGAGATGGAATACGTGCTCGGCGAAGACCTGCCGAACTGCGAGCTGGACACGACGCAGCTCGAAGTGGCTGTGCTCAATCTGTTGCTGAACTCCCGCGATGCCATGCCCAACGGAGGCCGCATCCGCGTGGAGACCCAGGGCATCTACCTGGATGCGCAGGATGGCGACACCTTCTCCGGACTGCAGTCCGGCCACTACGCCACCATCTCCGTGACGGACACCGGCGCCGGCATCCCGCCCGAAGTGGTGTCGCGCGTGATGGACCCCTTCTTCACCACCAAGGAAGAAGGCAAGGGCACGGGCCTGGGCCTGTCGATGGTGTATGGCTTTGCCAAGCAGTCGGGCGGCGCCGTCACCATCTATTCGGAAGTGGGCCTGGGCACCACGGTGCGCATGTATTTCCCTGCAGTGCACGGCCGTCCCCACCCCGACCTGGCCGAATCGCTGGTCCCGAAGAATCGCGGAGGCAATGAAACCATCCTCGTGGTGGACGACCGGGTCGAAGTGGCCGAACTGGCCCAGGCCATGCTGGAGGGGCTGGGCTACACCGTGCACGTGGCGCACAGCGCCCATGCCGCGCTGAAACTGGTGCGGGAGTTGCCGCAGGACGCGCTGCCGGACCTGCTCTTCACCGACGTGGTGATGCCCGGGGGATTGAACGGCTACGAACTCGCGCGGGAGATGCGCAAGACCGTGGCGGGCATCCACATCCTGCTCACCACGGGGTTCGACCGCGACATGGGCAGCCTGGCCAACGTGGCGCCCACGGAGTTCGAGATCCTGAAAAAACCCTATCGGTTGGCGGACCTGGCACGCAGCGTGCGCATGGTGCTGGACGGCGCCACCGGCACCCGGACCTGAAGGCATGAAACCGGGCGCGCGATGCAGTGAAATTTCGCGCCGCCAGCAATCCAACGGCCACAGGCCTGCGTACAGGAAGCAGGCCGCACATTCCGACGCGGCATTCCAGGAGCCGCACATGCCGACAAGCACCGCCAATGCCATTCGATGGGCCGAGCAAGGCATCGTGCCCGACCAGATGGTGCGGTACGGCATTCGCCGGCTTCTGAAAGAACGCCTTCAGGAAATGCGCAGCGGCGATGCCGGAGCCACGGCAGAGCAGACGCAGGCCTTCGTGGATGCCATGCGCAAGGCAGAGCTGGCACCGCTGCCCGACAAGGCCAACGAGCAGCACTACGAGGTGCCGGCCGAATTCTTCGGCGCGGTGCTCGGCCCGCATCGCAAGTACAGCAGCGGCTACTGGGGCGACGGAGCCTCCACCCTGGCGCAGGCGGAAGAAGCCGCGCTCCTGCGAACGTGCGAGCACGCCGGACTGGCCGACGGGCAGCGCATTCTGGAGTTGGGGTGCGGCTGGGGGTCCCTCACGCTGTGGATGGCGCAGCGCTACCCTGCCAGCCGCATCACTGCCGTCTCCAATTCGCACTCGCAGCGCGCCTACATCGATGCAGAGGCGGCCAGGCGCGGTCTGTCCAACGTAAAGGTGGTCACCTGCGATTTCAACCGATTCGACATTGCGGCCCGCTTCGACCGCATCGTTTCGGTGGAGATGTTCGAGCACCTTCGCAACTGGCCGCAGGCCTTCGCCAACGTATCGCGCTGGCTCGCACCCAGGGGCCGGTTCTTCATGCACGTGTTCGCCCACCGTGAGGCGCCCTATCCGTTCGAGGAGCGCGATGCGAGCGACTGGATGAGCAAGCATTTCTTCTCCGGTGGCATGATGCCCAGCGACGATCTGGCCCTGCACTGCCAGGACGATCTGCAGTTGCGGCGGCGCTGGCGCTGGGACGGCACGCACTACGAACGTACGGCCCGCGCCTGGCTGGACAACATGGATCTGCAACACGATGCGCTCATGCCACTGTTCCGCCGCACCTACGGAGAGGACGCCCCGGCATGGTGGAGCCGGTGGCGCCTGTTTTTCCTGTCGGTGGAAGAACTCTTCGGCTTTGACGGCGGGCAGCAGTGGTGGGTGAGCCACTACCTGTTCGACCGACGCGACTGATCGGAACGGCATGAATGCATCGGCTGCCGTCACCTGGGCCCTGTACGGCCTCGCCTGGGCCCTGTCCGCTTCCGTTGCCACATGGCTGGTGAGCCTGGCCCGCAGGGACGCCAGCCTTGCCGACCGCGCGTGGCCCGTGCTCATCGCCGGCTGCGGCGCCGTGTACGGGGCCTTGGCCCCGAGCCTCGGGGCCCGAGGCGTTGCGTTGCTGCTGCTGTCGGGGATCTGGGGACTGCGGCTGTGCGCCTACATCACCGCACGCAATTGGGGGCACGGCGAAGACCACCGCTACCGCGCGATGCGCGAACGCAACCGCCCGAACTTCGCCTTCAAGAGCCTGTACCTCGTGTTCGGCCTGCAGGGCGTGCTGGCCTGGATCGTCTCGGCGCCCTTGCTGGCAGGCCTGGCGGCATCGCCCCGCCCACTGGGCACGATCGATGCGATCGGCATCGCCCTGGCCGGATTCGGCATCTTGTTCGAAGCGGTGGGCGATGCGCAGATGGCGCGCTTCAAATCCGATCCCGCCCATGCGGGGCAGGTCATGGACCGGGGACTGTGGCGGTTCACGCGCCACCCCAACTATTTCGGTGAGGCCTGCGTCTGGTGGGGCCTCTGGCTCTTGGCGCTCGCAGGCACGGGCTGGGCGGGCGTGTGGACCATCGTGTCACCCGCGCTCATGACGGTCCTGCTGCTGCGCGTGTCGGGCGTGGCGCTGCTGGAAAAAGACATCGCCGAGCGGCGCCCGGCCTACCGCGAGTACATGCTGCGCACCAATGCCTTCATTCCGGGACCACCGCGCACCGGAGGCCCCCGATGACCGGCCGCCTTGCATCCTGCGGCCGGCAAACCGCCTGGTGCGTTGCCGCCGCCTTGCTGTGGACCGCCACGGCCATGCCTGCGGCCGCAGCGATGCCGGCGGCAAACGAGTGGAATTTCCAGGTGGCCCTGGATGGCACGCCGATCGGCGAACACCGCTTTCGACTGTCGGCGCCTGCGGCCCAGGAGCGTGTGCTGACCAGCGAAGCACGCTTTGCCGTCAAGCTGCTCGGCCTGGTGGTCTATCGCTACCGGCACGATGCCCGTGAACTTTGGCGAGATGGATGCCTTGAATCCATCACCGCGGAGACGCAGGACGACGGCAAGGTCAACAAAGTGGACCTGCGCTTTCCCGCACCGGGCAGCACCACTCCGCCCGCCGAAGGCATGCCCGCGTGTACCTTGAGTTTTGCCTACTGGAACCCGGCCATCCGCAGCCAGACGCAGTTGCTCAATGCCCAGACCGGCAAGATCGATGCCGTGCAAGTGGTGCGGCAGGGCGAAGGCACACTCGACGTGCGGGGCGAAACCGTGGCGGCAGTGCGCTGGCGCATCACCGGGCTGCCGCACCCGATTGACCTCTGGTATGCCGCCGACGGCGCGTGGATCGGCCTCGATTCCACCGTGGGCAGCGGCCGCCGACTCAGCTACCGATTGAAATAACCGCCCCCCAGGAGAACACCCATGATGATCCGCCCCCTTGCCGTCGCCTATGCCTCCACGGCCCTGGTCTTCCTGGCGCTCGACGCCGTATGGCTCTCCACCATGGCTGACCGCCTTTACCGCCCCGCCATCGGGCACCTCATGCAGGACAAGTTTTCGGTGGCGCCCGCGGCGTTGTTCTATCTGATCTACGTCGCCGGCGTGGTCGTGATGGCGGTGTTGCCTGCGGTAGAACAGCGCAGCTGGGCATCGGCCCTGGGCATGGGCGCCCTGCTGGGGCTGATCGCCTATGCCACCTACGACCTGACCAACCAGGCCACCCTGAAAGACTGGCCGTGGAGCGTGACGATCGCCGACATGTGCTGGGGCGCGTTCGTCACGGGCGCAGCCGCCACGGCAGCGTGCCTGGCCACCCTGCGCTGGGGCGGTCCGCTGCGCTGATTGGTTGTCGCCACGCGCCCTTCGACAAGGGCGTGCATCCGGCTCACATGCCGGCGAGCGCGCCGACCCATCGCGCGATGGCGCCATCGAAAACCACCCGGCCCTCGATACCTGCCAGGCAGATGCATTCGCCGCCCGGCTCCACCACCGGCTGATGGTGCACCTGCCCATCGGCGCCGTCGAAATCTCCCGGCCCGAACCGCGCACGCCCATCGTGGAAGGCGCCATGCAGCACCTGGGTCCATTCCACCTCGCTGTGCGTATGCTGCGGCAAACGCTTGCCCGCACCGATGCGCAGGAGCAGCACGTTGGCCTGGGCATCGTCCGGCAGGGTCACGCGGCTCCAGCGCATGCCGGGGCCCAGCCAGCGCCAGGGGGAGACCTGGCAGGCATCGAGCGCATCGGGCCAGAAGGCGCCTTCCGGCCAGGACGCCGGGCGTGTCGATGACCGCCGGCCAGGGACAGGGCGATGTGCAGCGCCGTCGATGGCGGCCAGGGTGCGCGCCAGGGCATCGGGCTGCAACGTGGCCGGGGCGATGCCGTCCAGCATGGCACCGCCGACCATTTCGAGTGTGCACAAGCGCTCGCGGCAGTGCGGGCACATGGCCACATGCGCCTGGATCAGCAGCGAGGCGGCCGCGGGCAGGTGCCCGGCGGCCTGGGCCAGCAGCACGTCGTCGGCAGGATGGTGTTGGATCGTCATGGCTCAAGGTGGCCGAGCAAGCGGCGCAAATGGTTCATCGCCAGGCGGACCCGCGATTTCACGGTGCCCAGCGGAATGCCCAGATCCTGCGCGATCCGGGCGTGGGGATGCTCTTCGAAGAAAGACAGCCGTAGCACTTGAGCCTGCTCAGGCGCCAGCTGCTGCAGGGCATGCCGCACGTCGCTCTCCTGTTGCGCGGCGTAGCAGTGTTCTTCAGGCGCAGGCGCCGTGTCGGGCAGCTGCTCGCCCTGGCCTTCGTCCTGTTCCAGCGCCAGATTGGATCGGCGCCGAAAGTGGTCCACCCGCAGGTTGCGCGCAATCGTGAACACCCAGGTGGAAACTCCGGCATGCGCCGGGTCGAACAGGTGCGCCTTACGCCAGACACTGACCAGTGCCTCCTGAGCCAGGTCCTCCGCCACGCTCTCCGGGGTTCCGAGGCGCATGAGGTAAGCCTTCACGCGCGGAGCGAAGTGCTTGAACAGCGCCGCGAACGCCTGCCGGTCGCCCTGGGCGGCCACCGCCTGGACCAGGGCGCTCAACGCGTCTCCCGTCGGATGGGCTCCATGGGTGGGTGGCTGGGTCACGATCGACAAATAAGGAGGCCAGGATTTTCGAGGCCTGGAAGGCCGCTCTGCGGGCTGGCGGACGGTGGTCATGCTGCTCATACGCAACACCCGGCGGATTAGATCACGCCCATCTGGTGGAATCCAAACGCGTGGTCACTGCGTATACCGACACAATACTCCGCGAGGAGACTTCGAGGATGGACGCAATGACAATCCACGCGGCGCCTGCGCCCGCATCGCCCGCCAAGGCCGCCCCGACGGGGCGGCCGCTGGACGTGGCCGTGATCGGCAGCGGCATTTCCGGCCTGTCGGCCGCGTGGCTGCTCGCCCAACGGCACCAGGTCACGCTGTTCGAGGCCGACCAGCGGCCCGGCGGCCACAGCCACACCGTCCACGTGCCCGGGCCGGAGGGCGACATCGCCGTGGACACGGGGTTCATCGTCTACAACGAATCGGCCTATCCCAACCTGACGGCGCTGTTCGCGCACCTGCAGGTGGCCACGCTGGCCACCGACATGTCCTTCGGCGTGAGCCTGGAAGGCGGCGCACTCGAATACAGCGGCACCGGCTTCGGCGGCGTGTTCGCCCAGCGCAGCAATCTGCTGAGCCCCCGTTTCTGGTCGATGCTGCGCGATCTGGTGCGCTTTTACCGCCGGGCGCCCACCGATGTCCGCCAACTGGGCGACCTCTCGCTCGATGCCTACCTCGACCAGCACGGCTATGGCCGGGCGTTCCGCGAGGACCACCTCTATCCCATGGCCGCCGCCATCTGGTCCACGCCCGCGGCGCGCATCGGCGAGTACCCCGTCCAGGCATTCGTGCGCTTTTGCGAAAACCACCACCTGCTGAACCTCGGGCACCGCCCGGCCTGGCGCACCGTGCAAGGCGGCAGCCAGCGCTACGTGCAGAAGATCACGGAGGTTCTCGGGCAGGGGCTGCGGCTGGACAGCGCGGCCATCGAAGTGCGGCGCACCACCGAGGGCGCCTACGTGCGCACGGGCGATGCGCAGGAATCGCGGCGTTTCGACCAGGTGGTCATCGCCACCCATGCCGACCAGGCCCTGCGCCTGCTGCCGGATGCGAGCCAGGCAGAGACCGACCTGCTCGGCGCCTTCGGCTACAGCCGCAACCGGGCCGTGCTGCACAACGACCCGGCCCTCATGCCCCGGCGCCGCGCGGTGTGGTCCAGCTGGAACTACGCCGCCGAGCGCGAACGCAGCGAGGCCCTGAGCGTGACCTACTGGATGAACCGCCTGCAGCACATTCCGGACGCCACCCCGCTGTTCCTCACGCTCAACCCCACGCAGGAGCCGCACCCCCGCCACCTGCTGCACACGCAGACCTACGAGCACCCGATCTTCAACGGCGCCGCCATGCAGGCCCAGCGATCGCTCTGGTCGCTGCAGGGCCAGCGGCGCACCTGGTTCTGCGGTGCCTACTTCGGCTCCGGCTTCCACGAAGACGGGCTGCAGGCCGGCCTTGCCGTGGCGGAGGCCCTGGGCGGCGTGCGCCGACCCTGGAGCGTGGACGACGAATCCGGCCGCATCCACCTGCCCGCGGCCTCTGCGCACGCAGCGGCACGCCCGGGAGCCGCGCGGTGACGGGCCAGTCAGCGCTCTATACCGGCCGCGTGATGCACCAGCGGCTCAGCCCGGCGCGGCACCGGCTGCAGTACCGCGTCTTTTCGCTGCTGATCGATCTGGACGAACTGGCAGGGCTCGACCGCCGCCTGCGGTTGTTCTCCGTCAACCGCTTCAACCTGTTCAGCCTGCACGAGAAGGACTACGGCGGCGCCGAGGGCCTGCCGATGCGCCAGCATGTGGAGCAGCAACTGGCCCGGGCGGGACTGGCGCCCGACGGCCGCATCCAGCTGCTGACCATGCCCCGCATCCTGGGCTACGCCTTCAATCCGCTGACCGTGTACTTCTGCCACCGGTCCGACGGCGCGCTCCAGGCCCTGCTCTACGAGGTGAACAACACCTTCGGCGAGCGCCACAGCTACCTCATTGCGGTCCCCGAAGCCGAGCAGCACGCCACCCGCATCCGGCAGTCGTGCGACAAGGAATTCCATGTGTCGCCCTTTCTGGGGCTGTCGATGCGCTATGCCTTCGACATCGCCCTGCCCGCGGCGCAGCGCGACCACCTGGGCGTGGGCATCACGGCCAGCGATGCGAACGGACCCGTGCTGGTCGCCCGCTTCCATGCGCGCCGCCGGCCGCTCGACGACCGCGCCCTCGCCCGCACCTTCCTCACCCACCCGCTGCTCACGCTGAAAGTGATGGGCGCCATCCACTGGGAAGCCCTGAAACTCTGGATCAAAAGGGTGCCGCTGCACACCAAGCCGCCCGCGCCGGCCCTGCCCGTGACCATCATCAAAACCAAAGACCTATGACCCTCCCCACCCCCTCCACCGGACTTCCGACGGACGGCACGCATGCGGTCGCGTCGATGCCCCGCCGGGCCACCTGGCGGTCGCGGCCCCTGCAGCGCGTGCTGCGCCGCCTGCTGACCAACGTGCGCTGCGGCACCCTGACCGTGGAACTGCCCGGCGGTGAACGCGCCGAGGGCCGAGGCACCGAGCCCGGGCCCCACGGCACCCTCGTGCTGCACCGCTGGCGCCCGCTGTGGCGCCTGGCCGTGGGCGGCGACCTGGGCCTGGCGGAGAGCTACCGCCAGGGTGAATGGTCCAGCCCCGACTTGGCCGCCCTGCTGGAGCTGGGCGTGCGCAACGAGGCCGGCTGGGGCCGCGCGCTGCAGGCCAGCCTGCCGGCGCGGCTGCTGGCGCGGCTGTTCCACCTGCGCCGCGCCAACACCCGCCGGGGCAGCCGCCAGAACATCTCGTTCCACTACGACATGGGCAACGATTTCTATGCCCAGTGGCTGGACCCGGACATGCTTTATTCCAGCGCCATCTACGGCACGGGCCAGGAATCGCTGGAGCAGGCCCAGCAGGCCAAGCTGGCCCGCATCGCCACCCTGCTGGCGCCCCGGGCCGGCGAACGCGTGCTGGAGATCGGCTGCGGCTGGGGCGCCCTGGCCATTGCCCTGGCCCGCGACACCGGCGCATCGGTGACCGGCCTCACCCTGTCGTCCGAGCAGTTGCGCCACGCCCGCCAGCGCGTGCATGACGAGGCGCTCACCGAGCACATCGATCTGCGGCTGCAGGACTACCGCGACGTCGAAGGCCAGTTCGACCACATCGTCTCCATCGAAATGCTGGAGGCCGTGGGCGAGCGCTACTGGCCGGCCTATTTCGAAACGCTCAAAGAGCGGCTGCGCCCCGGCGGCCGGGCCGTGGTGCAGGTCATCACCATCGCGGACGCGCAGTTCGAACAGTACCGCAGCACCACCGACTTCATCCAGCGCTACATCTTTCCGGGCGGCATGCTGCCCTCGCCCTCCCGGCTGCGGCAAGCGCTGGCGAACGCGGGCCTGGCACTGCAGGCCGCGGAAACCTTCGGCCCCAGCTATGCGACCACCCTGGCCGAATGGCGCCACCGCTTCCTGAGCGCCTGGCCCACGATCGAGCCGCTGGGCTTCGATGCGCCGTTCCGGCGGCTGTGGGAGTACTACCTGTGCTATTGCGAAGCCGGCTTCAGCACCGGCCGGGTGGACGTGGGCCTGTACACCATCGTCCATGCGACGCCGGGCGCCCCGGACACGCCTGGCGCATCGCACCGTCCCGGGTAAACCGCACGCGCCCAGCGCCCCACACGGCGGGGTGCGTGCCAGAATCTCGCCATGCTTGCCCACACGGCTTATTCGGCCCATGCCGCCCTCGTTCCCCGCCGCTCCGACGACACCACGATGGGAACGCTCTACCGCGCCGCGATCGGCCCGGTCAATGCCGATTACTACCTGCCCGCCTTCGAGCGGCTCGACACCGCGGGTCGCCCGCTGCCGCGCTGGAACTGGGCCGCGGCCCTGTGCACGCTGAACTGGCTGGTGTTCCGCCAGCTCTGGGGGGCCGCCCTCGTCTATGTGGCGGCCCTCGAAGGCGTGGCGTTGCTGGTGTTCGCGCTGGGCCAGTACGTGGTGCAGTGGCCGCTGCCAGTGCTGTCGGGCGTGCTGCTCGCTCTCCTGCTGGCCGCCACGGTGGTGCCCGGGCTCTACGGCGACGCCATCTTCCACGCCGAGGTGCGCAAGCGCATCACCAAGGCGCTCTCTGCCTCGGCCACCTTGCCCCAGGCGGGCGAATGGCTCGCCCGCCGCGCGGCGACCCGGCGCCGGCTGGGGTGGATCGCCGCGGCCAACGTGGCGCTGGCGGTGGCTGCGCTGGCCCTGTACCTGCTGCTGCCTGCCGGGGCTTCCTTGACAGGCCCATCCGCCGGCAGCCCCCCTGCGGCAGCGCCCACGCCCGCCGCATCGGCCGTGCCGGCGACCGCCATCGGGGTGGCACCTGCCGCCAGGCCAGCGGCATCGAATGGGGCCAGCGGTGCCGTGCTGGCCGAAACGCCGGCCACGGCCCCGCTCCCCGCCCCCGCCCCCGCTTCCACCGAACCACCCGCAGCCGGGGCCAGTGCGCCCGCCGCGCCCGTCCCTGTGGCTTCGCTGCCGGCGAAAGCACAAGCCCCGCAAGCCACTCCGCGCGCGCCAGCGGCCTCTTCCGCAACCGCCCCGGCCATAGCGGTTTCGGCATCCGCCGTCGCCTCCCAGGTCCCGGCAGAACCCACGCGGGCCACGGCGCCCAGCGCATCCTCCCCCGTAGAGCCGCCCGCCGCCCGGCCCGCTCCATCCGCGGCCTCCGTACCGGCCGCCATGCCAGCGCAGGCGGCAGCCGCATCGGCACCAGCGTCGGCACCGGCCACGGCGGCCTCGAAAGCCGCACCCGCCAGCCGCGCGGCTGCCGAACCGGCCAAACCGCGCGCCTCCGCGCCCAAGCCAGCCGCGGCTCGGACGGTAACGGCCCCGGACAAAACCTCCACCCCAGCTGCGAGTGCAGCCAGCGCGACCGCCGCGCCCGACCGCCGCCTGTACATCAACGTCGGCCTCTTTGCCGAACCCGCCAATGCGCGCCGCGCCCATGCCCGGCTGCGGGAGGCCGGCTTGCCGGCCACGTCGCAGCCCGTCACCACCTCGGGCGGGCAGAAGCTGCGGCGCGTGCGGGTGGGGCCGTTCGCCTCCGCGTCGCAAGCCAACGCGGCGGCGGCCAAGGTACGCGACCTGGGCCTGGATGCTTCCGCGGCGGCGCTCCCTGCGCCAGCGCGGAATTGACCCTTCGGCCCCCTGGCCGCGGGGACGGCGCGGGGACCGCTGCCGCGTTACCACTGGTGACCCTTCCGCCAGCACCCTGCGCTAAGGTGTGCTCCTTTCATTCACCAACGACATCGCTCTCCACCATGTCCCAACGCTCCCTGACGGCCCTCGCCCTCACCGCCGCCGCCCTGCTGGCCGCCGGCTGCACCACCAACGCCCCCTGGGGCAGCGCCACGCCAGGCACCACCAGCAGCACGGGCGCGCCCGCGGGCGGCATTTGCAGCGGCCCGCCCGCACAGGTGGTGGTGGGCCAGAACAGCACGGCCAAGGTGGTGGAAGACGCCCGGGTGCGCTCCGGCGCGCAGATGGCCCGCGTGCTGCGCCCCGACCAGATCGTGACCAAGGAATTCGACGCCACGCGGCTGAACCTGCAGGTGGACGCCAACGGCCGCATCGTCGCGGCGCGCTGCGGCTGACGACCGGCACCCGGTGGGCTCGGCCGGTGGTGGCGGTCCAGGCGCCGGAGCGCTCGCCCGTCAGTCGGCCAGAAAGAGCGCCTGCAGGTCGCTCAGGAAATCGAAGCCCCGCTCGGTGGGGCGCACGCGCGCCATGTCGCGCTCGATCAGACCCTTGCGCTCGGCCTCGTCCAGCGCCTTGGCAATCGCGGTCAACGGCAGGCCCGTGCGCGCCATGAAGTCCTGCAGCGCAAACCCCTCGCGCAGGCGCAACGCGTTGAGCATGTATTCGAACGGCAGGTCGGCCCGGCGCACCTCGTCGTCCTGCGCCACCGCATGGCCTGCCAGCGCGTGGTCCATGTACCGTCCGGGGTCCCGAAAGCGCACCTGCCGCACCACGCGGTGCGCGAAGCTGATCTTGCTGTGCGCGCCCGCGCCGATGCCCAGGTAGTCGCCGAACTGCCAGTAGTTGGTGTTGTGGAAGCAGCCGTGGCCCTCGCGTGCATAGGCCGAGATTTCATAGCGCTGCAGCCCGGCCTGCGCCGTCATCTCGGTGATGCGGTCCAGCATGGCGTAGGCCTGGTCGTCCTCGGGCACCACGGGCGGAAACTTGGCGAACACCGTGTTGGGCTCGATGGTCAGGTGGTAGATCGAGATGTGCGGCGGCCCCAGCGCCAGCGCGGTGCGCATGTCCTGCTCCAGATCGGCGAGCGTCTGGCCCGGCAGGGCGTACATGATGTCGAGGTTGAAGGTCTCGAACGATTGCGCAGCCTCTTCCACCGCGGCCATGGCCTGGGCACCGTCGTGCACCCGCCCCAGCGCCTTCAGGAAACGGTCGTCGAAGCTCTGCACGCCGATCGACAGCCGCGTCACCCCGGCCGCGCGGTACGCCCGAAAGCGGTCTTTCTCGAACGTGCCGGGATTGGCCTCCATCGTGATCTCGCAGTCCGCCTCCAGGCGCAGCCGCGCGCGCAGGCCGCCGATCAACTGGTCGATGGCGGCGGGCGAGAACAGGCTGGGTGTGCCACCGCCGATGAAGATGCTGTGCACCGTCCGGCCCCAGATCAGCGGCAGCGCCGCCTCCAGGTCGGCCATCAAGGCGTCCAGGTAGCGCTGCTCGGGCAAGGCCTGCGCACCGCCACCATCGCGGTACTCATGCGAGTTGAAATCGCAGTAGGGGCATTTTTTCAGACACCAGGGCAGGTGCACGTACAGCGACAGCGGCGGCAGGCTGCCCAGCTGCAGCACGCCGGGCCGCATGGAGTGCTGCACGTCGCGCACGGGCGCCGGCGCGGCCTCCGCCGAGGCCTCGGGAACGATGGGAATGGAAAGGGACACGGCCAGGAATCTCCGAAAGGCGCCAGCGCCTCAGAACCAGCGCTCGCGCATCAGCGCCAGCATCTGCTGCGCCGACCGGCCCCGGTGGCTGTGAGCGTTCTTCACCTCCGTCGGCAGCTCGGCGAAGGTCTTGCCGAACTCGGGGACGACCATGATCGGATCGAACCCGAAGCCCTGGCTGCCACGCGGCTCGCGCGCGATCTCGCCCACGACCCGGCCCACGGCGATGAGCGGCTCCGGGTCCTCGGGCGTGCGCACCGCCACGAGGGTGCTCACCATCGCCGCGCGGCGCTGGTCGATGCCCTGCATCTGCTCCAGCAGCGCGCGCACGTTGTTCGCGTCGCCCTTGTCGTAGCCGAATCGGGTCGCGTAATAGGCCGTGTCCACGCCCGGCAATCCGTCGAAGGCATCGACACACAGGCCGGCGTCATCGGCCAGCGCCGGCAGTCCGGTGTGCTGGGCGGCAAAGCGCGCCTTGGCCAGCGCGTTCTCCACGAAGGTCCGAAAGGGCTCGGCCGCCTCGCCGACGCCCAGGTCCGCCTGGCGCACGAGCACCACGCCGAGCGGCGCCAGCAGCGTCTGCAGTTCGGCCAGCTTGCCCTGGTTGTTGGATGCGAGTACGAGTTTCATGGTCAAAATGGCTTCCAGCGCATATTCATCTAGGGCATGCCGCTACAAATTCAATAGCAAATGCGTTTTCCATCGGTGCAAAGGGGGAGCCGGTCAGGCACAGCCAAGGCCGCATTCGCTATCGCTATCCGTTGCGCAGCGCCTGCTGCTGCAGCGCCACCAGTTCGGCCACGCCCTTTTCGGCCAGCGACAACAGGCGGTCCATCTCCTGGCGGGTGAACGCCACGCCTTCGGCCGTGCCCTGCACCTCCACGAAGTGGCCGGCGCCGGTCATCACCACGTTCATGTCGGTGTCGCAGGCCACGTCTTCCACGTACTCCAGATCGAGCAGCGGCGTGCCTTCCACGATGCCGACCGAAATGGCTGCCAGCGGGGCCGTGATGGGCGATTCGGCCAGCTTGCCGCGCGCGATCAGATGGGCCACCGCATCCTGCGCCGCGACCCAGGCACCCGTGATGGCCGCCGTGCGCGTGCCGCCATCGGCCTGGATGACGTCGCAGTCGAGCTGCAGGGTGCGCTCGCCCAGGCGCTGGAGATCGAACACGGCCCGCAGGCTGCGGCCGATCAGGCGCTGGATCTCCTGCGTGCGGCCATTCTGCTTGCCGCGGGCCGCCTCGCGGTCGCTGCGGGTGTGGGTGGACCGGGGCAGCATGCCGTACTCGGCCGTCACCCAGCCCTCGCCGCTGCCGCGCTTGTGGGGCGGCACGCGCTCTTCCACCGACGCGGTGCACAGCACCTTGGTGTTGCCGAACTCGATGAGCACCGAGCCTTCGGCGTGCATGGTGTAGCGGCGGGTGATGCGCACCGGGCGCAACTGGTCGGCGGCACGGCCGCCCGGACGGGTGAAAGAGGTCATGGAATGGGGTCCGGTAGGAAACGAAAACAGGGCGGCGAAAACAACACGGTCACCCGGCAGGCGCTGCGTCCGGCCGAGCGCCGGGCGGAGCGAGCGTTCAGGCCTTGCGGGCCGCCGAGCGGCGGATGGCCTCGTTGATCTCGGCGATGGAACGTTCGATGGCCTCGTCGTCCAGGTCGTCGTCCACCATGTCGAGCGGACCGGCCTGGATCGTGGAGGAAAACCCGTCGTCGCTGATGCTGTCGGTCGAAATGCCCTGGGTGGATTCGAACGCGTCCGGCGTCTCCCACTCCAGCGCCACCACGGTCACGTTGTCGCTGGTGTCGCCGGCCTTGCGCAACGCGTCTTCGACCATGTCGGGCACCGACTGCGAGACCGGCAGGCGGCTCAGCTGGCGGGCGATGGTCTCGTCGTCCAGCGTGCCCCACAGGCCGTCGGAGCACAGCAGGATGCGGTCGCCCTGCTCCAGGGCCACCGGGCCGGTGATGTCGTAGATGGGCTTGGTCGGCGATCCCAGGCAGGTGAACAGCACATTGCGGTTCACCCGCTCAATGCCCTGCAGCGGCATGTTGCGCAGCTCCAGGTACGAATGGTCGCGCGTGCGCGTGAACAGTTCGCCCCCGCGCACCATGTACAGGCGCGAGTCGCCGCAGTGGATCCAGCTGGCGGACCCTTCCTGCACCACCGCCACGACCAGCGTGGTGCGAGGCGTGTCCAGCATGCCGCGGTCGGCCGCGTAGCGAAGGATCTGGTGGTGTGCGGCCAGCAGCGCGTCGGCCAGAAATCCGTGCACGTCTTCCAGCGTGGGCTTGGCGTGCCGCTGGAACGCGGCGGACACCGTCTGCAGCGCCAGTTGCGCCGCCACTTCGCCCTCCGGATGGCCGCCCATGCCGTCCGCCAGGACGAACAGGCTGGACTCCCGCGTGTAGCAGTAGCCCATGCGGTCTTCATTGGTTTCGCGGCCGCCCCGACGGCTGACCTGGAAGACGGAGAATTTCATTTCGGCTTCGCCCCCATTCGCGTGGCCTCGCCCACCTTCTGCACATTCTTCTTGGTATCGGACACCAGCGTATCGAGCTGCAGCCGCATCTTCTCGCCCACGGACAGCTTGGTATAGCGCCGCTCGCCCTCGCGGCTCAGTTCCTTTTGCAAGGCGAACACCGACTGGGGCCGCGATAACGGATCGAGCGCCATGCACCATTCGACCACCTCGATCAGGTTGTCGGAGTAAACGCCGCGCAGCTTGGTCAGCGCCAGCGACAGGCGGTCCTTGTCGGAGCGCTGCGGCGCCTCGTTGGGCGGGAATCCCTGCATGCAGGCATAGATGCAGGCGCCGATCGCGTAGATGTCGGTCCAGGGCCCCATCGACGAATCGCGGCGGTACATCTCGGGCGCTGCGAAGCCGGGCGTGTACATCGGGCGGATGAAGTTGCCCTCCTTCGAGAGCACCTCGCGCGCCGCGCCGAAGTCGATCATCACCGCCTTGTTGTCGTCAGTGATGAAGATGTTGGCCGGCTTGATATCGAGGTGAAGCATCTTGTGCTGGTGCACGATGCGCAGGCCGCGCAGCACCTCGTCGAACAGCGAGCGGATCGTGGACTCGCGGAACACCTTCTGGGTCTTGAGGTCGCGCGCGGTGATGATGAAGTCCTGCAGGGTGGCCCCTTCCAGGTAGTTCATCACCATGTAGACGGTTTCGTTTTCCCGAAAGAAATTGAGCACGCTCACCACCGAGGCGTGCGAGATCTGCGCCAGGGCCCGGCCTTCCTCGAAGAAACTCTTGAGGCCCAGGCGGTACAGCGACAGCTTTTCGGGAGGCACCTTGGGCAGCAACTCGCCCGGGCCGCGGGTGGCCAGGGAAGACGGCAGATATTCCTTGATGGCGACCTGCTGGCCGTCGGGATCGATGGCCAGATACACCACGCCGAAGCCGCCGGAGGAGAGCCGGCGCACCACGCGGTAGCCACCAATCGTGGTGTCGGGCGGCAGGGGGGCCGGCTTGATTTTTGACATATTTTGCGAAGAAACCTCGGGCACGAATCGGAACCCGGATAATCGCCGGATCGCAAGCAACCACCGAAAAGTCCAATGGCAGTTTACAGCATGACCGGATACGCCAGCGCACAGCAAAGTGCATCCGCGGGAGGGGGCGAAACCGATGGCCGCACCCGCCGCCTGGGGCTGGAGATCCGGTCCGTCAACAGCCGTTTCCTGGATCTGTCGTTCCGCCTGCCCGACGAGCTGCGCGCCCAGGAGCCGGTGCTGCGCAGCCTGCTTACCGCCCGCCTCAAGCGGGGCAAGGTCGAAGTCCGCGCCTCCATCGAGAACGAAGACACCACCGCCCTGCCCGACCCGGCGCCCCGCCTGCTGCAGCGGCTGAACTCCGCGCAGGACGCCGTTCGTGCCTGGCTGCCCGACGCGGCCCCCTTGAGCGTCGCCGACGCCCTGCGCCTGTGCGCGAATGCCGGCTCCGCCCAGGACGACTGGAGCGATGCCGTCCCCGCCCTGGCCGAAAAAGCGCTGAAAGACCTCGTCCAAGCCCGGGAACGCGAAGGCAAGCGCCTGTCGGCCATGCTGCAGGACCGGCTCGAACAACTGCGTGCCCTGGCCCACCAGGCCACGCCGCTGGTTCCCAAGCTGGTGGAGCAGCAGCGCCAGCGTTTCATGGAACGCTGGAAGGAGGCCATGGCCCTGGCCGACAACGCCACGCTGCCCGAGGCCGCCCAGGACCGCGCCCTGACCGAGGCCACCGCCTTCGCCATCCGCATCGACGTCGCGGAAGAGATCACCCGGCTGGATTCGCACCTGGACGAGATCGAACGCCTGCTCAAGAAAGGCGGCGAAGTGGGCAAACGCCTGGACTTTCTCATCCAGGAACTGCACCGCGAAGCCAACACGCTCGGCTCCAAGTCCGCCGCGATGGAACTCACGCGCATCAGCGTGGACATGAAGGTCCTGATCGAGCAAATGCGCGAGCAGGTCCAGAACATCGAGTGAGTGATAATCCTTTTTTGATAGCAGCCAGCACCTATCCCGCATGGACTACCCTGGAAATCTATTCGTAGTGGCAGCGCCCAGCGGCGCGGGCAAATCGAGCCTGGTCAAGGCATTGCTGGAGCTGGACTCCCATGTGCAGCCGTCGGTCTCGCACACCACCCGGGCACCGCGTGGGCAGGAAAAGCACGGCCGCGAATACTTCTTCACCTCGGAGCAGGAATTCGACGCCATGGTCGCCTCCGACGGCTTCGTGGAGTGGGCCCACGTGCACGGCCGCCGCTATGGCACATCCCGCAAGGCCATCGAGGAGCGCATCGCGCAAGGCGCCGACGTGGTTCTGGAAATCGACTTCCAGGGCGCGATCCAGGTCAAACAGGCCTTTGCGAATGCCGTCCTCATCTTCATCCTCCCCCCCAGTTGGGAAGAACTGAGATCCCGCCTGGAACGCCGCGGGGAAGACGCTCCGGACGTGATCGAGATCCGGTTGAAGAATGCCGCCCAGGAAATGGAACAGGCATACAAATTCGACTTCGTTATAATCAACGAACTCTTTGAGCGTGCGCTTTTCGACCTGAAAACCATCGTCCACGCTCAGCGGCTGAAGTATGCGGCGCAACGCCGTGCACGGGCCGACACGTTCGAATCCCTCAATATCACCTGATCCTTCTGGAGAAGACGCATGGCCCGCATTACTGTTGAAGACTGCCTCGAGCACATCCCCAACCGCTTTCAACTCGTGCTGGCAGCCACGTACCGCGCACGCATGCTGAGCCAAGGCCATGCCCCCAAGATCGAAAGCCGCAACAAACCTGCGGTGACCGCCTTGCGCGAAATCGCCGAAGGCAAGGTCGGTCTGGAGATGCTGAAAAAGGTTCCGGGCTGACGCGCCCAGGTCTGCATCTGCAGCCCAATAGCACCGCTTTGCGGTGCTTTTTTTTGGCCAAAAACCCCGATCTCCCCAGCAAGCTACATTAAAGGGATGAATGCGGTCTTGAATAAACCATCTGCCCAAGACCCGCGCCCCGGCGAAAGCGGGGCGGCGGGCGGTACGTCCGCAGCAGCCGCCAACGCAGCAGCGGCCAGTTTTGCGGCCCTCACGGAGAACCTCGGCTACCTCGACGCAGCCAGCATCGAACAGGTGAGGCAGGCCTACCGCTTCGCCGACGAAGCCCACCTGGGGCAGTTGCGCAACAGCGGCGAGCCCTACATCACCCACCCCATCGCAGTGGCGGCCCAGTGCGCCACCTGGAAGCTGGATGGACAGGCGCTGATGGCGGCACTGCTGCACGACGCCATGGAAGATTGCGGCGTCACCAAGTCCGATCTCATCGATCGCTTCGGCCTGCCGGTGGCCGAATTGGTGGATGGCCTCACCAAGCTCGACAAGCTGCAGTTCAACACCCGCGAAGAGAACCAGGCCGAGTCCTTCCGCAAGATGCTGTTGGCAATGGCCCGCGATGTACGGGTCATTCTGATCAAGCTGGCCGACCGCACGCACAACATGCGCACGCTCTCGGACATGCCGCGCAGCAAATGGGGCCGCATTTCTTCTGAAACCCTCGAGATCTATGCCCCCATCGCCCACCGGCTCGGGCTGAACCAGACCTACCGGGAGCTGCAGGATCTGTCATTCCGGCATCTCCATCCCTGGCGCTACGCGACCCTGTCCAAGGCGGTGAACAAATCGCGCAACCGCCGGCGCGATATCGTGCAGCGGGTTCAAACCGAGGTCGACACCGCGTTTTCGAAGCTGGGCATGAAAGCCCGCCTCGCAGGCCGCGAGAAAACGCTCTATGCCATCTACCAGAAGATGGACACCAAGCACCTGAGCTTTGCCCAGGTGACCGACATCTACGGCTTTCGCGTGATCGTGCCGACCGTGGTCGATTGCTACACGGCATTGGGCGTGCTGCATCAGATGTACAAGCCTGTTCCTGGGCGATTCAAGGACCACATTGCCATCGCCAAGCTCAACGGCTACCAGTCGCTGCACACCACCTTGGTTGGACCTTCCGGAGTCAACATCGAATTCCAGATGCGCACCGAGGAAATGCACGTGGTGGCGGAAGCCGGCGTGGCCGCCCATTGGTTGTACAAAGCACAGGACGCCGACGGATCGGCCGCGGAGCGCCTTGGCACCAAGTGGCTCCAGTCGCTGCTCGACATTCAGAACGAAACGCGGGATGCCGCGGAGTTCTGGGACCATGTGAAGGTCGACCTGTTCCCCGATGCGGTCTATGTCTTCACCCCAAAGAGCCAGATCATGGCACTGCCACGGGGCGCCACGGTGGTCGATTTCGCCTATGCCATCCACAGCAATGTGGGTGACCGCACCACGGCCGCCAAGATCAACAACGAGCAGGTCCCCCTGCGGACCGAGCTCAAGAACGGCGATGTGGTGGAGATCATCACGGCGCCGGTGTCCACGCCCAATCCCGCCTGGCTGGGCTTCGTGCGCACGGGCCGCGCACGCTCGAAGATTCGCCACTACCTCAAAACGCTGGCACATACCGAATCAGCGGGACTGGGCGAAAAGCTTTTGACCCAGGCCCTGAGGGCCGAGGGGCTGGAACGCCTGCCGACCGAGTCGGAGAACCAGGCACTGTGGGACAAGCTGCTCCGCTTCACAGGCAATCGAACACGCAATGAACTCATGACCGACATCGGCCTGGGCAAACGCATTGCGGGCATCGTGGCGAAACGCCTCATGGTGCTGATGACGGAACATGGACACCGACCCGATGCCCTGTTGCTGACCCGTGAAAGGTATTCTTCCCACGAAACCCTGTCCCAAGGTGGCGTGACTTTGGACGGCAGCGAGAACGCATCCGTTCAGTACGCGAACTGCTGCCGGCCTGTGCCGGGAGACCCCATCGTCGGCTACCTGGGGCGCGGTGAAGGGCTGGTGGTTCACAACGCCCAATGCAGCGTGGCAAAAAAGCTTCAGCACAAGGACAGCGAACGTTTTATCGCCGTGGACTGGGCCGATGAGCCCACACGCATGTTTGAAACCGGCATCGTGGTGACCGTGGCCAACGGCAAGGGCGTCCTGGCACGCATCGCCGCCGAACTGGCGAGCTCCGAAGCGGACATCGTTCACGTCGACATGGACGATGAAGCCGCCATGGACACGACCGATTTGCGTTTTGTCATCGCCGCACGAGACCAGTCACACGTCGAGGCCTCCTTGCGCAATTTGCGCCGAACGCCCGCAGTGCTTCGCGCCTTCCGCGTGCTGCCCCAGGGGTGAGGCAGGCACCTTGCTCCCTATGCCACCGGTTGGGGATAGTAGCGGACGTCCAAAACCTCCAGCGTCCGCGTGCCACCTGGCGTGGCCAACTGAACCTGATCCCCTTCGCGGGCCTTCAGTAAGGCCCGAGCCACCGGCGACACCCAACTGACTTGCGCCAGCCCCGTCTCGACTTCGTCGATTCCCAGGATCGTGATGGTGCGCTCGACGCCTTCATCGTCCGCATAGTGGACCGTGGCACCAAAGAACACCTGATCACTTCCGGCGTGAATGGCGGGATCGACCACCTCGGCAATTTCGAGTCGTTTGGTCAGGAACCGAATCCTGCGATCAATTTCGCGCAGGCGTTTCTTGCCGTAAAGGTAGTCCCCGTTCTCCGAACGGTCCCCATTGCTTGCAGCCCAATGAACCACTTCAACGATCCTGGGCCGCTCGTTGTCGATGAGATCCAGCAGTTCATCGCGCAGCCTGGCGTAGCCGGAAGGGGTGATGTAGTTCTTGCCACCCGCCGGAAGGGGTGCTGGGGAAAAATCTTCGTCATCGGACTGATCCGATTCTTTGGTGAATGCCTTGCTCATGGGTGCATTTTGATGCAGAGAGCATTCGAATCCCCAACGGAAAAAGCCCTAGAACATCACTGTTCTAGGGCTTACCGTTTGGTGCGGCTGGCAGGAATCGAACCCACGACCCCTTGGTTCGTAGTTTTAGGATTCCTGCTAAGTCGTTGATTTTGCTGCATGCGAAGCCATCCGTTCCGCTTTATTTTGCGCTGTTGTGTACAGGTCTTTCGCGTCCTGTCCCCCTAGTTTCCCCCCTGTTACCGTGGAATCCGTGATCCGGTCTCACCTGAAACAACCCAGCATACATACGCTGTATGCATGCACAGCATTTTGGACACACGAGATACAGGCAGGCCTGCAAGAATTGCCTGTCGCACGAGCTTAGTGTGTAAAAGGATAGGTCAAACCCCATATCGAAACTTGCGGGTTGGCTCAGCAGTACTGATAACCTTCAGCCGTCAATAACGGAACAACAAGGGAATCACAATGGAATTTCGGCCCATGACGCTGGAAGAGTTCGAGGCCACACTTGCGAAGTGGACATCCGAAGCAGAGCAGCACGACTGTTTTCCAGATGAAGTTAAGCAAAAGATGGCGTGGATCTGGGACTCCCTGCAAAAAAAGAGCGATTCCCAGATGCGTGTCATTGCCTATGGCGTCTTTGCACCCGATGAAAAAATTGCTATTGCCGTGTGCGAACTTGTTCTGTCGCACAAAGGACAGCTAGGAGGCAAGTGGTTGAAGCTGTTGAAGCTCACAATGTCTCCAGAAGTGGAAACTCTGAGTCTTAACGGTGACGCTACTGCCATCAATAACACAGTTGAGGCTTACAGGGTTGCAACACTAGGATCATTTAGCGTTCGTTTAGAGCATGACGCTGATACACTCAAGATCTACGGAAGAAGCGACGAACATCTTCGTTTTCTGATGGTTTTGCTCGCGGCGATCCAAAAGGATCAGATGGCTCATCTGAGACCATCTAAGCAAGGAAGATGGCTCGTTCTTGAGCCACCCCGTTAACAGAGGAGTTCCAATGAACCACACCAACACACATGCGGCCAACTTCATCAATAGGATGAATTCCGAGGCGCAAGCATTGCGACAACTCGCTCAGGCTTTTGATGAAGCTGTTGAAATTTTCGGAAAACGCGAGCTTGCTTCTGCTCTGTGTTCGACCACGGAAATGGCCAGCCAGCAGTAAGAGCCAGGACCCAACAAAAAGCCCGCTTCGGCGGGCTTTTTTGCGTCCGTACCAGTTGCAATGTTGAAAAGTAGAACTGTACGGCAAGCTCTGTAGCACGATCCCAGCCATGAGACATCAACACTGCACGCCGGCCCAAGAAGCGTAGGTACGTCTGCCAACTGAAGGCGAAGTGGGAGGCCAGCAGCAGGTTCCACACCCATCACAGCTTAAGCCGCACTCACTTTCCCAACGCTGCAGCCCTGCACTCCCAGTAATGACCCGCTACCTCTACTAACTTGGCTGAGGTGGCCCCGAAGCTGTCATCTGACAGCCGAGTCAGTTCCGGACAGCTGGCTACCACGAGCGGGCTCGGCCCGGCTAGTAAGGGCCTCGTTGATGAGGCGCAGCCCATCAGCGCCATGGCGGCAATCGCGATACTCCACGCGGGTTTGAATTTCACGGTCCAACTCCTGACGAATGGTGATGTTGCGCGGCTTGATCTTGGCGATCTCGCCGGCGGCGGCCAACTGCGCAGCGTCGCGCACCTGGGTGACGATGGCGTCCTCACGAGAGCGCTTGGCAAACTCGCGATCCTCCCCCAGGCCCGTGCCGTACCACGTGCCGCTGGCAAAGGCCAACGTCATGCCCAGCAGGGCGAGCAAGACGGGATTCATGACCAACCCTCCCGGCGAACCTTTATGCGTTGCCACACGATGTAGCCGCACAGGCCCACGACAGCCAGCAGCAAGACGGGCAAAAGCCAAGCGCCCAGCGAATCTGCACTGGTCTTGATGTCGTTGATCGTGCGCGCAGTTTCTGCCACGGTTGCCACTGCTGCCGTTCCACCTGCAGCCACGCCCGCCCGGTTGATGGTGCTCGCAGTCATCCGGGACTCGGAATCGACATGTTGCGGCAGTTCAACCGGTTCCTCAGTCGATTTCAAGGTGCCACCTGAAACAGGCTTCAGATACAACTGCGACTCCGCCAGGCGCCGGACCTCCAGCCCAGCAGAAACCTTGCCACGGGATTTGTTCCACAGCCGAAAGGCGCGCGCTGCCGCCTGGAAGTCGCCGCGGTTATGCGCGGCCAGCACGGTGGAACGCAGAAAGCCGGCAGTGCCGATGTTGTAAGCCAACACCACCATGGCCGCGAGCTGGTTTTCGTTTGGCTCGACTGAACAGCCACCGAGCACCGCGTCCGCGCGCTCCTGCAGTTCGATCGCCAAGCGGGTATCCGCTTCGGCCATCGACATCGTGTCGCCCTGCTGCACTCCCAGCGTAAAACCCCACCCTATGGTCCAGGGCGCGCCGCTGAGGTGTTGGATGTCATCGGGGATCGGAATCGGTGCCGCGAGGAAGCGGCGCCACAGATTGCGCGATCGCAGCGCCTCGCCCAGGGGTGAGTAGGGGTCAGGGTAGGCATGCCCCACGAACGTCTCGCGCTCGTGCAGCAGTTGAACTCCCGCTTGATTGATGGGATAGCTGCTCATGTTGATCTCTCCGGTCAGTGATTGCAGACGAAAAAATGCCCGCCGGTGTGGCCACGGGCGGGCGGGGGAAAGCCTGTCGGCTTAGATTTCGATGGTCAACAAAGGCAGGTCGGGCGCGGCACCAGTGATCGCACCACCCTGCACGAAAACACTGGCACCAACGACCATTGCGAGCGGGTTGCGCACACTCAGAACGCCTGCTCCTGTGAGTTGGACCTGGGCGGTTTTGTCGTCAGCAACAACGGACAGCACCTTGCCGGTGAAAACGCGCTCCGGGGGCAACAGCTCCTGCAGGCGGCGGAACAGGTTGAGCGTGGTCATACGGCGCGCTCCACGGCGAGCGACTGGCGCACGGTCGGCAGTCCGGCAGTGACCGTGATACCGCGCACCAAACCGCGCCACGTCTCATCCGGCTCTACGACTTCCACGAGGTAGCCGGGGAGGATCAACCCCGGGTGCGTGCCACCTGTCAGCAGGGGGACTGTGATCGATTGACGGCGCGTAATTGCGGCCGATGCCAGCACGGTACTCCCGCGCTGGCGAGCCGCGGTCTCATGCGTGATCAAGGGGTCCGTCACCTGAGGCGCCAGCACATCGCCGGCAGAACCCGCACGCACCACTCGCCCCATCACGCCCCCGGTGGTCTCGCCGACCACATACACCGCGTTGTAGGCAGTCGCGGCCACGTGCTGCAGCGTATCGGTCGTGATGATCTGTCCAGGCATGCGCACGTTCGGAGTCGCAGCAGGCCACGCCCAAGGCAAGTGCGGGTAGCGGGGGGCGAATTGCAGGGTCGCATCCGTCCGATGGCTGCGCAGAGCCGCCCCTGCGGCCTCGGCAATCCGCAGCGCAGCGGAAAGCGGCGTGCCCTGATGGCTCCATGCGCCGGGAGGCACAAGCCAGTCACTGATGCCCCAGTCGATATTCACACCCGTGAACTCCAGCGCCTGGGCCACCAGCTGCTGCGCCGTCATTGGAAGACTGTTGCTCCAAATGGCACTGGGCATGTGCGGCGCGCCCAGCAGCGCAGTCGCACTGCTACCGCGCACCTGTACACCCATATCGCCGAACTTCCGCGAGCGCTCCGGAGGGTCAATGACGAATACCCAGGCAATTCCGTCGATCGTCACTCGCACGCGAGGCGGTAAACCATTCACAGGCTGCAGTTGATCCATCAGGTGCAGGGGACCGCTGCCGGTCATGCTCCAGCCGTAGCCGTCGTCATCTGCATTGATCGTGATGCCTTGCAACTGCACTCGCTCAAGGCTTGGCAGCAGGACGGCATCGATGGTGTGGACTGTCATGTAGACCCTTAAAAGTGGGATGACGTATTGCGGTTCGCCGGGCTCTGGATCCGTGCCATGTCCCTCGCACAGGAACACCAGGTGAGCCGGCACACCGTGGTCGGCGAGCGCATCGAACACCAGGTGCACCGGCACCTCGGGCACGTAGCACGGATCTGGCTGGGGCGGCCGTGTGGGCGTGGACACCCCCGGCCGGGGCACCCAGGCCTCTTGGTAATGGTTGCGCCAGGCGCGCGATCGCGCCACCGCGATGCCCATGCCGTCGGTCACCACGGCCGACACCCGCAGTCCCTCCTGCCAGTGCTGGGCGATCACACGGCGCACCGGCAGCGCCTCCTGAAACCGCTGCGCCCGACTCATGGAGCGGCGTGCAGCGTCCTGCCAGTGCTGGGCAATCGCATGGCGCAGCGGCAGCGCCTCCTCGAACCCTTGGCGCACGCCAGGCCCGGAGAGCCTGGCCGCTTGCTGCCAGCCCTGCCGGACTGCAACGCTCAGCATGGCGGCGGCCTCGTAGCGCGCCAGGATCGCCGCACCCAGGGCGCCCGCGTCCTGCCAGTGCTCGCGGATGGCCGCCTGCAGGGGCAGCGCCGCCTGGTAGCGCTCGCGCGCCGGCATGCCGCGTCGCACCGCATCCTGCCAGCGCTGGGCGACCGTGCCCACCACCGGCCGGGTCACATTGACGTCGTACTGGGCCGCGGCCACCAGCCGCAAGCCGGTGATCTGCCCTGCGGCGAAGGCACGGACCCCCGAGCGCAACAGGATCGGCGCGCGCAGGCCCGTGATCGATCCGGCCGCTTGCAGCTCGACAGCATCGCCCGGGCCGTCGCCGCCGTCGTCGCCGAAGACGATCTCGACAGGCGACCCGGCCGGGTTGGCCGCCTGGCCGAAGATCAGATCCAGATCGCCCGCCATGCCCGCCCTTACGTCAGCGCCGAGGCGGCCAGCACCACCAGCCCGCCGGCCAGCAGCAGCGGGCTGTCGTCGCCCTCGGGCGTGGTGCCGCCGACCACGCGGAAGTCGCCCCCGTGGTCGGCATCCGTCACGCTGCCTTCGCTCACCACGATGCCCGAGGCGCCGATCCACACGCCCCAGCGCGGCACGCCCGCGACCATCACCAGCGCCCCGCCGGCGTCATCGGCATGCCACACCAGGGCGCCGTTGACGATGGAGGCGCAGGGCTTGGCGAGCACGATCTCCGCCTGGGGCGTGCCACCCGCTGCCCCGGCAATCGTCGTCGGCCGGGCGGTGGTGTGCAGCCGCACCCGGGACCGGCCGCTGCCGGCGTCCGCGCGCGCGATCGTGGCCTCCAGCTGCGCGAGCGCGACCTCGGGGCCGATGCGCCAGGTGCTCATGGTTGCGCCTCCAGCCGGTTGGCCGCGACGGGCCGGTAGTTGCCGGCCTGATCCTCCGCCAGCACCAGCCACTGGTGGGCCATGTCGATGCCCTCGAACTCAAACGCGCCCGTAGCGGCATCGCTCCACGCCTCGCGCGCCAGCAGCTTGTCGCGCTGGCGCAGCAGCACCACGCGCGCCCGGGTGGGCAGATTGGTGACGCCCTTGACCTTGGTGGTGCCCCAGATTCGAGCGCGTCCGCCGAACTCCATATCGCGCGCGATCCGCTCGATGGCGGAGGCCTGCAGGCGAGTGATCGCCCCCTGCACCGCGCCAATGGACGCCAGTGGCAGCTGTGCCTGTGCCTTGGGCGGATAGCTCGCCCCGACGCCCACACCCGATGGCGGCGTGAAATCCGCGGTGTAGCGGGCTGCGCCGCTGGTGATGCGCACGAAGTCGATCAGGCCCGCCAGTTGCGAGCTGCCCCGAAACGCATCGTAGGCGCCGATGTAGCAGGGCCGATCACCGTCGATGGCCGTCGAATCCGCCGTCTCGTACACCTTGGTGCCGCCTTGGAAGATGCGCAGCACGCCGGACGAGCGCGCCACTGCGACGTGCACGAGCGCATTGGGCGCAATGCTGGCCGAACCCGACAACCAGGCCAGGCCGTTGGACCACTGCACCACGCCGTTGTTGAGCCGGACCACGTTGCTGTACCGCTCCTGCAGCGCATGCCGCATGCACACCAGTGCGCGATCGCCCCCCTGGCCGTCCCATTGCACGTACAGCTCCACGCAGAAGTCCCCTCCGCCGAAGGCAAACCGATTGCTCGACGGCGTGGAGATGAAGCACTCCGTGGCCCCGTTGAGCGACAGCGCTCCGCTGCCGCCTGCACCCCCGGATGCCACCACCGCCGCGCCACCGGAAGCGGTCCAAGCGCCGCCTGCGGGAGCGCCATCGGTCAGGTTGCCATCAAACAGGAGCAACGCCACCACCTTGTCGGCCAGCGGGTCGCTTTGCGATGGCAACGGGGACAGCTCCTGCGCACCGGGCCAGGCCAGTACATAGGTGCCCACCGTGGACCAGCTCGCGCCGTCGCTGGACGATTGCAACGTGTACACACGCACCCACTGCGCAGCCGATGCCGCACCGCCGAACCGGACATTGACCGCGTCCACCGCGGAGCCGGCATCCCAGACCAGCGCAAAGCCGGCGGACTGGATCTGCGCCTGGGCCCAGCCCGTGGTGTCGGTGAGATCGCCATCCGTGAGGCTGGCCAGCGTGCCCGACACGGGCGCATGGCTGGCCGACAGCGTTGCACTGATGGCGCCCGAGGCGCCCCACAGGGCGGCCTGGGTGAGCGCCAGGCCCGCGGCCCCATCCGTGCGCAGGCCGACGACGCGCCAGTAACGTGCTGCCATTGCCTTACTCCCAGGGGCCAGTGACGTCGACAAAGGCCGTACCGGCCAGCGCCAGCCCGGCGCCAGGCGCGCCGCAGCGCAGCGCCATCAGCACGCGGCCGGCGAATGCTCCCTCGCCCGCGATCAGGTCGCCGCTGAGAAACGCCTCGCCCATCACCTGGGCGGCGTGATACACGCCCGGCAGACGGCCCCGCAGTGCCGTGCCTGCCGCCAGTTCGACGGGCGCCAGGCGCAGCCCGAAATCCACCGGCGATGGGTACGCATACCCGTTGCCGTTGTATGCGCCCGTGCCGCTGTAGCCCTGGCCCAGGTTGTGGGCCGCAACCTTTTTGCACGCGATCGAGCCGCCCAGGGCGGTGGCTGCGCGCGCCAGGTAGGCGTCGCCGCTGCCAGGTGCGCCGGCGTGCCCGTAGCCCAGACAGCCGCCGAGGGGGGCGGGAGTGGTCACCACGTCCGCGGTCAAGCCGCCGAAGATCGCGCAGCCGTAGGCATCGCCGCTGCGGTAGGACAGGAGGTCCCCGAACGCAAACAGACCGCCGTGCGTGATGCCATCGACCGGCGCGATCCACAGCAGCA
>NZ_BQXK01000025.1:0-68418 GCF_030158995.1 Acidovorax sp. SUPP2825 | reverse complement strand
GGCCACAACTCAAAACCAACCTTTCTTGTCAGACTCTCCGAACAACTCAGTCATCCGTCTCACCTGCCAAGCCCGCAAGTATAGACCACTTTCCTCACCCCCGTAGGAGAAAGATGACAAAAAATTGCAATGTGTCTTGCCGCAGCCGCCTTGCGCCTCAGTCAGCGCTAAGCCGGATAATTCCTCGCATATGGCACTTCTCACCCTACTTAATGCTCAACTGGCTTTCGGTCATGTTGCACTGCTAGATCATGCTGGCTTTTCCCTGGAAGCCAGCGAACGCGTCGGATTGATCGGGCGTAACGGTGCTGGAAAGTCATCGTTACTGAAAATCTTGGGTAGTCTTGCCAAGCCCGATGATGGCTCCCTGCAAGTCCAACAGGGAATTCGAATTGCCTACGTTGCTCAGGAGCCGGTCCTAGAGATGGATGCAAGCGTTTTCTCCGCGGCCTCAGAAGGGCTGCGCGAAGTGGCAGAAATAAGAGATCTTTACCTATCTGGCGACCCGGGACTGGACCTCAATGCATTGCAGTCGCAGATCGAGGCATACGACGCTTGGAACTGGGAACAGCGGGTCGAAGAGACCCTGCAACGACTTCGGCTAGATCCCCACTCGATCGTAGGCACCCTGTCTGGCGGTACGAAAAAACGAGTCGCTCTTGCGCAAGCGTTGGTCGCAAGACCGGATGTTCTGCTGCTGGACGAACCAACCAATCACCTCGATCTGGATTCCATCGAATGGCTGGAAGATCTATTGATTGATTTCAAAGGCAGCGTCATCACGATCACCCACGATCGCTCATTCCTGGACAGAGTAGCCACGCGGATTGTGGAACTCGATCGAGGGCAACTCCGATCGTATCCGGGAAATTTCGCCCAGTACGTGTTTCAAAAGGGTGAGCAGCTTGCCCAGGAGGCCGTTGTGTCGGCCAAGGCCGACAAGTTGCTCGCTCAAGAGGAAATTTGGGTGCGCAAGGGTGTTGAAGCCCGAAGAACCCGCAGTCAAAGCCGCATCGGGCGCCTTGAGGCCCTGCGAACTGACCGCAGTGCTCGAAGAGATGTGCTGGGCAGCGTCAAGATGGATATTGCCTCGGGTGCCCAAAATGGCTATCAAGGCAAGATCGTTGCGGAGTTGTCTGACGTCAGCAAATCTTTCGGAGACAAAGTCATCGTCAAAGGTTTTTCTGGAACGATCCTCCGCGGCGACAAAGTGGGCTTGATCGGCCCCAATGGTGCGGGAAAAACCACTTTGCTCAAGCTCATCCTAGGTGAACTAGCTCAAGATGAGGGCACCGTTCGGCGAGGAAGCAATCTGCAGGTAGCGTACTTTGATCAGATGCGACATGCGATCAACCTCGACGCGACCCTTGAAGACTTCATCAGCCCTGGCAGCGAATGGATCGAGATTGGCAAGCAACGCAAGCATGTCAAAAGTTACCTCAGCGATTTCCTTTTTTCCCCTGCCAGGGCTCACTCACCAGTCCGCTCACTTTCAGGAGGGGAACGCAACCGACTGCTTCTGGCTCGCCTCTTCGCACGTCCTGCCAATGTGCTGGTGCTTGACGAGCCAACGAATGACTTAGATATCGACACGCTGGATCTTCTGGAGGAATTACTTCAGACGTATGACGGCACCGTATTCCTTGTGAGCCATGATCGGACCTTCCTTGACAATGTGGTGACCAGCACCATTGCGTATGAAGGAAACGGGCTCTGGCGGGAATACGAGGGCAGTGTTCAAGACTGGCTGACCCAGTCCCGGCGCAGTGGGCTGCTCAATCCCACGTCTTTGCCCCCCTCCAAAGCGGCAGTTGAGCGCAATGACACTGTGGACGTAGAGGAAAAGTCAGCACATCTTCCCAAGAAGAAGTTGAGCTACAAAGAGCAACGGGAGCTTGAACAGCTCCCAACTCAAATTGCCACACTAGAGACAGAGCAACAGTCAATCCAGTCAGCACTGGCTGACGGTTCCTTATATGCCAAAGATGGTGCACGTGCGGCCGCACTCCATGCAAGGGAGGGAGAGATCGAAAATCAACTGATGATTGCGCTGGAGCGCTGGACCGCTTTGTCGTCCTAACTCCCTGTCTTCTTACGCACCAATACCTAGATGCGATGGTGCAATCGATCGGTTGCACCACGCAGCTTGGCGATCAAAGCCGGTGCAATCTGCGTCAAAGGCAAAACCTCATCTGCAGCGCCATGTGCAATGGCCTCCCGGGGCATACCGAAAACGATGCAACTTGCCTCGTCCTGCACATAGTTGTAACTGCCAGCATCCTTCATCTCGCGCATCGCGGAGGCACCATCATTTCCCATGCCGGTCAACATGATGCCGAAAACGTTACGTCCCGCTACCCCCGCGGCCGACTTGAATAAGACCTCCACCGACGGCTTGTGCCGATTGACAGGAGGACCATCATCCACCACGGCCACATAGTTGGCTCCACTGCGTGCAATATGAAACTGCTTTCCTCCGGGCGCTATGTAGGCATGGCCAGGCAAGATGCGCTCTCCGTTGGCCGCTTCTTTCACTGTGATTTGGCACAACCCATTGAGCCTGGCGGCGAAGCTTGTGGTGAAACCTGGAGGCATGTGCTGTGTGATCACGATCGCGGGCGAGTCTGCAGGCATCTGCATCAGCACTTCGCGAATAGCCTCTGTTCCACCAGTGGATGCACCGATGCAAATCAGCTTTTCCGTCGACAAGCGGCCCAGCAATGTGGTCGTATGCGTCGGAGCATGTGCCCCCTCTACAGAACCAGTTGCTGGAGAGTGCGGACGGGTTGGGCTCTGCACCGGCGCTCTTCGGACCTGTGCGACAGCGGCCACCCGAATCTTCTCAACGATCTGGGTCGCCAATTCATTCAGACCACTGGAAAGGCCGACCCGGGGTTTGGCAACGAAGTCAACCGCTCCCAGTTCGAGTGCCTTCATCGTGACTTCAGCCCCCCTCTCCGTGAGCGTGGAAATCATCACCACGGGCATGGGCCGAAGGCGCATCAGGCGCCCAAGAAAATCAATCCCATCCATGCGCGGCATCTCGACGTCCAAGGTAATGACATCGGGGTTCATTTCGCGAATCATTTCGCGTGCAATCAAAGGATCGTTGGCGGTTCCAATGCACTCCATGTCCCGCTGGCGATTGATGATTTCGGCCAAAAGACTGCGCACCAACGCCGAATCATCCACAACGATCACCCGGATCTTCCTGCTCATTCCCTCATGTCCTTGTTCATTTCTCAAAAGAGGTCCACTGATCCGCCGGCAGTCGCTTTGGCAACCGTCGCAGCGTTGCCGCGAACTTCCTGCTCCACCAATGTCTCTGGATGCGCATGGGCGAGCCGCTTCACCATCGCTTTTCCTGTCACTGGAAAGAAAACGACTTTGCGTGGATAGATATCGAGCACGTCTTCCGAAACAATCGGGATACGCTCTGTCTGGAGATAGTTGAGCACAAAGTTGGTGTTGCGCTCACCCACATTCATCGTGGTGAAGTTATGCATCACCTGTGCCCCACCAAATATCTTGGCCTGCATGCTTTCCCGGCGAGCTCCAAGTTTCAGCATTTCGTTGATCAGCAACTCCATGGCATACGAGCCATAGCGGCCGGATACATCGGAGGAATCGCCATCGGGGAGCATGAAGTGATTCATACCACCGACCCGGCTACGGCTGTCCCACAGGCAAGCGGCAATGCATGAGCCGAGCACGGTCATGATCACCAGATTCTCATCCGAGACGAAATATTCCCCGGGAAGCACTTTGACCGCATTGTGCTGAAAATGATGATCAAAAAAGAAAAATGAGGCTTCTCCCGGCCGGCGCGTTTGCGCCTTGAGCTCCGGCAATGTTGATTGCTTTGCGGCAGAGGCTGGAGTGCCAGTGTAAATATCGGCACTGAGCGGCGCAATTCGCGGTGCACGACGCCGCTCTACCGTTCCACCATAGGCGGACGGCGGTGCGCCAGACGGAGGGGGAAAGCCAGGGCGGGTATTGGTCATGTGGGCTCTTGCAGAAGACTATCGGTCAACGGCGCTCATACACGGTCTTGCCGCGCAAAGTGAAAAGGTCACGGGACTCGCTGAAGTTTTCAGCATGCCCGACAAAAAGCATGCCGCCCGGTTTCAAGACACGATGGATGCGCTCCAGTACCTTGCGCTGGGTGGGGGCATCGAAATAGATCATGACATTGCGGCAAAACACGACGTCGAACGGCTCCCGAAAAGGCCAGTCGTCGCGGATGAGATTCACGCTCAGGAAATCGATGCTTCGGCGCAACTCAGGTTTGGCACGTGCAAACCCGGCATTCGACGCCTTGCCCCGCAAGAAGAATCGCTGAAGGCGCTCTGCACTTAACCCCTTCACACTGTCCAGCCGATACACCCCCTCCGCTGCCGTTGCCAACACGCGGGAGTCGATATCGCTGGCCGTCAACTTGAACGAACCGTTACTGCTCAACGACTCCATGGCCGTCATCACGATGGAATATGGTTCTTCCCCGGTGGATGCAGCGTTGCACCAAACACTCCACGGACCCGCAGGCCGTGTACGCAGGAGATTGGCCAGAATCTCAAAGTGGTGCTGTTCGCGGAAGAACGCTGTCAGGTTGGTCGTGAGCGCGTTCACGAACTCCTGCCACTCCGGGCCATCATGGGTTTCCAGCCAGCTCAGATATTCATGAAAGCTCGTATGCCCGGTATCGCGCAACCGCCGCGACAAACGGCTGTAGACCATTGCATGTTTGCCGTCGTGCAAACTGATACCAGCCCGCTGATAAATGAGCGCCTGGACACGTGAAAAATCTGCGTTGGTCCAGACGAATTCTCGCCCTTGGGCCAAGGGGCCCGATGAAGGCGAAACCGCTGGTGATTCCGCCACGCCTCGTGCAGGAGGGAGAGGACTGGAGGTCTGGCGCATGTTGCTTTTCACTTCGAGAGGTCGATGGTTCACAGGCCAGCGGTTACGGATACAGCCACGTCGATTGATCTTTAAGCCGTTGCGTGGCGGCGAAGTGTCGGCCTCATTCGTTGGCAGACACCAAACCCATGTCCATACTGGCCATGAGCTTCTCGATATCCAACAGAATGAGCATGCGCTCACCCACCGAGCCCAAGCCGACGATGCAGTTGGTGTCGATGGTGCTCTCCACCTCCGGGGCAACGCGGATCTGGTCCGAGTTCAGTTCCATGACGTCGCTCACCGAGTCCACCACGATCCCGACAACCCGGTTTCGCAGATTCAGGATGATGACCACCGTGAAGCTGTTGTATTCCGCTTTGGAACAACTGAATTTCAGCCGCATGTCAACGATGGGAACAATGGTGCCGCGCAGATTCGTCACGCCCTTGATGAAGTCTGGTGCATTGGCGATGCGTGTCGGCGGCTCATAGCCGCGGATCTCCTGCACCTTCAGGATGTCGATCCCATACTCCTCTTGATCCAGCCGGAAAGTCAAATACTCCCGGGCGCCAGAGACAGTCGCTTCATTGGTTTTTTCCATCACTCCAGCCATAGGGCTCTCCTTATATCAACGGGTCGCGGGCTCAGTGGCGAGCGCGCCGCACCAAAGCACCTGTGTCCAGGATGAGTGCCACAGTTCCGTCCCCGAGAATGGTGGCGCCGGACACATTGGGCACTTTGCGATAGTTGGTTTCCAGGTTTTTCACGACGACTTGGTGTTGGCCGAGCAACTCATCCACCAACAATGCGACCCGGCTACCGTCCGCCTCAACCACCACCATGATGTTGCTGGACTTGCTTTGATCCAGGCGAGGGACCTGGAATGTTTTCTCCAGGGCGATGACCGGCATATATTCATCCCGCACCTTGACCAGTTGAGATCCTTGCGCGACCGTATTGACATCATCGGGATTGACCTGGAACGACTCCACGACAGAAGACAGCGGAAGGATGTAGACCTCTTCCCCCACTCCCACCGACATGCCATCCATGATCGCCAGCGTCAGCGGCAACCGCACGGACACGCGCATGCCATACCCTTCGGCAGAATCGATTTCCACCGACCCGTTGAGTGCAGCGATATTCCGTTTCACCACATCCATGCCGACCCCACGCCCGGAGACATCGGTCACTTCATCGGCCGTGGAGAAGCCTGGCGCGAAAATCAGGCCCCACACATCTGCGTCGCTCATCTGATCGGAGACATCCAGCCCACGCTCCCTGGCTTTTCGCATGATTTTTTCGCGCGAGAGTCCTCGACCATCGTCACGCACTTCAATCACGATGGAGCCGCCTTGATGCGAGGCGGACAACGTGATCGTTCCATGCTCGGACTTCCCTGCAGCAAGCCGGTCAGCAGGCATTTCAATGCCATGGTCGCAGCTGTTCCGAACCAAATGCGTCAATGGGTCGGTGATTTTTTCGACCAAGCTCTTGTCCAGTTCGGTGGCTTCACCCAAGGTGACCATCTCGACTTTCTTGCCCAGCTTGTTGGCCAAGTCTCTGAGCATCCGCGGAAAGCGGCTGAACACGATCGACATGGGAATCATGCGGATCGACATCACGGACTCTTGTAAATCCCGTGTGTTGCGATCCAGATCGGCCAACCCCGCGAGCAACTGCTGATAGGCCCCCGCGTCGAGGCCGCGGCTGTTCTGCGCCAACATGGCCTGGGTGATCACCAATTCGCCGACCAGATTGATCAACTGGTCAACCTTGTTCACTGCCACACGAATGGTGGTGGACTCCATCTGTGCTTGGCTGACCGCCTTGGGCTCCGCAGCGCGGGCTGCGGCTGCAGGCTGCTTGGCAGACGGGGCATCTGACACATTTGCAACGGCCACCTCCGTCCGATCGCTAGGCATACCCGGGGATCCATTGAAGAATCCATAGGGTGCTTCCGTGGACACCTCGCCCGCTTGCAGCAGGGCTGCTTCCGGATCAGCTTCCACACTGGCCGAACCGTCTTCTGCACCGATCCTGACCTGGTCTTTCGACACATGGAAGGCGAACAGATCCAGCAGGTCATCGTTGGTGGAAGTGGTCTCGACCGCGAACAGCCGGACACCATGCTCGTCAGAAGGGACGTCGCGAATGGAACCGAGGCCGGGAATATCGCGGAACAATTCCTTGATGGCGTCAGCCTGTTCCAAACGCTCCAGCGGACCGATGCGGATCTCGAGGGAGCGCGCGCTACCCGGTGCAGCTGCCGCGGCGGGAATGGATGGGGCAGGCGTGACCGGAGCTGGCGCAGGCACAGGAGCCGGCGCTGGCGGCGGTGGGGGGGGCGGCGCCACGGCCGCCACAGGTTCGGCAGGGACATTGCCGGCAGCCAATTCACTGATTCGGCGAACCAGTTCCGCCGTGGATACGGCTTCGCCCTGGCCTCCCGCCTGGTGCCTAGCGAGCAGGCTGCGGGACGCATCGGCAGACTCCAGCAGCACATCCACCATTTGGGGAATGGGCTGCAGTTCATGGCGCCGCAAGCGGTCCAGCAGCGATTCCATTTGATGAGTCAACTCTGCAACATCGGAGAATCCGAAGGTTGCAGCCCCTCCCTTGATGGAATGCGCGCAACGGAAAATACCGTTCAATTCTTCGTCATTGGCCGCACTCAGATCCAGGTCCAGGAGCATGTGCTCCATCTGGTCCAGGTTCTCGCCCGCCTCTTCGAAGAAGATCTGATAAAACTGACTGAGATCGAAGTCCGCGCCACCGCCCGCGCCTTCTTGATAGGTATCCGCCATTAGGGGCTCCAGTACTTAGGTTATCTGCACGCGATGGCGTTAGCGAATGACTTTTTGAATCACTTCGATCAAGCGGTTCGGATCGAAAGGCTTCACGAGCCAGCCCGTGGCGCCCGCGGAACGTCCCGCCTGCTTCATCTGGTCGCTCGACTCGGTCGTGAGGATCAGAATGGGAATGGTCTTGAACCGGGGGTGCTCACGCAGCTTGCGGGTCAGGCCGATTCCGTCGAGTCTTGGCATGTTCTGGTCGGCCAACACCAGATGGATATCGTGGGTTTCGGCCTTTTCGAGCGCGTCTTGCCCATCTACCGCCTCCACCACGTGGTACCCCGCCCCGGTCAGGGTGAAGGACACCATCTTTCGCATGGACGGTGAATCATCAACGGCAAGAATCGATTGCATGTAGGGCTCCACTCACTTGAAATATATAAGGTAACCAGTTACGGGCGCGGGCTCAGAACAGGTCGATTGATCCTGCATCCATTTCGCTCTGCGTGACAGGATTGGGACGGTCGGGGGCCATTTCAGCGAAGGGCGCGGCTTCTTCGCCCTCTTCGGTACCCATGGCTTCGGAGGCAAGGCGAAAAGCGCATCCTTGGAGCACCTTCGTGGTGTGCCAGATCAGTTGGGAGGCCATGTCCTGGAATTGCAGTTCAGTGACGGCACTGCGCAGTGCCGTCCGCAGCGCGGCGAGTTCCGCCGAATCGCCGACCACATCGTCGGTCAACGCACCGTTGGCTTCGCCGAAGCGTGCCAGCAGATTGTCGGTCGCGTGGCTGAGCAGGCCTTCCAGTCGGTGCAGATCATGCATGACGACCAACAAGGAGTCTTGCAATTCTGCAGCAACCATGACTGGCACTTGAACCCCTGGGCCGCCAGGGCTAGTTAGCGTAGATTGCATCGTTTCTCCAGAACTGCAAGCGGCTGCAGGGCAAACAAATTCCAATTCGGCAAGACGCTGGTGGCGGAATCCACTGGCAAAGACGTCCCATGCAAACCATTCTCTCGGCTTTCCTCGATCACCGCCGCACGGGACAAACACCCTTGTTTGTTCCAATATGTATCCTATGATAGCGTTCCCCATGCCATCAGGAGTAACGGATCGACCCTTGCGCATCCTGCATTTAGAAGATTCTGTAGCGGATCATGAGTTGGCTTGCATTACGTTGCGCCGCGCCAACGTGGTGTATGAAATCCACCACGTGGACACACTGACATCGTTCATGGAGCGACTCGATGCAGAGCCTTTCGATCTGATCCTTGCGGACTACCGCCTGCCCGGCTTCACTGCGCTGGACGCTTGGAGTGTGGTGGCGCAGCGGGAGCCCCATCCGCCCTTCGTCTTGCTTTCCGGTGCCATCGGCGAGGCGGCAGCGGTGGATGCGATGCGGCTGGGCATTGCGGACTACCTTCTCAAAGACGACATGGCGAGGCTGCCGCACGTCATTGACCGCGCCATCGAAGTGCACGAGGCTCGGCGCGCGAGGGAGAAAGCCACGGCCGATCTGGCTGCTTCCGAACGGCGACTGGCAGAACTCACCGAGCATTTGCAAAGCTCGATCGAAAAAGAACGGGCCGCCATTGCCCGCGAGATCCACGATGACATTGGCGGTGCATTGAGTGCCGTGCGTTTCGATGTGGGCTGGATCAGCCGGCATGCCAAGGACGACGGGATGCAGGCCCACGCGGCGGCCGCCACCGAGATGCTGCAGCACGCCATCGAGGCGAGTCAGCGCATCATGATGAATCTGCGCCCCCCCATCCTGGACCAGGGTCTGGTGGCCGCCGTGCAATGGCTGGCGGAAAGTTTCGAGCGGCGCACCGGCATTCCCACCCGGGTGCACACGAGCAAGGACACAATCCACGTGGACGCAGCCATTCAGCTGGTGGCATACCGCACGGCGCAGGAAGCCCTGACCAATGTCTTCAAATATGCCGAAGCACGACAGGTCGGCGTCGACCTGTCGGACAGCGAAGGGGTACTGACACTGGAGGTCACCGACGACGGACGGGGCATGGAGCCTGCCATGCGCGAGAAACCCAAATCATTCGGTCTCAAAGGCCTTCAAGAGCGAGCGCGCACTGTGGGAGGATGGCTCGATATCAGCAGCCATCCCGGCCGAGGAACCGCCGTCATCCTGTCAGTGCCGCTGACACCCCAAAACATTTCAGAGGAGGAGGCACCATGATCCAGGTCGTGCTGTGTGATGACCATGCGGTCCTGCGAAGGGGCATCCGTGACACGCTCTCGGAGGCACCGGACATTCAGGTGACGGGCGAGGCCGGTGGCTACTCCGAGCTGAGGGAGGTATTGCGCACCGCGCCTTGCGACGTACTACTGCTCGATCTCAACATGCCCGGCCGCAGCGGCCTGGAAGTGCTCGCCAGCCTTCGCGAGACGGACTCCGCCGTCAAGGTACTGGTCGTATCGATGTATCCCGAGGATCAATATGCGCTGCGGTGCCTGCGCGCGGGCGCACAGGGCTATGCCAACAAAGCAGGCGATCCGGTGGAGTTGATCGAAGCAGTGCGCACCGTGATGAAAGGCCGCAAGTACCTCACTCCAGAGGTGGCGCAGATGCTGGCGGACAGCCTGGCTCAGCCGAGTCCCGAATTGCCCCACGAGGCGTTGTCGGAGAGGGAACTGCAAACCCTGGTGAAGATTGCGTCCGGCAAACGCCTGTCAGACATCGCGGAAGAACTGATGCTGAGCCCCAAGACGGTCAGCGTCTACCGGTCCCGCGTGTTGGAAAAACTCAAGCTCACCAACAACGCGGAACTCACGGTGTACGCCATTCGCAACCAGTTGGTCTGAAAGCTAGGCCGTCTAACGCTGTGAAGCGAAAAGATCGATGGATTGCTGCATCAACGCCATGACGGGCTGCTCGAGCATGGGCAGGGTCGCCGCGATGCCAAGAAGGCCCACGGTCAGCGTCACGGGAAAACCCACCGCATAGATGTTCATCTGCGGCGCAACGCGCGAGATGATGCCCATAGCCATGTTCACGAACAGCAACAGGGCAATCATGGGCAAGGCGATCCATAGGGCGCTGGAAAAGAGCGAAGCGCCCAGATCATGCAGTCGCAACTGGCCCAGGGCCTGCATGAAATGGCCATTCACAGGAAAGCTGTCGAAGCTTTTCACCACCGCCATCAGCACCATCAGGTGGCCATTGATGACCACGAAGAGCAGCATGGCCATGTGCCCGAAAAACCGGGCAACGGCACTCACCTGCGTGTTGCTGGAGGGATCGAAGAACGATGCGAAGTTCAGCCCCATCTGCAGGCCGATCACCTCGCCCGCCAGTTCCACCGCTGTGAACACCAAGCGCACCGCAAAGCCAATGGCGGCCCCCACGGCCAGTTGCTGGGCCACGGCACCCAGTGCCTCGCGCCCGTTGATGTTGATGATGGGCTGATCCGGCAGGGCGGCCTGCGCGCAAACCGAAATGAGGAAGGCCAAGCCGATCTTGGCCCGCATCGGGATCACGCGCATGGAGAACACCGGCGCCACCATGAACATGGCCAGGATGCGCAGGAAAGGCCAGAGGATCGGTGACAACCAAGCCACCAGTTGGGCCTCTGAAAACGTGATCACGACACGACCGACGGGATGGACTCGATGGTTCTGCGGATGAAGTCCACGAGCGAAGTGATCATCCAGGGGCCGGCAATGGCGAACACCACCATGGCGGCAATCAGCTTGGGCACGAAGGCGAGCGTGGCCTCATTGATCTGCGTGACTGCCTGAAAGATGCTGACGAGCAGCCCCACCACCATGACCACGCCCAGCACCGGCATCGAAATCATCAGCAGCAAAGTCAGGGCGTCTCGCCCCATCGTCAAAACCATTTGCGAGGTCATGCGCGCTCCTCAGGTGGCGAAACTGGCGGCCAGGGAGCCGATCAGCAGATTCCAGCCGTCCGCCAGCACGAACAGCATGAGCTTGAACGGCAATGCGACCAGCACCGGCGACAGCATCATCATGCCCAGGGACATCAGGATGCTGGAAACCACCATGTCGATGACCAGGAACGGAATGAAGATCATGAACCCGATCTGGAACGCGGATTTGAGCTCGCTGGTCACGAATGCCGGCACCAGCACGCGCAGGGGCGCGGTTTCCGCCGTGGCCCCTGCATCGAGCTTGGCCAGGCGGGCAAACAGGGCGAAGTCGGACTGGCGCGTCTGCTTGAGCATGAAGCCGCGCATGGGGGCCTCCGCCCTCTCCAGCGCCTGCTCGAACGTGATGGTGTTCGCGGTGTAAGGCACGTAGGCGTCCTGGTACACGCGATCGAAGGTGGGCCCCATCACGAAGAACGTGAGAAACAGCGACAGCCCCACGATCACCTGATTCGGCGGTGCCGACTGGGTGCCGATGGCTTGGCGCAGCAGTGACAGCACGATCACGATGCGGGTGAAGCCCGTCATCATGAGCAGCACTGCCGGCAAAAATGACAGGGCCGTGAAGAACAGCAGCGTCTGAATGGGCACCGAAAAGCTCGTGCCCGCGTTGCCGGAACCGACCAGCACGGGCAACGAACCCGGTGCCGCTTGTGCAAGTGCCGCCGGAGCGAAAACCGTGGCGGCAACCGCCAAAGCCCACCCGCTCCAGGCGCGCCGGCGATCAGCCATGGGGCGCCTCTTGCCCCCGCAACCTGGCTGCGGCCACCTCATCGGCAAAGGACGGCGCAGGAATCGCGCCCCGGGGCGCTCCGGCAGACACGGAAGGGTCGATCACATGCAGGCAACGGATCTGCTGCGCCGTGACCCCCAGGACCAGCCAGGTCCGCTGGTGCTCCGGCCCCACTTCCACCGTGATCACGCGTTGCTGTGGCCCGATGCCCACGGTAGAGACCACCTTGGACGCGGCGCTCGCCGCCGCTCCCGGCCCGCCGCCCTGGCGTTGCTGCATGCGCCGGATCCACCAAGGCAGCGTGGCAATGGCCGCCACGAAGAGCACGACGATGACCAGCGTCTGCGTCATGTTGCCGCCCGCGCTATCCACGGCTGACCCTTCGCAGGCGTTCCGAAGGCGTGACCACATCGGTCAGGCGGATACCGAACTTGTCGTTCACCACCACCACCTCGCCCTGGGCAATGAGATAGCCATTGACCAGCACGTCCATGGGCTCGCCAGCCAACGCGTCCAGTTCGACCACCGAGCCTTGTGCCAGTTGGAGGATGTACTTGATCGGCACCTTGGTCCGGCCCAGCTCCACCGACAGCTGCACCGGAATGTCCAGCACCATGTTGATGTCGTTGACCGGAGAGTCCGAGTTGGCCGAGAAAGGCCGCACCGGGTCGCCAGCCAGGGGGCCACCCTGGTCCGCAGCAGGCTCGTCCGTGCGCTTTTGCTCTTCCAGCGCCTCGGCCCAGCCAGCAAACGGATCGTCCGCGCCAGCGTCCTTGTTGTCGTTGTCGCCTTCAGTTGACATTCTTTTCTCCCAGCCAGCTCAGATCGGAATTGCGCAGGCATTCCTCGATCCGGATGGCGTATTTCGCGTTGTGCGTGCCGTACTGGCACTCAAAAATGGGCACGCCTCCGATGGAGGCACGGATGCGGGGTTCACGGTCGAGTTCGATGAAATCGCCGGGCTTCATGGCCAGCAACTGCTCCACCGTGGCATCGGCCTTGGCCAGTTCCGCCACCAGCGTCACCTCGGCAGCCTGGATTTCCCGCGTGAGCACGCGCACCCACCGGCGGTCCACTTCGATGGAGTCGCCCTGCGTGGACGAATACAGCACATCGCGGATGGGCTCCAGCGTGGCATAGGGCATGCAGATATGAATCGCGCCGGACAGATCCCCGATTTCCAGTTGGAAAGCGGTGGAGACCACGATTTCGCTGGGGGTCGCGATGTTCGCGAACTGGGGCTGCATTTCCGAACGTTGGTACTCCAGCTCGAGCGGATAGATGCCGTGCCATGCCTTCTTGTATTCGGCGCAGATCACATCGACCAGGCGGTTGATGACCCGCTGCTCGGTCGGGGAAAAATCCCGCCCTTCGATGCGGGTCTGGAACTTGCCGACGCCGCCATACAGCGTGTCGATGATGCCGAACACCAGGGACGGCTCGCACACGATCAGCCCGCTGCCACGCAGCGGACGGATGGCAACGATGTTGAAGTTGGTCGGCACCGCCAGCTCGCGCAGGAAAGCGCTGTAACGCTGCACCGACACCGTGCCCACCGAGATTTCCGGGCTGCGCCGGATGAAATTGAACAGGCCGATGCGGAAGTTGCGCGCGAACCGCTCGTTGACGATTTCCATCGTCGGCATCCGGCCGCGCACGATGCGCTCCTGGCTGGAGATGTCGTAATTGCGGACCGCTCCGGTCTCGGCCACTTCCTCGACCGACTTCTGGCTCTCACCCGTGACACCCTCCAAAAGGGCGTCGACCTCTTCCTGCGACAGAAATGAATCACTCATGGCAGTCTCCTGTCGCCGTCACTGGATGATGAAACTGGAGAAAAGGACTTGTCGCACAGGATTCGTATCGGCAGCAGACTTCGCACGCGGTGCCTCTTCTTCGTCCTCCACCTCCTGGCTGGCGGGGCGCTTGCGGGGCTTGGGCACCGTGTATCCCAAGGGCTTGGAGACTTCGCGCCGGATGTCGGTCGCCAGTTTTTCCTTGCCTTCGCGGCCCAGCAGCTCCTCGGAGGTGCGCTGGGACACCAGCATCAGGATGGCGCTGCGGATGCTCGGCAGGTACAGCTTGACCTGCTCCGCCGTTTTCGCATCGGCCAGTTCCAGCGTGAGACCGATCTGGGCGAACCGCTCTCCACCGGTATCGGCCAGGTTCACGACCATGTTGTCGATGGGCAGGAAGGTGGGCGCCACCTTGGGCGCTGCCGGGGCATGGGGGCGGGCCTCTGCGCCCTCCTCGTCTTCGGCATGGCTGCGGCTGCTCATGATGAACCAGGCCGCGCCTGCACCAGCGATGACCAGCAGGGCAACGACCACACCGATGATGAGCATCTTCTTGCTCTTGGCCTTGGGCGGCGCTGCGGCGGCAGGATTGGCAGACACGTTGGGATTCCTTGCGCAACAAATTCAGGACAGGGCGGCACAGCGAGGGCCGCACAGGCGGCACACCTCACTCGATGTCCCCATTATTGGGCGTCCCGGCTTTCGATAATAGCCAGAATAAAAGCCCAAAACCATGGCTTTCAGCCTCCTAGGGCTGCGCGCCGTCCAGAACCGATGCGGGATGTCGGCCCACCCGGGCCTGCCGCCTCCGGCCCTTCTTCGGCCCGGTGCGCCAGGATGCCCAGGCCGGCTTGCGTTCAGGCAAAGACGTCCAGCGCGCGGGCGGAACCCGAAGGGCTCTTCACGGCCAAGCCCGCTCCCGAGCCCACGCCGGCGGCAGCCTGCACCTGGGCATGCCGTGCCGGTCCGTCGCGGTCCGAAGCCGGGCGACGGCCATCACTGCCCGAAGCCCCGGCCCCGTTGCTGCCCGACTGCCCCACGGTGACACCGGACAACTCCAGCCCCTCGCTGCGCAACAGATCCCGCAGTTGCGCCGCGCTGGAGTCCAGCCATTCGCGAGTGTTGGCTTGGTCGCTGCGGAACGTGACATGCGCCTCGTTGCCCGACAGCGACACCATGACCTCCACTGGCTGGCCTTCCCGATCGATGGTGAGTTCGGCGTTCTGCGTTTTCTGGTGCACCCAGTACGCGACCTGCTCGGCGATCTGGTCCTCCACGCCCACCTGGGAGGGGTCGGCCAGCACCCCTGTGCCATCGGTCGCCACCGGTGCGTCGCTCAGGGAAAAGCCCATTCCGGACTCGGCCGCAGGCCCGCCACCCCGTGAGGATGGACCATCGGAGGCCCCTGACCCCGCGCCACGCTCCGACGAGCGCAAGGCCACCGCTTCAGCCAGTGCGCCAGCGACCGGTGCAGCCGCACCCAAGGCATCCTGCGGTGACCGCGCCAATGCCGACACCCCGACGGCGCCCGCTCCATCGCGCCGATCCGGTGCCATGGCGGCGACCGCTGCGGTCAATGCACCAGACATCTCTGCCGAAGCCGGCTTCTTGTCTTCCTTGCCCAGCGCATTGCGCAGGGCCGCAGCGCCCGTGCCCGCCGTGGACGGATCCACGCCCAAGCCAGCAGCGGAGGAGCCCGCCGCCGCAGAGAGACGTGCCTGCAGGCCTTTGTAAGGGGTGGTGCCAGGGGCCACCGGAGCAGCCGCAGCCGTATCGGACAGATCCGTTGCGCGGTCCATCCAGGCCGTTTGACCGACCAGGCTGCCAGAGTCCATCAGGCCGCTGAACCCATTGGCCCAAGCGCCGGTGCCGGCGTTGTCGCCCAGCACCCGGCCCAGCGGTTGGCCCAGCACCCCCTGCTGCGCACTGCCCTGCGCCGGGAGCTGCCCCTGGCCCTGGATGGGCACCTGGGTGGACAGCTGACCGCTTTGCAGCGCCGCCAGCGCGGCAGGGTCCAACGGCAGTGCACCGGCCTCGCCGGCCTGCAGCCAGGGGGCCTGGGCCGCGCCGGAATCGGCCTGCATGATGTCTGCGGTGCCGTCCCCGAGTGCGGTGGTGTCCATGGCGGCCAGCAGCAGAGAGAAGCCGCCCTGCCCCGCACCCTGCTGCGTGGCATCCTGCGCCGCGCCGGCTTTGCCGGCGGCGCGCGCGCCGCGCGTTTCGTGGGTCGTGTGCGAGCTGTTGATGCGTGTCGGTTCCATGTTCACCACTCCTGCGGCCCCTGCTGGCCCTGGGTTGCATTTTCCTTGCCGAATTGCAGCGCAGCGCGCTCATCGGTTTGCTTCTGATCGCGGCGCGCCTGGAGCTTGTCCATCTCGATCCGCCGTTTCTCGACCACTTTCTTCAGTGCCGCCAGCCGCAACTCGGCCGCCAGCACGGCACGGGTGGCATGCTCCACGCGCCCGGCCTGATCGCCCACCACCCCGGTCTGCAGGCCGACCGCATGGGCGAGCCGGTCCATGAACTGGTAGTGGTGGTACATGACTTCGGGCTTGACGGTGGTGTCGGCCTGCGCCCCCCAGCGTCCCTGGGTTTCCAGCGCGTAGCCTTCCAGTTGCTGCAGTTGCGCTTGTGACGCCTGGCGCGCGCGCTGCGCGTCCTGCAGCACCTGCCGCGCCTCGTCGCGCTTGCGCTCGGCCATTTCGACGGCCACCAGAAAAGCATTCAGCGAAGACATGGTCGGTTCACCCCTGGCCCATCAATGGTTGAGCACCGCGCCCATGAAGCCCAGGCTTTCGCCCATGGGCGCCGCTTCGAACATGTTCTGCTGCAAAAAGTCCGCCATGGCGGGCTGCAGCCGGATGGCTTCGTCCAGCGCCGGGTCGGAGCCGCTCATGTAGGCGCCCACCTGGATCAGGTCACGGCTCTTCTGGTAGCGCGAATACACCGCGCGGAACCGCCGGGCCAGTTCGAAATGCTCCCGCGACACCACGTTGTGCATCACGCGCGAGGCCGACTGCTCGATGTCGATGGCCGGGAAATGCCCCGTTTCCGCCAGCGCGCGGGACAGCACGATGTGCCCGTCCAAGATGGCGCGCGCCGCATCGGCGATCGGGTCCTGCTGGTCATCGCCTTCGGACAGCACTGTGTAGAAGGCCGTGATGGAGCCCACCCCGTGCAATCCGTTGCCGCTGCGCTCCACCAGCGCCGGCAGCTTGGCAAAGCAGCTGGGCGGGTACCCCTTGGTGGCGGGCGGCTCGCCGATGGCCAGCGCGATCTCGCGCTGCGCCATGGCATAGCGGGTGAGCGAATCCATGAGCAGCAGCACGTGCTTGCCCTTGTCGCGAAAGTGCTCCGCAATCGCTGTGGCGTACGCGGCGCCCTGCATGCGCAGCAGCGGCGGCGCATCGGCCGGCGCCGCCACCACGACGGCGCGGCCCCGGTCTTCCTCGCCGAGGATGTCTTCCACGAATTCCTTGACCTCGCGGCCACGTTCGCCGATCAGGCCGACGACGATCACATCGGCCTGCGTGTAGCGGGCCATCATTCCCAGCAGCACGCTCTTGCCCACGCCGGAGCCGGCGAACAGCCCCAGGCGCTGGCCGCGCCCCACGGTGAGCAGGGCGTTGATGGCACGCACGCCCGTGTCCAGGGTCTCGCGCACGGGATCGCGGTCCATGGCGTTGATCTGGCGCCGGTCCATGGGCTCGGAGTTCACGTTGACCACGGCACCGCCATGGTCCAGCGGAATGCCCTGGGAATCGATCACGCGCCCCAGCAGCCCGTCGCCCATCGGCAACCGGAGCACGCCAGCGGCCGGCGATGGCCGGGCGTCCTCGCCCAGCCTCGGCTGGGGCACGTACGCCGCCGCAGGCACCACGCTGGCGCCGCTGGACAGCCCGTGGATGTCACCCGCCGGCATCAGGAAAGCGCGGTCGGCCGAGAACCCGACGACCTCCGCCAGCACGGGCTCGTGGCCGGGCATCTGCACCATGCACTGCGACCCCACGGGCACGCGGATGCCCACGGCCTCCAGCACCAGCCCCGTCAATCGGGTGAGCGTGCCGCGGGTTTCCAGTGGGGCGCCCTGTGCCACACGGGCCCGCGCATCCGCCATGAAACGGCCCCAGGCCGTGTCCGCCGGGCTCTGGACATCGGCCTCGGCGGGTGCATCCGGCAACAGCGAGCATTCAGGGAGGGTGTCAGCCATGGGCCTTCTCCCCTTCAGCATCCCAGGCGGACGCCAGGCCCAGCGCGGCAATTGCACGCTCCCAGCGCCGGCCCAGCGAGCCATCGATCACCGTCCCGGCCGACTCCACGAAGCAATCGCCTACGGCCACGGCCGCATCGGGCAGCCACTGCACCTTGGCCCCCGCATAGGCTTCGCCCAACGGTTTTTCAAGCACCTCCCAGTCGGCGGGATTCATGCGCACCGTGGCCGGGCGGCCTTCGGCGATCAGCATGCCCAGGGCTTCGCGCACCACGGGCAGCAAGGCCTGCGGCTGGCTCGACAGTTCCTGGCGGATCACCTGGCGGGCGATGTCGCAGGCCAGCTGCAGCACTTCCTGCGCGACATGCTGCTGCATGTGGACGAGGCTGGCCTGGGCCGCCTGCACCACCTGGTCCATCCGCTGCGCGACCTCCTGGCCCTGGCCGGCGATGTAGTCGTCCATGCGCTGCTGCCACTCGAGTCCGGCCTTGTCCTCGCCATGCGCGCGGCCCTGCTCGAAGCCCTCCTGCCGCGCCGCTTCCAGGGCGCTCAGGTGCGTGGCCTCGTCGAAGACGACCGGAAGCGGTTCCGGCTCGGGCTCCGGCACGGGGGGCAGCAAATCCGATCCGTCCACGGCGCCGAACTGCCACTGGGTCACCTCCCCGACCTCTTCGCTGGGGATGAACCGCGTGTAGCTGCGCGGGTTATACGAATGCGTCATCACCGCCGCCTCCGATCACGATCTGGCCTTCATCCGACAGGCGGCGAACGGTCTTGAGGATTTCCTTTTGCTGGGCTTCGACTTCGGACAGCCGCATCGGGCCACGCGACTCCAGGTCTTCGCGCATGGCCTCGGCGGCGCGCGACGACATGTTGGCCAGGAATTTCTCGCGCAGCTCGGGCACGGCGCCCTTGAGCGCCACGATGAGCGTTTCGGACGCCACTTCCTTGAGCACGGTCTGGATCGCACGGTCGTCGAGCTTGGCCACGTCGTCGAAGACGAACATCTTGTCCATGATCTTCTGGGCCAGGTCGGGGTCGTAGCCCCGGATCGACTCCAGCACCACGCTGTCCATGTTGGAGCCCAGCAGGTTGATGATCTCGGCCGCCGCCTTGACGCCGCCCAGCGAGCTCTTGCGGATCTTGTCGCCACCCGCCAGCACCTTGAACAGCACCTCGTTGAGGTCCTTGAGCGCGGTGGGCTGAATGCCCTCCAGCGTGGCCACGCGCAGCAGCACTTCGCTGCGCTGGCGGTCGGTGAGCTGCATCAGCACGGCTGCGGCCTGCTCGGAATCGAGGTGCACCAGAATGGCGGCGACGATCTGCGGGTGCTCGTTGCGCAGCAACTCGGCCACCGACAGCGGGTCCATCCACTTCAGGCTTTCGATGCCGGAAACGTCACCGCCCTGGAGAATCCGGTCGATCAGCAACGCGGCCTTGTCGTCGCCCAGCGCGCGCTTGAGCACCGACCGCACGTAGTTGCTGGTGTCGGACACCAGCAGGCTCTGCGCCGCGGCGTCGCCGGAAAAGCGGTTGATGACCGAATCGACCTTCTCGCGCGAAACCGAGCGCATGCGGGCGATGGTTTCGCCCAGTTTCTGCACTTCCTTCGGCGACAGATGCTTGAAGACCTCGGCGGCTTCCTCTTCGCCGAGGGACATCAGCAAAATCGCAGCATCGTTCAGGCCTTGGTCATCCATGGAAAGCTCGTGGTTTCATGCGTCGGTGGGAAATCATCGCACGGCGCCGCGTCACGACTCGCCGTTGACCCACGTCTTGAGAATATTCGCCACGGCCATCGGGTTCTCCTTGGCCAGCACACGGGCCTCTTCCAGGCGCAGTTGCTCGGGCGTCTGGGCGACCTCCTCGGGCTTGGACGGCGCGGCCAGCGCCGGGCGCTGCGGCTCTTCCGCCTCGATGGCGTCGAGCTGTCCGCCCTGGGCCACCGGAATCGCCCGGGGCTTGCCCATGCCCTTGATGGCGGGGCGCACCAAGCCGAGCAGTACCATGGCCGCGAACAGGGACATGCCCACGGGCCAGCCCAGGCTCTTGGCCAGCTCGATCATCTCGGGCTGCTTCCACAGCGGCAAGTCCACCACCGGCGTGGAATCGACCAGGAACGGCGTGTTCATGAGGTTCACCGAGTCGCCACGCTCCTTGTTGAAGCCGATGGTTTCGCGCACCAGCGCCGTCATTTGCTCCAGTTGCTCGGGCGACAAGGCCTTGTTGGTGGGCGCCTTGCCCGCGGCTTCCGCCACGGCCTGGTAATTCACCACCACCGCCGCGCTCACGCGCTTGAGGGCGCCGCTGCCGCCGCGGGTCACGCGGACGGTCTTGTCCACTTCGTAGTTGGTGATGGATTCGCGCTTGCTGCCCGTGCCCTGCGCGCCCTGCTGACCAGCGGCCGTCGGTGCGGGGTTGGCGCCGTTGATGGGCGCGGTCGAAGGCTGGGGCGGCTGGTTGCTGGTGGCGCCGGGCACGCCGCTGGGCGGCTGGGCGCCCTGGGTGCCGGCGCTTTCCACGACCTGCTGGCTGCGCACGGCGCTGGCGTCGGGCGTCTGGTTGGGGCGATGCTGCTCGGAGGTGGATTCGGTCTGGCTGAAATCGACCTCGGCCGTGACCTGCGCCTTGACGTTGTTCTTGCCCACCACCGGCTCCAGGATGTCCAGGATGCGGCGCGTGTACTGCTGCTCGATCTGCTGCACGTAGCTCAGCTGCTGTGCGTCCACGCCCGAACCGGCAGCCGTGTCGGGGGATTGCGACAGCAGCTTGCCGGTGTCGTCCAGCACGCTCACGGCGGAGGGCGACAGCTCCGGCACGCTGGAGGCCACCAGATGCACGATCCCGGCCAACTGCGTGCGGTCCAGGAAACGGCCGGGGAACAGGCTCAGCAGCACGGACGCGGAAGGCTTTTGCTGCTCGCGGAAAAAACCGTTCTGGTTGGGCAGAGCCAGGTGCACGCGTGCGCTTTGCACCGAAGACAGCGCCTGGATCGACCGGGTCAGCTCGCCCTCCAGGCCACGCTGGAAGTTCAGCCGCTCCTGGAACTGGGTGACGCCGAACCGGTTCGTCTCCATCAGCTCGAAGCCCGTCACCGAGCCCTTGGGCAAGCCCTGGGTGGCCAGGCGCAGGCGCACGTCGTGCACGCGCTCGGCCGGAATCAGGATGGCGCCGCCGCCCTCGGCGTACTTGTAGGGCACGTTCATCGTGGACAGCTGGGCCACGATGGCGCCGCCGTCCTTGTCGCTCAGATTGGCGAACAGCACCCGGTAGTCCGGCTGGCGGCTGAAGACCACCGCGGCAACCACGGCAGCGATCAGCAAGACCATGCCTGCGCCCAGGCGCATCCGCTGGCCCCGTTCGAGCGCGGAAAACCGCTGCATCCACGAGGGGTTGGCGGGACTGATGACAGGGACTTCAGCAACTGCGGACATGGTGCTTTCCAAAAGGTCCGACCCGGCAGAGGGTTGGCGTGGGGCGATTATTGGACGAGCCCCTTGCCGACGTAGCCGAGATAAGGCCGTCGTTTCACCATCTATTCCCCAGGATGGCGCGGCGCCGGCCCCCTAGGATTGCACCATCCCGCCATTCCTTCGGACACAGCCATGGACCTCCGCATATCAAGCCCCACCACGCCACTTGCAGGCGCTGGCCTTGCGCGCCGTGCCGCGGCACCGCAGGACTCGCAGGAAGTGGGGTTTTCCTCGGCGCTCAAGGGCGCGCTGCAGTCGGTCAGCGCCTCCCAGAACCGGGCGGCCGACCTGCAAAAGGAAGTGCAGATGGAAAACCCGGCCGTGAGCCTGGAAGAAACCATGGTGGCGATCCAGAAGGCCCAGATCGGCTTTCAGGCCACGCTGCACGTGCGCAACCGCATGGTTCAGGCCTACACCGACATCATGAACATGCAGGTTTGACGCCAGCCCGCAACATCGAACCCATCATTTGCTATTATTTTTATAGCGAAACGCCTTAGTACTTATTGCACTGGAAGGCCATTTGACTGGTAATTCCTTGCACCGCTGCGGTTGATACAGCCGCGCCGCATGGGCTTTCGATTCAATACACCACCCGCCTCAACCCCGCTTGGCGGCGGCGGCGATCCTGAAAACAACACTGCCGAAGGCGCACTGCGCGCCAGCCTGCTGGCCGCCACCGCTCGCTGCACTGCGCGATGGCGCCGCTTGGCACTGGCCGGGCAGGCAGCCCGGCGAGGGGACGACCCCCTCCCTCCTCAATGCATCATCTGCGGTTGGCGCTCCAGCAAATGCTCGAACTGCGACAGCCAGGGTTCCGCCAGGCAGCGGATCTGGGCATCGTTGCTCAGGATGCGCTGCATGATGCGCGTCTTTTCCCGGCGGTGCTCCGGCAGCAGATCGTGCTCCTGGGCCTTGAATCGCAGTTGCTCGATGAGCACCGCGCAGGCGCCTTCGTAGCGAACCACGCCGTCCCAATCCTTGAGCTTGGCAGCCTCCAGCATCTTGGCGCTGCTGTCTTCGATGGCTTTGTAGTAATCGATGAGCATTTCAGACATTCTTAGTTTCTCCCACCGGAGGCCGAAGGACGGCCGCCGGCACCGATCTCGCCCCAACCCTGCGCCACCGGCACGATCAGGTTGACCACTTCTTCCACCAGGGTGACATCGTTGCGCAGGTTGGCCATGGTGAGCCGGCCCACGCAGTAGTCGTACAGGGCCCGCAGATTGGCGGCCAGTTCACCACCCTGGGCGGGATTGAGCGCTCCCTTAAGGCCCTCTTCGATGATGCGCACGGCCTTGCCCAGTTGACGGCCCTTTTCCTCCACATCGCCGCGCTGCATGGAGCCGCGGGCCGCGTTGAGCGACTGCACCAAGCCGTCGAACAACATCTGGATCAATTGATGGGGCGAGGCGCCATCCACACTGGATTGCACACCGACCTGCCGATAGACCGAGGCGGCGCGGGAACTGACTGGCGTGTACATCGAGAACTCCTTCATGCTACTTACATTCAATATCGGCAGATCAAGAAGGAACTCAAGGACATTTACGAGGTGTTTTGGCGTTCTGGCAGGGTGGCGCAACGGAGAGTGACCCAGGGTTCAGGCCGGCCGCGCGGCGGCGGCGGGCCCGGACACCGGGCTTACTTGTTCCACTGGGCGACCTGCTGCGTGATGTAGCTGTTGAGGGCCGAGAGGCTGCCCATCTGGGTGTCCAGCGCGGTGTATTGCGCGCGCATTCGCTTTTCCAATACGGCCGCGCGGTTGTTCACCTTTTCCTGGTCGGACGTGTTGCGCTTGACTTCCAGGTCGAGGGCGTCGGACTTGTTGTTCATCAGGCCGTCCAGCGACAGCAGTCCAGAGGTGAACGACTTCATGCGAACGGCAGCGCCAGTGCCCGTGCCGCCCGAGGCCGGGTCGGACGCAAACAGCTGCTTGAGCGTGTCGGGCGTTTTCAGCGCGTTGTCCAGCTTGGTGTTGTCCACCGTCAGCTTGCCGCCGCGCTGCACTTCCAGGCCGATGTCGGAGAGCGTCTGCAGGGCAGACGTACCGCCGACTGCGGCACCGATGGCCGCCCGCAGCGAGTTCTGCAGCCCGACCGCCGTGCTGTCGCCCTGCAGCACGCCCTTGGTCTTGCTCTCGCTGTCGTATTTGGTCGAAGAACCCAGCAGGTCATTGACGGCGTTGTAGGCATCCACGAAATCCTGGATGTTCTTCTTCATCGTGGCGGTATCGGCCTTCACCCCCATTTCAACGTCGGTCGTGGTCACTTGCGACACCGTCAGGGTCAGCCCGGGAATGGCTTCGGTGAACGTGTTGTCCTTGGACGTCACGCTGATGCCGTTGATCTTGGCCTGCGTGTTCTGTGCGTACTGGATGGTATTGGCCGCCAGACCCACGCCTGGGGAGTTTTGCGGATCGAAGGCGAGCTTGGAGAGGCCCGGCGCCGCCGGATCTTCCGCCACCTGCACGCGAAAGCCCGACTCTTCCCCGGTGGTCTTGGAACGCAGCAGGAGCCGCTCCCCGGAGGCATCGCGCAACACGGTGGCCGTGACGCCAGCGTCGCCCTCGTTGATCTTGGCGGCGATGTTCGTGATCGTGTCGGTCGCGCTGACCGAGACATTGATCGGCTTGGAGGACCCCACGCCGAAGGTCGGTGGATTCGCAGTGGAATCCCAGGTGCCCAACTGGATGGTCATGGTGCCTGCGCCAATGACAGAGTCCTTGGCGACGGCGGTGGAAGCATTCGATTGCGCGCGGGCCAGTTGCTGCACGCTCACACCGAAAGACGATGCGCTGGCGATTCCCGACACCGTGGCCGTGACGGCCGCACTGTTGGAAGAGCTGACCGCCATGCCGTTCCACGCACTGTCCCGGGTCAGCTTGGCCGCGGCGTCCGACAAGGTCGAGAGCAGCGACTTCACCTGGGAGAACGTGGAAATCTTGGTCTGGATGGTGTCCGCTTTGGCTTGCAGCTGAACGAGGGGCTGCTTTTCCAGCGCCACCGTCTTGGTGACGATGGTTTCGACGTCGAGCCCGCTGCCAATGCCTATCGAGGTAATACCCATTTTGGTCTCCCAGGCAGCCGGGGCCGCCATCAACAATCAATACACGATTGTGGCGAGAATCGCTTCGATCTAAAAGCAGGAAAAGCGGCGACAGGAGTGGCCCTGTCGCCGCTTAAAAGGGTTCGGACCGCTCCGCCCCCCTTTTTAAGCCACTGATCAACCACGCAGCAGAGACAGAACGCCCTGTGGCAGCTGGTTGGCCTGTGCCACCATCGCGGTGCCGGCCTGTTGCAGGATCTGCGTGCGCGACAGGTTTGCCGTTTCCTTGGCGAAGTCGGCGTCCACGATCCGGCCACGCGATGCCGACAGATTCTCGGCCTGAATGTCGATGTTACCCACCGAGTTCTCGAAGCGGCTTTGCAGAGCGCCGAGGTCGGCACGTGCGGAGTTCACCTGATCGATCGCGCTGTCGATCTTCTTCAGGGAAACCCATGCGTCCTTCTGCGTCGCGACGGTCACGGTGTCGATGCCCTTCTTGGCGGTGCCGGTGGCGGCCGCAAGCGTCGGGGCGGCGAAGCCCGTGTTCGCCACGGAGAAGCCGGTGGTGCCGCCGAAGGTGATGGTTTCCGGCACGGGAGGCGTTGCACTGTTCAGCTTGGACGAAGCGAACTCCAGGTCGTACGTGCCGTCGTCCTTCTTGGTCAGGAAGGCGGTCACACCGGTGTCGGCGGACTTGTTGTTGATTGCGGAAACCACTTGGCCCAGGCGTTCCACACCAGAACCGGCAGCCTTGATTTCACCCAGATCGATGGCGGATGCCGAGCCCACCTGGATCGTCAGGCCACCGGCGGCGATCTTGGTGCCGAAGCCCGTGACCGTCGTGTCGGAAGCATTCAGGGAGGTCACGCTGCCCGTGGAGTACTCGATGTTCGACAGGCCCGCAGCCGACGAATTGGTCAGGGCGCCGACGGTGATGTTTTCACCGGAGTTGGCACCCACCTGGAACAGGGCGCCTGCGAAGCTGCCGTCCAGGATCTTCTGGCCGTTGAAGCTGGTTTGCTTGGCGACGCGGTCGATTTCGTCGGTGAGCTGCTTCACTTCAGACTGCAGTGCAGCGCGGTCCTTGGTGCTGTTGGTGGCATTGCTGGCCTGCACCGACAGTTCACGCATCCGTTGCAGCATGTCGCCGACCTTGCCCAGGGCGCCTTCTGCCGTCTGGGCCAGCGAGATGCCGTCGTTGGCGTTGCGGGCTGCCACGGTCAGGCCCTTGATCTGGGTGTTCATGCGCTCGGCGATCGACAGACCGGCGGCATCGTCCTTGGCGCTGTTGACGCGCAGGCCGGAAGACAGGCGCTGCATCGAGGTGGTGAGAGAGTTCGCAGACATGCCCAGATTGCGCTGTGCGTTGAGCGAAGCAATATTGGTGTTGATGGTAGAGGCCATTGAAATGCTCCTTGGTAACTTAAATTCCGGCTAGACCGCCGATCACAACGCTGACCCCCATGGCCAGCTGCCAAGACCGGGGCGGCAGTCACGTGAACCCATCCATCGCTTGCCGGTCAACAAATTCGCTTGAACCTGTTGGTTAGGTTATCGGGCAGGCCCTGGAGAACTTGAGCGTCTCCACGCAAAAAAATCGACTTTTCCCGGCACCGCCCGGGTCAGCCACCTCCCACAAGGGTGGATATGGACGGTTTTCCGCCCTTTTTTCCCCACGCCAGGAAAACCCCACCTGGGGAGAATTCTCCCAACGCTAGGGTTGCCCGCTGATGGTGGTGTCCTTGGCCACGGCAGCTGTGCCTTGTCCCTTTTGCGAAGGAGTTCCGTAATGGCCTCGACGATCAACACCAACATCGCCTCACTCAACGCCCAGCGCAATCTGGGAATGTCGGCAGCCTCGCTGACGACCACCATGCAGAGGCTGTCTTCCGGCCTGCGCGTCAACAGTGCCAAGGACGATGCGGCCGGCCTGGCCATCGCCGAGCGCATGAACACCCAGGTCAAGGGCCTGGCCGTGGCCTCCCGCAACGCCAACGACGGCATCTCGCTGGCCCAGACGGCAGAAGGCGCACTGGGCAAGGTGGGCGACATGCTGCAACGGATGCGCGAACTGGCCGTTCAGGCCAGCAATGCGACGAACAGCAAGGCCGACCGGGCCGCGCTGCAGTCCGAAGTCAAGCAGCTCACCGACGAAATCGACCGCGTTTCCAAGCAGACCAGCTTCAACGGCCAGAAGATCCTGGACGGCAGCTTTGCGGGCGCCCTGTTCCAGGTGGGCGCCAATTCCGGCGATAACGTCACGCTCGGCGCCCTGGCGGACACCCGCGCCTCGGGCCTGTCCAGCATCATGTACTCGAGCACGAGCACCGCGATCGCCGTGGACGCGTCGGACACGTCGATCTCCGCCTTCGGCAGCGCCATCCCTGCAGGCGGCCTGACGATCCAGGTCGGTTCGGGCTCCGCCATCGACCTGGGAAGCATCAAGGCCGCCGGCTCGGGCGTGGAACGGCTCGGCCAGGTGATCTCGGCGATCAACAACAAGACGGCCGATACGGGGGTGACCGCCTTCCTGACCAAGAACGACGACGGCAGCTACGGGCTGGAGTTCGCCTCCTCGAAACTGACGAATGCCGTCCCCCCCGTGCCGGAGACCGTCACGTTCGGCGGCACGACCGGATTCACCGTGGCCAATACGGGCTTTACCCCGCCCACGCTGACGAACGCCACGGGTACCGGCCAAAAGGGGATCGACAGCGTCGATGTCGGAACGCAGAGCCAGGCCTGGGTGGCCCTCAAGAAGATCGACAGCGCGATCGATCAGGTCAATTCGGCGCGCGCTGACCTCGGGGCCCTGCAAAGCCGCTTCGAAAATGCCATCGCCAATATCGACATCCAGGGCGAGAACATGTCGGCAGCCCGCGGCCGCATCGTGGATGCCGACTTTGCCAAGGAAACGGCGAACCTATCGCGCACGCAGATCCTGCAGCAGGCGGGCACTGCGATGGTGGCCCAGGCGAACCAGTTGCCCCAGCAGGTGCTGAAACTCCTGCAGGGCTGAAGAAGAAGGCATCCGGGGCTAATACACTGCCGTTGGAGGCCGAAATCTTGGTCTCAGCGACATTTTCTATTCTGGAGTACGCATGCCTTCGCCTTCCATCGAGCAATTCATCGAAAGCTTTCTGACCGCCGTCGATTTCCAGGAGCCGGTGGAGGTCACCGTGGATACCGAACTGCGTGCTCTGCCCGAGTGGGACTCCCTTGCCGCCCTGGGTGTCATCGTGATGTTCGACGTGGAGTACGGGAAAACCATCGTGGGCGACGACCTGAAGAACTGCGTCACGGTCACGGACCTCTACAAGCTGCTGGGGTAGACCACCATGGGCCTTTCCACCCTGCACAACGTGCGCTTTGCAGGCATGGCGAGCTGCGTGCCCAAGCGCGTGGTTTCCAACCTCGAGGATTGCCCTCCGAAAATCCGCTCGGAGCGGGAAAGGCTGGTTCGCAACATCGGCATCCAGCAGCGCCGCCTGTGCGCGTCGTGGCAATGCTTTTCCGATCTGGCGCAAGACGCCACCGAAAAGCTGCTGCAGGAACTGCAGTGGGCCCGCGAAGACGTGGGCGCGCTGATCGTCGTGACGCAGTCGCCCGACTATCCCATTCCCTCCACCGCCATCATCCTGCAGGACAAGCTCGGGCTGTCGCAGTCCACGATCGCGTTCGACGTGAATCTCGGCTGCTCTGGCTACCCGTTCGGGTTGCACCTGCTGGGCAGCATGATCGCGTCCGGCACGGTGAAAAAGGGCCTGCTGCTGGTGGGAGACCGCTCCGCAAGCGAAAAGGACCCGCTGTTCTCCGACGCCGGCACGGCGACCGCACTGGAATTCGATCCTTCAGCCGCGCCCATGTATTTCGACCTCAACAGCGACGGCAGCGGCTACAAAGCCATCATCAAACCGGTGGGTGGGCATCGGGAGCCCTATGCCTTTCATCACAGCATCCCCACGCGCGACGAGGACGGGGAACTGCAATGGCCGGACCGCCTCCTCCTCGACGGACCGGCCGTGCTCAGCTTCTCCACGCAGAAAATTCCTCCGGCCGTGGAGCGCACGCTGCAATATGCAGGCGTGTCCAAGGACGATGTGGACTACTTCGTCTTCCATCAGGCCAACCGGATGATCAACGAGACCATACGCAAGAAGCTGGCACTCCCTCCTGAGAAAGTTCCATCGACGCTGGCCGACTACGGCAACACCAGCGGGGCGACCCTGCCGGTTACCATGACCGCGCGCCTGAACGAAACGCTGGCCAGCGGCACGCACAAGCTGCTGCTGAGCGGCTTCGGCATCGGCCTGTCCTGGGGCACGTGCATCCTGGACATTGCAGGGGCTCGCTTCCCGGCCATGCTGGAGTCTTGATCCGATGGACGCAACGCCCACCCCCTTCCACCTGCAGGGACAGCGCATCCTCGTCACGGGGGCCACTTCGGGCCTGGGCCATGCCATCGCCATCGCCTGCGCACGCATGGGAGCTCAGGTCATCGGCGTGGGCCGCGACGAAGAGCGCCTCACCAGCACGTTGCAGGCACTGCAAGCCGTCGCACCGGCAGCCGAGCACCTCGTGGTGCGTGCAGACCTGACTCAGCCTACCGATCGCTCCGCGCTGGTGGAGCAGATCGCTTCTGTGCCATTGAACGGCATCGTCCACAGCGCAGGCATTTCTCGCCTGTCTCCCGTGCGAATGATCACGGAACAGCATCTGCGCGAAGTGCAGAGCATCAACGTAGACGCCCCGATACTGCTGACGCAGGCACTACTCAAGCGCAACCTGATCGCGCCGGGAGGATCGATGGTGTTCATCGCCTCGATCGCCGCGCACATCGGCGTGCCGGGAGTGGCCGCCTACTCGGGCACCAAGGCCGCATTGATTGCGATGATGCGCTGCCTCGCGATGGAGGTCGTCAAGCGGGGCATCCGAGCCAACTGCCTCTCGCCCGCCCTGGTTGAAACGCCATTGCTCGACGCCACCGCCACGCTCGTGGGCTCGATGGAAAAGGAGCGAGGCAACTACCCGCTCGGTTTCGGCCAGCCGGAGGACGTGGCCAATGCCGCCGTGTTCCTGCTGTCCCAGGCCAGCCGATGGATCACCGGCACGACGCTGGTGATGGACGGCGGCCTCACCATCAGTTGATCCCCCCTCATGGCTACGCCCTCCACGGATACGTCCGCTCCGCATCGGAACCTGCTCATCGTGGGCGCTGGTGGCTTCGGCCGCGAAGTCCTGACGTATATCGAAGACGACAACCCGCTGTTTCGCCCCAAGGGCTTTCTGGATTCGCGCACTTCGGCGCTGAACGGCATGCAGCGCTCGATCGGCATCGTGGGCGATCCCCTGACCTACACCCCCGTGGATGGCGACGTTTTCATGGCCGCACTGGGCGATCCGATGGCGAGATACAAGTACACCGAGGTACTGCGATCGGTCCACGACGTCGACTTCGCCACGGTCGTGCATCCCCAGGCCCATGTGACGCGGCATGCCCGGCTGGGCCGTGGCTGCATCATCGCACCCCGTGTCGGCATTTCGGTGGATGTCCAGCTGGGCGATTTCGTGTGCGTCCAGGAATATACGGTCATCGGGCACGATGTCCGCGTCGGGGATTGGTGCCAGATCAACAGCCACTGCTCCATCGGCGGCGGCGCGAAGATCGGCAACTTCGTGTCGATCCATCCCAATTGCGTCATCACCAGCGGCACGGTCATCGGCGACAACGTCAAGGTCGGTGCGGGCAGCGTGGTGTATGGCCGCATTCCGCCCAACATCACCATCATGGGCAATCCGGCCCGGCGCTTTTCCTGGAGTTGAACGTCTCCGGCGCCCCGGCACCGCATGCCCCCGCGAGCGACCCACCATGGCCTCACTGCCCCCTTCCTTCCCGCCCGACGCCTTGGTCAGCCGCATCAACCTGGATCGCTTCCAACTCGATGAAGCACTGCTCGCCATGCTGGACCTGTACCGCCGCGACCCGCATTTCTGCATACCTGAGCAGGCGCGCGAGATCTTCGCCCGGCGCGGGGACCGGACGCGCTTCATCCTGCTGGGAACTAAGACCTTCGCGGAAGTCTTCATCCGTGCAACCCGCGACCAAGGCTGGGCCCTGGCCGTGGTGGATGATTTCAAGCACGCCAGCGGCGAGGACTACTACGGCGTGGACATCATTTCCACCGACCGCTTCCTTGCGATGCTGCGCGAGGACCCGGACATCATTGCCATCAACTGCTGCCGGACGGATTATTCAAGGCGGTTTTTCGACCGGCTCTGCACCCGCCACGGCATCGCCCATTTGAACCACGAGCAGGTCACCCGGCTCTTCGGCATGAATGACCGGGTGGACTACCGCACGGCCGACTGGGCCCCTGCCATCAGCAGCAGGTTCGATGAATTCCTGGCGCTGGAGCGGCGGCTTGCGGATGCACACTCCGTGAGCACATTGCGCAGCGTGCTCCTGTTCCACCTGAGCTGCAATCCCGAGTGGTACCTCACTGTGGCCAGGCCCTATTCGACGCTGTACTTCCGCTCGGGCCTGCTGACATTCTCGGACCACGAGAGGTTCGTCGATTGCGGCGCCTCCATCGGCGAATCCACGACCGGGCTGCTGGGCCTCACGGGCGATCGCATCGAACACTCCTGGATGATCGAGCCCGATCGGCTGAACATCGAGGTGCTGCGCAAGCTGCAGCAGGGCTACGCAGGCACCGCGCTCGAATCCCGGATTTCGCTGCATCCCTTCGCCGTCGGGGAGAACGACTCGGAAGCCCCGTTCCACCATCTGGGAGGGCATGGCGGCAGCATCGCCGTCGATCCGAATGCGCCCTTGGAGGCGGTGCGCATCCGGCGCATCGATGACCTCATCGATGCGCCACCGACCTTCATCAAGATGGACATCGAAGGATTCGAGATCCCGGCGTTGCGAGGCGCCCAGGCGGCCATCCGCGCCGGCCTGCCCAAGATGGCGATCTCCGCCTATCACCGCGCGGCCGACCTGCTGGACATCCCGGCACTGGTGGATTCCGTGGCCCCCGGCTACTCGATCGGGCTGCAACACCACACCGAAGATCGCTGGGATACCTGCCTGTATTTCTATCGCTGAAACGCCTCTCCAGAGGCATTCACTCCACTACCCAGAGGGCACCGCAGGATGGCCAAGATTCGGGGCGGCCTTGACCGCGTTCTACTGAAATATCCGGAAATCGACCCGGCCAAGGTCCGGCTGATCGGCTGGGGCGCTGGACAGGCGTTCACGGACTACTACCCGCTGCTGGGCCTGCCGGTGGAATACACCGTGTGCCCGTTCACCGCCCACCAGGACAGGCAGATCCATGGCGTTCCCGTCCGCAGCCCCGAAGCGCTCATGAAGGAACCGCATGAGGAAGTGCTCTTGGTGATCTTCGCAGCGCATTCGGCGGAAATCATGAACCAGATCCGCAACCTGTGGGGCGACTACCGCTGCGTGCCGGCGCTCACCCACAGCGGCCGGCATGGAGACATCGACCAGCTACAGGCTTTCTCCAGGGTGTTCGAAGGACTGTCCCTGCAGCGCAAACCGCCCCTGCGAACGCCTTCGCTCGGCATCTTCGTGCAGGGCCCGGTGTTTCCCTATACCCCCATGGCACTGGCCTGGCAGCGAATGGCGTGCCCCGAGGCGCATCTGTGCTTCGTCACCTGGGATCACCAGTCCGCCGCCAGCCTCGATGCCTGCCGACCATGGGTGGATGCCGTGATCACGCTTCCCCAGCCCCAGAACATGGTGGACAGCCGCAATGCCATCATTCGCTCGGCCAAGGCGGGCGCCCGGCATCTGGCCGAAGTGGGCGTGCCGTACTCGGTGCGCATGCGAAGCGATACGGTCGTCACCGGATCGCTCTACCGGACGGTGGAAGAACTGTTCGACGATGGCAGCAGGAACGAGGGGAAATTCGGCTTCCTGGCACATTCGTCCTGGAAGCAGATTCCCTTCCATTTCTCCGAGCGTTTTCTCGTGAGCCGCACCCAGGACATGTGCGAGCTGTGGGCACTGCCGGAAGACCTGCGCGGTGCGTCCGAGATCCAGCACCGGACCGACGAGCCCTACCAGCAGATCCAGAAGGCGGCCGTCGAATGCCTGCTGTGGCAGAGCCTGGCGCGCAAGTGGGGTGAGCCGGCCCGGAACCTCGCCGATGGCTACCGGTTCGCCGCGAACCATCTTCTGCCGATGGACGAGTACGCCGATGTCCTGTCGCTCAAGAGCGTCCCGATGTTCAATCTGACCCTCAACAAGGGCTTCGTCGGCACGCCCGCCTGGTGGCGGGAGGTCTACGCCGATCTGCCCTCGGCCATGCGGCAGGCGCACGAGGAAAGCGCTCAGGGCTTCACGATCGCCGAATTCTTCAGTGGCCGGGTCGGCTGACGGCCCCCGACCCGTTCAATAGAGCACGGCGCGCCGCTCGGGCGTCATGGGCTCGAGGGCTTCTCCACGCTCCAGCCTTTGCACGAAGTCCGGGTTCGCAAGGAGCGCGCGGCCCCAGGTGACCATGTCCAGATGCCCCTCCTGGATTTCGTGCTCGGCATCCGCAGCGGACAGCGAAGCGCCCCCCATCAGGAAGTGGGGCCAGAGGTGACGCACACGGCGCACGATTTTTCCGGAAGTTTCGGCATAGGGCGCATCCGCGCAACTGATGTCCAGTTGCCTCAGTCCCAGGCGATCCAGCTGGGGGATGAGATGCTGCAGCATGTCGTCGAGGTCCGGCCACTCGTACAGTCCGCCCATCATCCGCGCAGGCGAGAGGCGGATCATGAGTCGCTGGGGGCCGCAAATGGGCAGCAGGCGCTCCACCAGTTCCAGCACGATGCGGCAGCGGTTCTCGACCGATCCGCCATAGGCATCGGTCCGGTCATTGATGCGCGCATCCAGGAACTGGTCGATCAGGTATCCATGTCCCATATGGATCTGCACGCCGTCGAAACCTGCATTCAGGGCGCGCTGCGCGGCCTCCTCGAAAAGACGGTAGATGCCAGGCATCTCCGATGCATGCAGCGCACGGGGCTGCCCGTAGGGCTGGCCATTCTGGCGGTTGATGCCGGCCGCCGGCTGATCGGTGGAACTGACAGGCGCCACCCCGCCAGTGAAGTCCGGGTGCGAGATCCGCCCGCAATGCCACAGTTGCGCCACGATGCGCCCGCCGGCCTCCTGCACCTGCCGGACGGCCGGGATCCAGCTGTCGACCTGCTCGTCGTTCTGCAGGTGGGGCACGTTCCGGTAACCATCCGCCGAAGGATGGACCACGATGCCCTCCGTCAGGATGAGCGATACGCCAGCCGCGGCACGCCGTGCGTAGTAGGCAGCGATTTCGTCCGTGCAGCGGTGCTGCGCATCGGCAAAACCACGCGTCATGGCGGCCATGGCCACACGGTTGCGCATGGGACCGAACATGTCGTGGTGAACGAAGGGACTCAGCAGTTGCAGGCTCATGGGGCGAACATTCCAGTGAAATAAGGGTGGTCGAGATAGGCGGCCAGACTGTCCTGCCATGTGCGCTGACGATCCAGCCCGCGGGCCTGCAGCGCGGCGTTGCGCATCACCACCGCATCGGGGCGCACGGCTTTTTCCTTGCGGGCCATGCTTTCCGCAGGAACACGCGCGATCTCGATGCGGCGATCCAGCCCCAATCGGAGCACGATCTCCCGCGCCAGTTCGAAGAAAGAGGCTTGCCCATGGGAAGCCATGCAGAAACGGCCCGCCTCGCCACGCGCCAGCAGCAGCAGGCTGTTGTAGGCCAGATCGTCCGTGAGCGTGGGCTGCCAGATGCGGTCACCGATCTCCATGCGGTCCACGCCGGAGCGCAGCAGTCCCGCGAGGTGCGGAATCAGCTTGCCGACGAAATTCTTGTCGCGCGCATGCTCTCCGAAAAACCCGCCCATGCGCACAGTGAGCGCCTGCGGCGATGCCTCCAGCACGATCTGCTCCGCCTCCAGCTTGAGCCGTCCGTACACGCTCAAAGGACGGGGGGGCGTGGCCTCGTCCACTGTCTGGCTTCCGTCGTAGATCAGGAAGGTCTGCGGGTAAAAAAAACGGGCCCTGCATTCGCGGGCCAGCTCGACCACGTGACGGGTTCCTTCGATCTGCACCTGCGCCGCCGCGTCCGCATGGTCCTCGCACCAGTTGACGTCGGAACACACGGCGCAATGGATCACGATATCGGGCCGCCAGGCGCGCAAGGCCTGGGCCTGCTCGCGCTGGCGCACATCGAACGCGTGGCGGTCGAGGGCCGCGACCAGGGCAGTGGGTACCTGCTGAGCCAAGTGGCGGGCGAACGCCTGCCCGAGCATTCCGCCGGCACCCGTGATCAGGATGCGCAAGCCCTCCAGGGCGGACAGTTCGTTGAATTCACGCAAATCGTCACCCCTCATGTTCAGATCCAGACAAGAATAGGTCGGCCGCCATTTCGGGGACGCAGCGCATCACCTCGTTGGGCCGGTACGGCAGGGCGCCGACGAGCAGTCGGCCCGGCGCCTTCCAGACAGACCACCAGTGCTGCGCGAAATCCTGCATCGATACCGGCGAGCCCGATCCCACATTGCGCACCCAGGGCCTGCCCGCCTCGACGTCGCGGCGCTCAGCCGCATGCCGGAATGCCCGGGCGACCGCCTCCACGAGGACGTAGTCGCGCACCTGCGCACCGGGTGTCATCGAAAAATCAAGGCCCTGCGATGCGGCCAGACGCAACGCCGGCCAGAAGTTCCCGGCGTACTGGCCTTCGCCGAAGACCGAGAAGATTCGCAGGTAACACAGCTCCATGGCGTGTTCGATCGCGTGCGCATGCGCAGCCTGAAAACCTGCGGCCTTGGATGCCGCATAGCCATACACGGGTGCCAGCGGTGCGCTGGCCGGAATGAAGTCGAAGGCATCCGCGCTGCGACCGTATTCCGCGAAAGTGCCCGCCAGGACCGACCGCTTCACGCCAGCGGCACGCGCCGTATCGAGCAGTTGCAGCAAAACGGTGACGTTCCAGTAGAACAGGGCCTGCCAGTCGGCCTGCTGCGGCGGTACGCCGGGCGACGCCAGGTGCATCAGCACGTCCGCCCCGGCCAGATCGGCGGGCGTCAACTGGTCCATGGCGCGGCTGAGCCACACAAGGCGAGGATGCACCGATGCAGGCGCGTCGGCCGGATGCCTCAGGACGGTGACGCGATGGCCCGCCTCCAGCAAGGATGCCAGCACGTGTCGGCCGATGAACCCCGTCCCTCCCGTCAGGAATACATGCCGCTCAGTGGTCATTCGGCAGTCCTTCCGGCATCTCGAAGGGGCTGGCGAAATCTTCCATCCGCGGATGCTCGCGGTCGCGCACCGACAGCACAGGATGGTCATCGGGCCAGGGAATGCCGGCAGAGTCCCAGCGGATGCCGGCATCATGCCGAGGTGCGTGGGCCGAGGTGACGTGATAGACGATGGTCGCGCCTTCGGTCAGTGCATAGCAGCCGTGGGCACACCCCGCCGGAATGTAGACCTGGTTGCCAAGCTCGGCGTCCAGCTCGAAGGTGGCAAAGCGACCATGTGTCGGCGAGCCGCGGCGCAGATCGACCACCGCGTCGAAGAGGCGGCCGTGGCTGCAATGCACCAGCTTGGCATGGTGGTGCGGCGGCAACTGGAAGTGCAGCCCGCGCAGCACGCCACGCCGCGATACGCTGTAGAAGCTCTCTACCCAGTCGCAGTCGAGCCCCCGGGCAAGGAACGCCTCGCGGCTGAAGGTCTTCACGAATCGCCCGCGCTCGTCGGGCCGCACTTCGGGCTGGATCAGGTAGCAGCCCGGCAAAGGGCTTTCTTCGAAGCGCATGGTGGGTGCTAGAAGTTGACGCCGAAATAGGTTTCGATGCGATCGGCCACAAAGTCGATCATGGCCTCGCTCAATCCGGGGTAGATGCCCAGCCAGAACGTGTGCTCCATGACCGTGTCCGTATTCGCCAGGCTGCTGGCCACACGGTACGTCTGTCCCTGCATCGAAGGCTGCCGGGTCAGGTTGCCGGCGAACAGCAGCCGCGTGCCGATGCGGCTCTGCTCCAGGTACTCCAGCAGATCGACGCGGCGGGTACCGGCCGCTTCGCGCAGCGTGAGCGGGAATCCGAACCACGAAGGCTGCGAATTCTCCGTGGCCCGGGGAAGCACCAGGAACTCCTCGCAGCTTTTCAGCCGGCCGGAGAGGTGCTCGAAATTGCGCTGCCGCGCCGCGATGAAGCCGGGCAACCGGTCCATCTGCGCCAGGGCACAGGCCGCCTGCATGTCGGTGATCTTGAGGTTGTAGCCGACATGCGAATACGTGTACTTGTGGTCATAGCCTGGGGGCAGATCGCCCAGTTGCCAGCCATACCGCTTTCCGCAGGTGTTGTCCTTGCCGGGCCCGCAATAGCAGTCCCGCCCCCAGTCGCGGAATGACGTGACGATGCGTGCCAGTTCATCGTCGTTGGTGAAGACCGCGCCGCCTTCGCCCATGGTGATGTGGTGGGCCGGATAGAAGCTCAGGGTTCCGATATCACCGAAGGTGCCTACCAGCCGTCCGTCGTAAGTGGACCCCAGGGCGTCGCAGCAATCCTCGATGAGCCACAGTCCATGCTTGCGGCACAGCGCTTGCACCGCTTCCAGGTTGTAGGGATTGCCGAGGGTGTGGGCCAGCATGATGGCCTTGGTGCGCGGCGAGATCGCAGCTTCGATCAGCGCGACATCGATGTTGTACGTGCCGAGCTCCACATCCACGAAAACCGGCACCGCGCCATTCTGCAGGATGGGATTGACGGTGGTGGGGAACCCCGCCGCCACACCGATCACCTCGTCGCCCGGGCGGATGGCCCTCTGGCCCAATGCAGGAGACGTGAGCGCCGAGAAGGCGAGCAGATTCGCGGACGAGCCGCTGTTCGTCGTGAGCGCATGGCGCACCCCGAGGTACTCGCGTAGGCGCTTTTCGAACGCATCGTTGAAACGCCCCGTGGTCAGCCATCCGTCGAGCGACGCAGCCACCATGTTCTGCAGTTCGGCCTCCCCGATCACCTTACCGGAGGGTGGAATGGCCGTGGCGCCCGGCAGGAATGGCTGGGCGCGATACGCGTGGGCCGCGTATTCGCCAACGAGCGCGGCGATCTGCTCGCGGATGTGGTGCAACTTGTCCATAGAATTTCAGCGCTCAGCGGCGCAATACGATTCGATCTGACGCTCGGTCACCTGGCGCATGTCTTCGCCGCGAGCGTGTGCGGAATGCCATTGGGCAATGCTCTCCACGGCCTGCGCCAGCGACCACCGAGGCCCCCAGCCCAACAGAGAGCAGGCCTTGCTGCTGTCGAGCCGAAGCATCTGCGCCTCGTGCACGCCCTCTGGCCCGGCCGCGAAGCGGCATTCGACAGGGCCAGGCCACGCGGCAGCCAATTGCCGAATGACGTCGCCGACGCTTCGCACGCCCTGCTCGGCGGGCCCGAAATTCCAGGCGCCCGATGCCACCGGACCCTTCTCGAAGAGTCGCTGCGCCAATTGGAGGTAACCCGCCAGGGGCTCCAGAACATGCTGCCATGGCCGTACGGCAGCGGGATTGCGCACCTCCAGCGGATCGCCGCCGCAGGAGGCTCTCAGGAAGTCCGGAATCAGCCGGTCGCTGGACCAGTCACCGCCGCCGATCACATTGCCCGCCCGCGCCGTGGCCAGCGCCACACCGTGATCCGCGTGCCTTGCCGGGGCGAAAAACGAGTCGCGGTAACAGGCGGCCACCAGCTCGGTGCATGCCTTGCTGTTGCTGTAAGGGTCGAACCCGCCCAACGCGTCGTCCTCGCGATAGCCCCAGAGCCACTCGCGGTTCTCATAGCATTTGTCGCTCGTCACCACCACCACCGCGCGCACCGACGGCACGCGACGGACGGCGTCCAGAAGGTGCACGGTACCCATGACGTTGGTCGAATAGGTGCCGACCGGATCGGCGTAGGACTTGCGCACCAGGGGCTGTGCAGCCATGTGGATCACGATCTCCGGCGCCGCTGCTTCCAGCGCGCCTGCAAGCAACGCCGCATCCCGCACATCGCCGATGACCGAATGCATGCCCTGCGCGGCCCGGGTCAGCGCGAACATCGCGGGCATGGAGTCCGCGTCCAGCGCATACCCCGTCACCTGCGCGCCCAAACGCTGCAGCCAGAGCGACAGCCAGGTGCCTTTGAAGCCTGTGTGGCCCGTGACGAACACCTTGCGTCCAGACCAAAAACCGCTGTCGGGACCGCTCACCATGACTTCCAGGGCGCATGGCCCCCCTGCCAAAGCTGTTCGAGATAGTTCTTGTCGCGCAGCGTATCCATGGGTTGCCAGAAGCCTTCGTGCCGATAGGCCTGCAACTGCCCAGACCGCGCCAACGCCTCGAGCGGAGGGCCTTCCCAAACCGTCTCGTCGGAATCGATCAGATCGAAGACGGCAGGAGACAGCACGAAGAACCCACCGTTGACCATGCCGCCGGCGCCATCGGGCTTTTCGCGGAACGACAGCACGCGGTCGCCCTCCATGTCCAGCGCGCCGAAGCGGCCGGGTTGCCGGGTGGAGGTGAGCGTGGCCTGCCGTCCATGCGCCCGGTGGAACCGGATGAGCGCCGTGATGTCGATGTCGCCCACCCCATCGCCATAGGTGAAGCAGAAGGCCTCGTCCTCGCTCACGTAGCGCCGCACACGGCGCAGGCGGCCACCCGTCTGGGTGGCATCGCCGGTGTCCACCAGGGTCACCCGCCAGGGTTCGGCATACCGCTCGTGAACGTCCATGCGGTTGTTCACCAGATCGAACGTCACATCGGACATGTGCAGGAAATAGTTCGCGAAGTACTCCTTGATCACGTAGCCCTTGTAGCCGCAGCACACCACGAAGTCATGGATGCCATGGTGCGAATACATCTTCATGATGTGCCAGAGAATCGGGCGGCCGCCGATCTCCACCATGGGTTTGGGCTTTTGCTGCGTCTCCTCGCTCAGGCGGGAACCCAGCCCCCCCGCCAGGATGATGGCCTTCATGCTTTTCCGCCCATCGGTGTTTCGGAGCCCTGAAGCGCCCGGGCATAGGCCGCCTGGAAATGCGCCACCCGGTCCTCGATCCCGGCGCCCACGAGGGCCGGGCGCTGCGCCTGATCGACGCCCGCCTGCACCTTAATGCAAATACCACCGTCTTCCGCGAACACCTTGCGCGTGAAGGCGTGGCCGTCGGCATGGATGTGTTCCATCATCTTGGCGCCGGCAGGCGTGGTCCCGGTGAACTCCACGCCCACAGTCCTCGAGTGAACCGTGGTCTGGCGGGGCGTGGTCGGCTCGAACGACTGGACATGGAAGCTGTAACCCATGAACGACGTGACGGTCAGGTTCGGGAAGATATGGTGGTGGGTGTAATGCGCGAAGCGCCAGGGCCATTGCCCGATCTTGCTCTCCATGCGGGCGAACCGCGCTACCCACTGCGCATCGGCGGCATGCTCCAGGTGGCTGTGCCGGCGATCCTCGAGGAAGAAGCGGGGTGCCGTTTCGGCCCGGTCCATGCCGTCGACCTGCATGAAGGTCCGCGAATGCACGGCAGGGACGTGATACCCCTCGAGGGCATTTTCGATCACGATTTTCCAGTTGGCGCCCACCGGCTCCCGGAACTCGTCCAGCAAGCCTTGCATTCCCTCGCTGGCACGCTCGAGAAAGGCGTATTGCTCGCCCAGATACTCGCGCAGTGCCGGGCCGCTTTCGGAAATACGGACAAACACGAACTGCCCTACCGCCTCGCAGTTGAATTCCTGCAGGCGAAAGCGGGCAGGTTCGGCCACCACCTCGGGAAAGCAGTGTTTCGCCGGAATGCCGACCGGAACGCCCTCCCGGTCGTACACCCAGCCATGGTAGGGGCAGCGCGCAGGCCCGCGGTGCGTGCCCGATTCGCACAACTGGGCATGTCGGTGGGAGCAGACATTGAGAAAGGCACGCGGCCGACCCTGGCTGTCACACTGGAGCAACAACGACACCCCGCCCACCTGCACACCGCGATGCACGAGACCGTCGAGTTCGAAGCGCATGCAGACGAAAACCCAGCTTTCGCGGAACAGCCCCTCCAGTTCGCGGGCATGGTGATCGGGATCTCGATAGAAGTGGGGGGAAACGACACTGGTCGGCATGGATCGACTCTTCTGGATGGATGTTGCAAGGACCGCGGCCCCGAGTTCGGTACCGGTCTGGGGCCTGCCGAGCCAGCGGCGGCTCGTACAGCCCATTGTCTCTACAGTGATCTGAAATGGGCCCCTTCCTAGCTGCGCATTGCCTGCTCCATCACACGGGTGAGCCGCTGCATCTGCGCAGGATCCATCTTCGGAAAGAACGGCAGACCGATCAGGGTCTCGGCGAGCGCATCCGCTTGGGGCGTGGGCAACAGAGTACAGAAGGGCAACAGGGCTTCCATGCGGTGCATGAGAGGCTGGTACCAGCGACGCGTCGCTATGCCCTGCGCGGCACACAGTGCCTCGAGCCGTCCCCGGCAGGCAGCGTCGGGCATCCGTGCACACAACAGCGTCGGTGCTGCAATGGCACCGGCCGGGCCCGCCATCTGCCATGCGATCCGGCCATCCGCCGCGCGCGCAAGGGCATCCTGCATTTCCCGCTGCAACGCGCGCCGGGCCTGCGCGCCCTGCTCCCAGCAAGCGAGCGATGCCAGTGCCACGGCAGCGTGCAACTCGCTCATTTTGGCGTTCGTGCCCACCGCAGCCAAGGCACCGACCGGCAGGTGGCTGGCCGGGTCGAGGTTGATGCCGAAATTGGCCAGTTGACGCACTCGCGCCGCCAACCCGGGACGGGAAGAGACCACGAAACCGCCCTCTCCCGCCGGCAGCGACTTGGTGGCATGGAGACTGAACACGAGCGTGCCAGAAGCGCCTGCCAGCCACTGGCTGCCAAAGCCGGCTGCCGCATCGATCACCACCGGAAGGCCCGTTTCGTCCTCGAAGCGTTGCCAGGCCGCCATGTCGTGCGGCATGCCGAGGGCCGCCACGGGCAGGACGGCATCCACGGCATCGGTGGCATGGGCCCCGCGCGCGATGTCGGGCGTCAGCAGCCAACTGTCGGCATCCACATCGCAGAGTACCGGCACGTGGCCGGCGCGCAGCACGGCCGTCGCCGTGGCAGCGAACGTGAAGGTGGGCATGAGCACCCGGGAGCCGGCACGCAGCCCCAGCGATTGCAGCACCAGCTCCAGGCCCAGGGTGGCGCTTGCCACGGTCGTGACCTGTTCCGCGCCCAGGCCGAAGCGCTCGGCGAAGCGGTCCTCCAGTTCGCGCACCAGGGGGCCGCCGTTGGAGTAATAGCGCGCGGAATGCATGCGATGCAGATAGGGCAGGAGGGACAGCGGGTCCGGCACATCCGGCACCAGCAGAGGAATGGGATCGGTGGGAGCGCCGGCGGTCATACGGAGGGCGTGCCGTGCACACGCTTCTCGCCACCGCCCAGGCGTGCCAGGGCCGGCTCCGGATCGGCGAACACATCCAGGAAACCGTCACGGCCTTCCAGGTAATTGAGCCACATGAGCCGGAACGCCTTTTCCAGCTCGGCCGTGCGGGCGGCATAGTCCATGAGGGCACAGGCGGAAACGCGTTGCCGTGTTTCGTGGCGCAGGCGGGCCAGGGTTTCCGGATCGGCCATGAACGCCAGGGCCCGCTCGACGTATTGGTCGTCGCTGCGCGCCACCCAATCGGGATAGCCCACGCCCTGCAGCGTGCGCGCGGTGCTCGCGTCCACACCGCGCTCGGCGTCCAGCGCCACGATCGGCAGCCCCATCCAGAGGGCATGCAGCGTCGTGGTGCCGCCAGAGATCGGGGCCGTGTCGAGCGCCACGTCGGCGATATGCCCCAGTTCCATAAACTGGTTGAGCGGTTGCTGGTGCATCACGAAGACGCGGTCCAGCGGCAGGCCCTGTGCCTCGACCCGCATCTGCATGTTGGCCTGCGCGGCCTCGGCAGACCGCTCCTTCACCATGATGACGAGGCGCGCATCGGTGCGTGCCTGCAGGATGCGGCCCCAGACGCCCAGCATGCGGTCCGTGACCTTGGCGGAATTGTTCAGCGAGATGAGCGTGGGGTAGCCGTTGCGCAGCATCGGCGGCTCTTCGCACAGCGGCGCATAGGTGGGCGGCGCGTAGCTCGCCATGCAGGCCAGGCGAAAGAGCCGCTCGCTGTAGAAGACTTCATGGCCCGGCGGGGTGATGCCAACATCCGTCAGGCGGTAGTCCATGGCCTTCATGCCCAACGGGCTCATGAATCCGAGCCACGTCACCTGCACGGGCGCTGCGCGGCGCGCGAAGACCAGCAGGCGGTTGCCGGCGGTGTGGCCCGACAGGTCCACCAGCACGTCGATGCCGTGCGAGCGGATGAGCGTGTACAGCTCGTCGTCGGACAGGTGGATCATCTCGTGCCAATGGGGCACGCATTGCTGCAGGGCATCGGTGATGCCGTCTCGCCGCCCGCCCGAATACACATGCACCTCGACCTCTTGCGGGTCGTGGTGGCGCAGCACGGGCAGCATGAAGAACGCGATGGAGTGCTCCCGGAAGTCGGCCGTGACATAGCCGATCTTGAGGCGTTTCTTCGGCCGCCGATCGGCCACGACGAGCGGAGCGGCCTTGCGCGTCAGCGGATCGGCGTAGCGCCGGCCCCAGTCCCGATAGACCTCCAGCGTCTTGACGGGATTGCCCTCGATCTGGTCATGCAGGAAGGCGCGCATCACCCACATGGCCGGATTGTTGCCGCGGCGACACACATCGTCGATCATTTGCAACGCTTCGGCATGCCGGCCCAGGTTGAACAGCGCGAACGACAGGCCATGCTGCGCATCCGGCATGCCGGGCTGCAGGTTCAGGGCGGTCTCCAGCGCCGGAATGGCCTGCGCCCAGTTTTCCATCTTGAGGTAGGTGCGCCCGACATGCATCCACACGTCCGCACGCTGCGGATCGAACGCCAGGGCCGTCGCGAATTTCGTCAGGGCCCCCATCAGGTCCTGCTGCGCCAGGCACTGCTCGGCCTGGAAGAGCGCGATCAGCAGCTCGGCATGCTCTTGCACATCGGCGTCGTCGGTGGAAGTGGGCATGGAGCACATCGGCGGCAGGCAATGGGGAAGGGTTGGATCAGGGCAGTGGATCGAAACGGCTGGGGTCCATCTTAGGGGCTCGCGGAGCCTGCGGTGGCCCCAATAAACCATGGTTTGCCCGCCTGTTTTGGCGGTGGGCGGCCGGTTTCACCAACAGGGCAACGGGACTTGTCAAGGGGAACGAATTGGGGTGTATCCCGCCTGCATTTCCGTTTTTGCGCTTCAAAAAGACTCTGACAGAATGGCCCCATGTTTGTAATCATCGGTTACCTGGTCTGTCTCGGGTGCATTTTCGGCGTGTACGTGGTGCACGGCGGGAATGTGAGCGTGATCATCAAAGCGCTCCCGTTCGAGATGATCACGATCTTCGGCGGCGCGCTGGGCGCGTTCGTGGTGAACAACCAGCCGAAGGTGCTCAAGTCCACGCTGAAGGCGCTGCCCATGGCGCTCAAGGGGTCCAAGTACACCAAGGCGCGGTACATGGAACTGATGGCCATGCTCTACGACATCCTGCAAAAAGCCCGCAAGGAAGGGCTGATGGCCATCGAAAAGGATGTCGAGACGCCCCACGAGTCGGAAATCTTCAAGAAATACCCCACGGTCGGCAACGACCACCATGTGATCGAGTTCATGACCGATTACCTGCGCATGATGGTGTCCGGCAACCTGAACGCCCACGAGATCGAGGCGCTGATGGACAGCGAGATCGAAACCCACCACCAGGAAGCGCATGCCCCCGTGGCAGCGCTGGCCCGCCTGGCCGGCGCCCTGCCCGCCTTCGGGATCATCGCCGCCGTGCTCGGTGTGGTGAACACCATGGGCTCGGTGGGCCAGCCGCCTTCGGTGCTGGGCGGCATGATCGGCTCGGCGCTGGTCGGCACCTTCCTCGGGATCTTGCTGGCCTATGGCGTGGTGGAACCGCTGGGCGGCCTGGTCGAGCAGAAGCTGGAAGATGCCGCCAAGGAACTGCAGTGCATCAAGACCACGCTTTTGGCCAGCATGCAGGGCTACAACCCCGCCACCGCGATCGAATTCGGCCGCAAGGTCCTGTTCTCCACCGACCGACCGAGCTTTTCCGAGCTGGAAAGCCACGTGAAGGGCAAGAAGTAGGCTGAAGACGCCACCATGGCCGACAAGAAACTCCAGCCGATCATCATCAAGCGCGTCAAGAAGGGCGGCCATGCCGTGCATGGCGGCGCCTGGAAGATCGCCTATGCCGACTTCGTGACGGCCATGATGGCGTTCTTCCTGCTGATGTGGCTGCTGGGCTCCACCGCCAAGGGCGAACTGCAGGGCATTGCCGCCTACTTCAACTCGCCGCTGAAGGTGGCCATGCAGGGGGGCGACGGCGCGGGCAACAGCTCCAGCGTGATTCCCGGCGGCGGCAACGACCTGTCCAAGGTGCACGGACAGGTGCGGCGCTCCGACTCGGAGACGTCGACGAACCGCCGCGCCAACCTCGAAGCCGCACGCGCCGAGCGCGCCCGCCAGGACGAGATGCGCATCAAGGCGCTGCAGGCCAAAATCGACGCGCTGATCACCGAAACGCCCAAGCTGAATGAATATCGCTCGCAGATCCGCATGGATGTGACGCCCGATGGCCTGCAGATCCAGATCGTGGACGACCAGAACCGGCCCATGTTCGACAGCGGCAGTGCGTTGGTAAAACCCTACATGCGCGACATTCTTCGAGAAATCGGAACCGCGCTCGGCGGCGTGCAAAACCGCATCAGTTTGGCGGGCCACACCGACGCGACGCCCTACGGCAACGGCGACCGCGGCTACAGCAATTGGGAACTGTCGGCCGACCGGGCCAACGCCTCGCGCCGCGAACTCGTGGCCGCCGGCATGCCGGATGCCAAGCTGGGCCGCGTTGTCGGGCTGGCGGCCAGCGATTTGCTGGAACCCAAGGAGCCGCGCGCGCCGGCCAACCGGCGCATCACGATCACGGTTTTGACCCAGGAAGCCGAGGAACGGCTGCTCGGAAAGAAATCTGCCACCATCACTTCCACGGAGTTCACCGCCGAAAAGCGCGAGAATCCGGCATCCGCCCCTCGGCCGTAACGTCTTGTCACCAAACCTGCGGCCCATGACAATACACACTGCAATTTCCGACCGAAAGGGTCCCACGTGACCACTGCACTCCGCTTTTTGATCGTTGACGACTTCTCCACCATGCGACGCATCGTGCGCAACCTGCTCAAGGAAAGCGGCTTTGCCGATGCCGACGAGGCGGAAGACGGCGTGGTGGCGCTGAACAAACTGCGCAACAGCAAGTTCGATTTCGTCGTCACCGACATCAACATGCCCAACATGAACGGATTCCAGCTGCTGGCTGAAATCAAGAAGGACGACAAGCTCAAGCACCTGCCTGTGCTGATGGTGACGGCGGAAGCCCGCAAGGAAGACATCGTGGCAGCCGCCCAGAACGGGGCAGCCGGCTACATCGTCAAGCCGTTCACCAAGGCCACGCTGGAAGAGAAAGTCACCCTGATCCTCAAGAAAATGGGCCTGTGATCATGGATACCTCGGACAACAACCTTCCGGAAGCCGGCGCCGTTCACAACAAGATCGGCCAGCTGACCCGCCAGCTGCACGACTCGCTGAACGAACTCGGCTACGCCGACAAGCTGCGCGGCACGATGGGCGAGTTGCCCGATGCGCAAAGCCGACTTTCCTACATCGCGCGCCTCACGGGCGAAGCGGCAGAGAAGGTATTGAGCCGGGTGGAGCAGGCCAAGGCCCAGCACGACTTCATCGCCGAGGAAACCCGCCGCGTCGTCTCCTCGCTGGTCAAGGACCCCGTGGCGGCCGTCGCCAAGGGCGAGATCATGAACTTCCTGCACGACGTGGAACGCGTCACCAAGGAAGCCGACGGCCACCTGACCGAAATCATGATGGCGCAAGACTTCCACGACCTCACCGGCCAGGTGATCGCCCGTGTGGTCAATCTGGCGGCCACGATCGAAGAGCAGCTGGTGCAGTTGCTCATCCAGACCGCCCCCCCGGCCGCGCAGGCGCAGGTCGCCCCGGTGGTGGAAGCGCGCCGCGAACACCTGGCCGGCCCGGTGGTCGATCCCGAAGGCACGCCCGATGTGGTCACCGACCAGTCGCAAGTGGACGATCTGCTGGCCAGCCTGGGCTTCTGATGGCGCGCGGGCGCTGGCGCTCCTGAAAAAGGAGCGCCCACTGCATATCCACATGTGATTTCATGGCCTTTTGGCATGCAATAGCAATAAGTACTAGGGCATATTGCTATCAATTTTGATGCAACGGCGTGCGTGACGCCCCGCCCCTGCCGGCCCACCCCACCGGCCGCCACCCTGAATAGCCGCCCGACAAGCCGTCTATTCGCGCTTTAGGTTTCCGGGGCGCTCACGACAATGGCATGACCACCAGCCGTCATGCCACCATGGACTCCAGCCAAGACAAAGACCTCCCCGCGACAGAGCACAAGCTCCAGAAAGCGCGCAAGGACGGCCAGGCTGCGCGCTCGCGGGACCTGTCCCACATCGCCGTCCTCGGCATGGGCGCCTGCAGCGTCCTCGTGCTGGCGCCCATGCTGACCGAACACCTGCAGCTGGCTGTGCGCGAGCAACTGGTGTTCAACGCCGCCACGGTGCAGGCCACGGGCAGCATGGTCACCCGGCTGCACCAGATGGCGCTGATCGGCGTGGTCGCCAGCCTCGTCTTCGCCGTTCTCACCAGCGCCGCCGCCGTGCTCAGCGCCATCGGCGCCGGCGGCTGGGTGTTCAGCTTCCAGCCCATCACGCCCCAGTTCAGCCGGCTGAACCCGATCTCGGGGTTCACCAACCTGGTGTCCAAACAGCAGCTGGTCAACGTGGGCAAGATGGTGCTCATGACCGGCGTGATCACCGCCGTGGCCTGGAACTTCCTGGGCAACAGCATCCAGAAACTGTCCATGCTGGTGCTGCAGCCCTCGCCGGTGGCTCTGCGCTGGGTGGGCGAATGGATGACCTCGGGCGTGAGCCTCATGCTGCTGGTGGTGTTTCTCGCGGCGGTCGTCGACGTGCCGCTGCAGGCGTTCTTCTTCAAGTCGCGCCAGAAGATGTCGCACGAGGAAATCAAGCAGGAGCACAAGGAATCCGAGGGCAGCCCCGAGACCAAGAGCCGCCAGCGCCAGCGCGCCCGCGAGATCGCCGACCGCGCCAGCATCGCCGCCGTGCCCAAGGCCGACTTCGTGGTGATGAACCCGACCCACTATGCCGTGGCCCTCAAGTACGAAGAAGGCACGATGAGCGCCCCGCAGGTGATCTCCAAGGGCACCGACCTGCTCGCCTTCAAGATCCGCGAAATGGCCACGCAGCATTCGGTACCGGTGCTGCAGTCGCCCATGCTGGCCCGCGCGCTCTACGCGCATGCCGAGCTGGACCAGGCCATCCCCGCCACGCTGTACGCCGCCGTGGCGCAGGTGCTGGCCTACGTTTACCGACTCAAGGCCGCGATGCGCGGCGAAGGCCGCATGCCCGAGGCCCAGCCCGACCCGTTCGTGCCGCCCGAACTTGATCCGCTGAACCGCACCACCGACGCAGGGACCGCCCCATGACGCCCTCCATCAAATCCGTCCGGCAGTGGGCCGGCACCAACGCCTCGGCCGTGCAGGGCATGTCCGCCCCGCTGCTGGTGGTGGCCATCCTGGCGCTGATGGTGCTGCCCATCCCCGCCTGGCTGCTGGACACCTTCTTCACCCTGAACATCGCCGTCGCGCTGATGGTGATGATGGTGGCGGCCTACATGCTGCGGCCGCTGGACTTCGCGGCGTTTCCCTCGGTGCTGCTGCTGACCACGCTGATGCGGCTGTCGCTCAACGTGGCCTCCACCCGCGTGGTGCTGCTGGAAGGCCACACCGGCCCGGGCGCGGCGGGTGCGGTGATCGAGGCCTTCGGCCACTTCCTGATCGGCGGCAACTTCGCCGTCGGCCTGATCGTGTTCGCCATCCTGGTGGTGATCAACTTCGTGGTGGTGACCAAGGGCGCCGAGCGGATCGCCGAAGTGTCGGCCCGCTTCACCCTGGACGCCATGCCCGGCAAGCAGATGGCGGTGGACGCCGACCTGAACGCAGGCCTCATCGACGAGAAGGAAGCCAAGCGCCGGCGCCTGGAAGTGGCGGAAGAAGCCAACTTCTTCGGCTCGATGGACGGCGCCTCGAAGTTCGTGCGCGGCGATGCGGTCGCCGGCATCCTGATCCTGCTGATCAACATCGTCGGCGGCTTCGCCATCGGCATGCTGCAGCACGACCTGTCGGCCGGCCAGGCGGCCAACAGCTACATCCTGCTGGCCGTCGGCGATGCGCTGGTGGCGCAGATCCCGGGCCTGCTGATCTCGGTGGCCGCGGCCATGGTGATCTCGCGCGTGGGCAAGGAAGAGGACATGGGGCACCAGATCGTGCAACAGCTCTTCATGTCGCCCCGCGTGCTGGGCGTGACGGCCGGCATCCTGATCCTGCTGGGCCTGATCCCGGGCATGCCGCACGCCGTGTTCCTCATCATGGGCTCAGGCTTGGGCTACGCTGCCTGGACGCTGATGAAGCGCGCCAACGCCCCGCAGCCCGTGGTGGAAGCGCCCCCGCCCGCGCACGACGGCGAAGCCAGCTGGGACGACCTGCAGCCCGTGGACCTGCTGGGCCTGGAGCTGGGCTACCGGCTCATCACCCTGGTGGACAAGAACCGCCAGGGCGACCTGCTCACACGCATCAAGGGCGTGCGCCGCAAGTTCGCGCAGGAAGTGGGCTTCCTGCCGCCGGCCGTGCACGTGCGCGACAACCTGGAACTCAAGCCCAGCGCCTACCGCATCACCCTGCGTGGCGTGGTGGTGGGCGAAGGCGAGGCCTTCCCCGGCATGCACCTGGCGATCAACCCCGGCGGCATTACCACCCCCCTGATCGGCACGCCCACGACCGACCCCGCATTCGGCCTGCCCGCCCACTGGATCGACGAACACCAGAAGGAAGCGGCACAAATGGCGGGTTTTACGGTCGTTGATTCAGAAACCGTGATGGCGACGCATTTGTCACACTTGATGCAAGTTCAAGCCGCCAAGCTCCTGAGTCGCACCGAAACCCAGCAACTCGTGGAACACGTGGCAAAACTGGCCCCCAAGCTCATCGAGGAAGTGGTTCCCAAAATGGTGTCGATCGCAACGTTCCAGAAAGTCCTCCAGCTGCTGCTGGAAGAGTCTGTGCACATCCGCGACATCCGCACCATCATCGAGACGCTGGCCGAACATGCCGGCGCCACCACCGACCCGGTGGAACTGGCCCGCCGCGTGCGCATCGCGCTGTCGCCCGCCATCGTGCAGCAGATCTACGGCCCGACGCGCGAGCTGAACGTGATCGCCATCGAACCTGGCCTGGAGCGCCTGCTGGTGCAGGCCCTGAGCAACAACGCCGGCCCATCGCTCGACCCGGGCGTGGCCGACATCCTCACGCAGAAGGCCGCCGAAGTCGCCATGAAGCAGGAAGAACTGGGCATGCCTGCCTGCCTGCTGGTGCCCGACGCCATCCGCAACGCCATTTCCCGCCTGGTGCGCCGCGTCGCGCCCCGGCTGCAGGTGCTCGCCCACAGCGAGATCCCTGAAACCCACACCATCCGCATTGGCCCGATCCTCAAAGGTGCATCCGCATGAACATCAAACGCTTCACCGCCCCCACCTCGCGTGAGGCCCTGGCCAAGGCGCGCATGGCCTTCGGGGACGGCACCCTCATCCTGTCCAACCGCCCCACCGCCAATGGCGTGGAAGTCATGGCCACGGCGGAAGACACGCTGTCCAGCCTGGAAAACGCGCCGGAGCAGGCCGCGCCGAGCCGCCTGCAGGAGCGCGCTTCCGACATGGCCGCCAGCCCCGCGCGCACCCTGGCCCGCCCCGCGGCCGCCGCGGCCCGGGCCGAGCCCCAGCGCAACGCGGTGGCGCAGGACACCGAGCAGCTGGCCATGAGCACGCTGTCGTTCCAGGACTACGTGCGCGAGCGCATGCTGCGCCGCCGCCACGAAGCCCTGACCGGCACGGCCGAGGCCCCTTCGATCAACGAGCGCAGCCGCGAACGCGCGCCGGACCGCGAGCGCGAACGCATGCCCGCACCGGCCGCCGCGCCCGTGGTGCGCCACAACCCGCTGCGCTCCATTCCGATGGACGTCGCCCCCGAGCCCGTGGCCCCGCGCCGCGTGCAAGTGCCCGTGCCCTCGCTGGCTCCCGCCGCCGGCCAGCAGAACCTGATGAGCGAGCTGCAGTCCATGAAGGACCTCATCGAGGACCGCTTCAACACCCTGGCCTGGCTCGGACAGGCCCGGCAGAACCCGATCCAGTCGAACCTGATGCTCAAGCTCATCCGCGCCGGCTACTCGCCGTCGCTGGCCCGCGCCGTGCTGGAGCGCCTGCCCGAGGAACTGGGCGCAGGCGATGCGGTGCGCTGGCTCATGGAAGTGCTGGAGCGCAACCTGAAGACCGACGCGCACGCCCGCCCCCTGTACGAAGAAGGCGGCATCTACGCCATGGTGGGCTCCACCGGCGTGGGCAAGACCACCACCACGGCCAAGCTCGCCGCCCTGTGCGCCCGCATCCACGGCCCGGGCAGCGTCGGCCTCATCACGCTGGACACGTACCGGGTCGGCGCCCACGAACAGCTGCGCACCTATGGCCGCATGCTGGGCGTCGTGGCCCACCTGGCGCACGACCGCGCCGCGCTGCAGGACCTGCTCGGCCTGCTGGGCGGCAAGAAGATGGTGCTCATCGACACCACCGGCGTCGCACCGCGCGACCCGCGCAAGCGCGACATGCTGGATGTGCTGGACCTGCCCAACGTCAACCGCCTGCTGGTGCTGAACGCCGGCTGCCACGGCGACACGCTGGACGACGTGCTCAGCGCCTTCAAGACCGCCGGCTCGCAGCAGGCCATCCTGTCCAAGGTGGACGAAGCCGTGAAGCTCGGCCCTTCGATCGACGCCCTGATCCGCCACCAGATGGTGCTGCGCGGCGTGACCAACGGCCAGCGCGTGCCCGAGGACTGGGAGGCCGCCGATGCGCACAAGCTCATCAGCACCTCGATGCGCTCGCCCGCCAAGTCGGCCTTCGACCCCAAGGCGTCGGACCTGAACTTCTTCTTCTCGCACTCGCCCGAGCTGGCCTCGGAAAGGGGACTGGTCGATGCTTGATACCGGATTCCACCAGGCCACGAGCCTGCACAGCATCACGCCGCAGTCGGACCTGCGGGTCGTGTCCGTCGTGGCGCAGCCCGACGCCGCCTACGGACTGGAAACCCTGTGGCAGGTGTGTTCCAGCCTGCAGCGGCTGGGGTATCCCGTGGCCGTGCTGGACGGCACCGCCCGCGAAACCGACGACGCGCCGGGCCTGGCCCACCTGCTGGCCGAGCCCTCCTGGCAGAACGGCGCCCCGCTCGAAACCGGCCCGGCGGCCTCGTCGCTGGCGGTGATTCCGGCCGGCTACGGCATGCAGCGCCTCGCCCGCCAGACCGCCGACGGCCCGGCCGCGATGCAGGCGCTGCAACCCTTCTTTCGCACCTATGCGCTGCTGGTGCTCTACGCCAGCGCCGAGGTGCTGGCACCATTGGTGCGCGCGACCTCGGCCATCCCCCTGGTGATCGCCGAAGGCGGCCCCGACAGCGTGGTGCAAAGCTACCGGCAACTGAAACACATGGCGATGCACGCCGGCGTGCACTGCTCGGTGGCCTCCATCCTGCCGCCCGGCGGGCCGGCCCAGGCCGACCCGACGCATGCGGCGTTGAACACGCTGCAGCGCTGCGCCGAGCGGCACCTGGGCAGCGGCATCCTGACCAGCACGGTGCGCGCCAACCACGCCCAGGACGTGCAGCGCCTGGCCTTGCAACTGCTGGAAAACGCGTGCACCATTGGCGCCGCAACGCCGACCCCCACCCCGCCCTTCGGCATGACGGAGACGGCAGCGCATTTCGCCCGGAGACATTGACCCGATGTACACCGCCAAAGGACAGCTCGACCGCGATGCGCTGATCCGCCAGCACGTGCCGCTGGTTCGCCGGATTGCGCACCACATGATCGCCAAGCTCCCGCCCAACGTGGAGCTGGACGACCTCATCCAGGTGGGCATGATGGGCTTGAGCGAGGCCCTGTCGCGCTACGAGGTGGCGCAGGGCGTGCAGTTCGAGACCTTCGCCACCCAGCGCATCCGCGGCGCCATGCTCGACGAATTGCGCGAGGGCGACTGGATGTCCCGCAGTTCGCGCAAGAGCCAGAAGGAAATCGAACACGCCGTCCACCGGCTGGAGCAGAAACTCGGGCGCAGCCCGCTGGAATCCGAGATCGCCGCCGAGCTGGACCTGAGCCTGGGCGAATACCAGACGCTGCTGGGCAAGGTGCGCGGCACGCAGTTGGTCTACCTGGAAGACATGACGCGGGGCGACGACGGCGACGACGGGTTTCTCGACCGGCACGTGGCCGACGGCGAAGCCGACCCGATGGCCATGCTGCGCGACCAGCGGCTCAAGGCCTCGCTGGTGGCCGCCATCAAGAGCCTGCCGGAGCGCGAGCAGCACATCATGGGCATGTACTACGAGCACGACATGAACCTGAAGGAGATCGCGGCCGTGCTGGGCGTGACCGAATCGCGCATCTGCCAGTTGCACAGCCAGTCCATCGCCCGGCTGCGGGCCAAGATGCGCAGCCACTAGCGGAGCGCCGCCGTCCCACCGGACGCGCCCCTGGCGCCAACGAAAAAGGCCGCATGCAGATGCGGCCTTTTTGCTTTGGGAGGCTGGCTTTTGCCAGGAGCGAAGGGAAAGCCGGGCGGGATCAGCCCTGCGACCGGTAGATCCGAGCGGCGCCGCCCGATCGTGCCGGAGCACCGTTTCCGTAGGTCGCAGCCTCCTGGGGCGGCAGCAGGGTCGCCACCTGGCGCTCGGTCAAAGCAGACAGGCGCGCCAATTGTTCACGCTGCTGGGACAACTGGCTGCGCAGGGCCTGGATGCGGCGCTGGATGTCGGCCGGCAATTCGGTGGGGCGGGGGATTTTCTGGAGCGCCTGGGACAGATCGAGAGCGGCCTGGCGCAACAGGGGGGCGGTGCGTTCTACCGCGAGCGCGTCGGTTTCCAGCAGGGCGGCACCGACGTCTTTCAACCGGGATTCGACTTCAGACAGCGTGGTTTCGAGTTGCATGGGTGGATCCTGTGCCGATCAACCCCTGCAGGAAACCCGGGGTCAGTGGCTGTTGCTGGTGTGGGAGATGATTTCCTGCGCATTGGACAGCAGCTTGTCCGCGATCGCATCGGCGTCCACCGAGAAAGTGCCCTTTTCGATGGCGGCGCGCACGGCCTTCACCTTGTTGGCATCGAAATCGGTGCCGGCGCGGCCGTTGGCTTCGAGTCCGCGGGCGGCGCTGGAAAACGTGACAGGCACGCCAGCGGCCGCAGCGGCAGCGGGCGCGGCGCTCTTGGCAGCCGTTTCGGCGGCAGCTGCAGGGGCCTTGGCCTGCTTGGCAGCCGTGGCGGCTTGCGACACTGCATTGGCTATTTCGGGGTTTTGACCTATCTTCATCGCTCTCTCCCACCCCGCTCGATGTGGGGCACAGTAGCAATGTTTTCGACCACTTCGACAGGGACTTTAGGCTTTTCTTGCGCCCCATCGCTTACAAAGTGATCTCTACTGTTCCATTTTCGGACACAACACCGGCGACGACACGGCCATTCTCCATACGGATGCGCACAGTCTCGCCAACGGCGCCTGCGGTGATCGCCTGGCCTGCGGATGTTACCGAATAACCCCGCCCCTGCGCCACCACCCGCACCGCCGCCCCCGCCTTGAACAGGGTCGGCGCCTTCACCATGTGCTGGCGCACGGCCTGGCCGGCCATGAGCTGGCGCGAGGCCACCATGCCGACCCAGCTGTCGGGATTGGCCACGATCGCGGTGGTTTCCGCCGCCCAGTCCACCTCGGCCTCGGTCGCATCGGCGGCCGTGAGCACGGCCCCGGACGCGACATTGCCGGTGAGCACCCACGCCGGGCCGTACGCCTTGACGGTGACGGGCAGGAACACGTTCCACGCGGTGGCACCGTCCACGCAGCGCAGCCCGAGGCGGGTGCGGCCCCACAGCCGCGAGCCGGCAGGCAGGTAGGGCTCTACGCGGGCGCATGGCGCCAGGCGCAGGCGGGGGTCCAAGGCCCCCACGCTCACTTCCATGCGCAGCGGCATGCTGGCCGTGCCCGACTGGCCGCGCTGCAGCGCATCGTCCAGCCAGCGCTGGGTGATTCCGCCCAGGTCCGCCGCCGGTTCGGCCACGGCCTGGGCCCGCAGTGCCGCGGCGGGCAGGGCAAAGGCAGCCGCCAGCGCGGCCATCCGGGCCAGGCGCAGGGTGGAAAGGAATCGGGGAGCGGTGGTGTGTGACATGGGAAAGCCTCCTGTGGCAGGGAATGCGCCGCCCCACAGGGAAGGCCATTCGACCCCTGGCACTTTAGGGCCGGCCGGCGCGCACGAAGCACCGAACTGCGCGCCAATCGCCGCGTTCTTCGCGCTTTAGAAAAACCGGCCCATTTCCATAATCGAACCCACGCCGGAACCCCTCTTTTCCTCCGGCCAGGACCCAACGCTTTGCGAGGCTGACATGCTCAACAAGATGACTGAAAGGCTGGATTTCCACGGCAACGCGCTTTTGCTGCGTGCCGAGCGCCAGCGTGCCATCGCGAGCAACATCGCCAACGCCGACACGCCCGGCTACGTGGCCCGCGACTTCAATTTCGCCGACGCGATGCGCGATGCGACCGGCGGCGGCTCGACCACGCTGAGCACGGGATCGGGCGCCAGCATGTCCCTGGCCACCGGCCAGCGCCAGCAAAGCGCCACCGACCCGCGCCACATCCCGCTGCCGGCCGCCACGACCGGCATGGGATCAGGCAGCACGCTCGGCTATTCGGTGCAGACCCAGCCCAACCTGGACAACAACACGGTGGACCTGGACCGCGAGCGGGCCGCCTTCGTGGACAACGCCGTGCGCTACGAAGCCACGCTGCGTTTCATCAACGGCAACGCCAAGACGATGCTGAGCGCCATCCAGGGCCAGTAAGCGTAACGGCCAGACCCACGGAAAGCGGAAACCGCCATGTCCATGTTCTCCATCTTCAATGTCTCGGGCAGCGCCATCAGTGCGCAGTCGCAGCGGCTCAACGTAGTGGCCAGCAACCTGGCCAACGTCGAGGCCGTGGCCGGCCCGGACGGCCAGGCCTACAAGGCGCGCCAGGTGGTGTTCCAGACCGCACCCATGGGGGCCGAGAGCTCCGCCGGCGTGCGGGTGAGCGCCATCAGCGAGAGCAATGCGCCGGGCAAGCGGGTGCACGACCCGAGCCACCCATCCGCCGATGCGGAGGGCTACGTCACCCATTCCAACGTGAACGCGGTGGAGGAGATGGTCAACATGATCTCCGCCTCGCGCTCCTACCAGAACAACGTCGAGGTCATGAACACGGCCAAGTCGCTGCTCCTCAAGACCCTGCAGATGGGCCAGTAACTTTTCGGGAAGAACCTCGCCATGATCCTCAATCCCATCGGCTCCACCGCCACCGTGAATTCGAGCACCAGCGCCAATTCGGCCACCGACCCCAACGCCGCGCAGGACCGCTTCCTGAAGCTGCTGGTCGCGCAGTTGAACAACCAGGATCCGATGAATCCGATGGACAACGCGCAGATGACCTCGCAGATGGCGCAGATCAACACCGTCACCGGCATCCAGACGCTGAACCTCACCATGCAGACCATGGCCGAGCAGTTTTCCACGATGCAGACGCTGCAGGGCACGGCCATGATCGGCCGCTCGGTGCTCGCGGAAGGCTCCAAGATGACCTACACCGACAGCACGGGCAAGGGCTACTTCGAGCTGGCCGGCGCAGCGACCAGCACCAAGGTCGAGGTCGTCACGCCCGGCGGCGCGGTCGTCGGCACGGTGGACATGGGCGCTCAGGACAAGGGCCGCCACGAGTTCGAGTTCGACGCCAGCAAGTACGCGGGCAACAAGAGCGACCTGCAGTTCCGCGTGGTCGCCTCCACCAAGGACGGCACCGTGCAGTCCACGGCGCTCATGCAGGCGAAGGTGGTGGGCACCGGCTCCAACAGCGGCGCGCTGACGCTCGACCTGGACACCGGCAGCACCGTCAACTACAGCCAGATCAAAGCGGTGCTCTGACCGGCACGCCCTTCCCACCTATCCACGCGCTTTCCTTCTTCCTCTCAGGAGAACACCATGAGCTTTCAGCAAGGCCTGTCCGGCCTCAACGCCGCCAGCAAGAACCTGGACGTGATCGGCCACAACATCGCCAACTCCAACACGGTGGGCTTCAAGGCCTCCCGCGCCGAGTTCGCTGAAATGGTGGCCTCGGCCATCGGCTCCGCGGGGGGAACCAACGCCGGCATCGGCGTGGAGACCGCCGACGTGGCGCAGCAGTTCAACCAGGGCAACCTGTCGATCACCGGCAACAGCCTGGATGTGGCGATCAACGGCGACGGCTTCTTCAAGCTGCAGCAGCCCGACGGCACCAATGCCTATACCCGTGCGGGCAATTTCAAGCTCGACGACCTGGGCAACGTGGTCACCAACAGCGGTGCCAAGGTGATGGGCTACACGGTGGACCCGGCCACCGGCCTGCGCACGGCCAGCAACGCCACGCCGCTGTCGTTCCCTACCTCGCAGCCGATTCCCGCGAAGCAGACCACGTCGATCACCGCGTCGTTCAACCTCGATGCGCGCGCACCGGACGCCGCCGGCGACTCGACCGCCACGCCGCCCGTGCCCGCCACGCCGCGCGCCACCTACGGCACCTCGATCAACGTCTACGACAGCCAGGGCGTCGCCAAGCCGGTGAGCCTGTACTTCCAGAAGAACGGCGCCAACACCTGGGATGTGTACGACAAGCTGGACGACCCCACGGCAACGCCGCCCGTGGTGGCCGCGCCCGTCGGCCAGATCACCTTCGACAACAACGGCAAGATCACCGCGCCCGCGGCCACGGCGCCCGCCACGGGCTTCCAGATGCCCATCACGATCTCGCCCACGCCGCCGAACCCCAACAACCTCACCGACTACAGCGTGAACGTGAAGCTGGACGGCGTGACGCAGTTCGGCACCAAGTTCGCCGTGTCCGACCTGTCGCAGGACGGCTACACCGCCGGGGAGCTGACGGGCATCAACATCGAAAACAACGGCATGGTGATGACGCGCTACTCCAACGGCGTGACGCGCGCCGAAGGGCAGTTGGCGCTGGCCAGCTTCCGCAACACGCAGGGGCTGGCCTCCATCGGGAACAACAACTGGGCCGAGACGTTCGAGTCCGGCCAGGCCGTGATGGGCTCGCCCACCGACGGCAAGTTCGGTGCCCTGCGCTCCGGCGCGCTGGAAGACTCCAACGTGGACCTGACGGCCGAGCTGGTGAACATGATGACGGCGCAGCGCGCCTACCAGGCCAATGCGCAGACCATCAAGACGCAGGACCAGGTGATGTCCACGCTGGTCAACCTGCGCTGATCCTTTTCCTGACCCCTGCCCCCACCGACTGAGACGCCTGCGCGAGACCCTCCATGGACCACATCATCTACACCTCGATGACGGGCGCCAGCGCTGCCGCGCAGCGCCAGTCGGTGCTGGCCAACAACCTGGCCAACGCCTCCACGAACGGCTTCCGGGCGGAGATGTCCACCTTCCGCGCCGTGCCAGTGCAGGGCGACGGTGCCAAGACCCGCGTGTTCGCCCTGGAGGCGACCTCGGGCCACTCCGAAGCGTCCGGCCCGGTGCAGCGCACCGGCCGCAACCTGGATGCCATGGCGGTGGGCAATGCCTGGTTCGCCGTGCAGGGACTCGACGGCACCGAGGCCTACACCCGCAACGGCAGCCTGGAAGTCTCGGCCACGGGCCAACTGCTCACGAGCAACGGCCTGACCGTGCTCTCGGATGGCGGCGGCCCCATCGACGTGCCCCAGGGCGCGGAGATCGCGCTGGGCTCGGACGGGACCATCACCGCCAAGGTCGGCAGCCAGCGCCCTGCAGCCGTGGGGCGCCTGAAGTTGGCCACGCCCACGCTGGAAGACCCACTCAAGCGCGGCGACGACGCCCTGTTTCGCACCACCTCGGGCGATCCGCTGCCCAGCGATCCCAATGCCCGCATGCTGTCCGGCGCGCTGGAAGGCTCCAACGTGAATGCCGTGGAGAGCATGGTCGGAATGATCGCCGCCTCCCGCCAGTTCGAGGCGCAACTGCGCCTGCTGCAGACGGCCGAGACCAACGACAAGTCGGCCAGCCAACTGCTGAGCCTCAACGGCTGACCGCCGAGCCCGACGCAACCGCCTCCCCAAAGGAACCGCCATGATCAATTCCCTGTGGATCGCCAAGACCGGCATGTCCGCCCAGCAAACCCAGCTGGATGTCATCTCGCACAACCTGGCCAACGTCTCCACCAACGGCTACAAGCGCAACAACGCGGTCTTCGAAGACCTGATCTACCAGAACCAGCGCCAGGTCGGCGCGCAGACCACCGAGCAGAACCAGCTGCCCACCGGCCTGCACCTGGGCCTGGGCGTGCGCACCGTGGCCACCAGCCGCAACTTCACGCAGGGCAGCCTGCAGCAGTCCAACAACAACCTGGACGTGGCGATCAACGGCAACGGTTTCTTCGAAATCACCCAGCCCGACGGCACCATCGGCTACACCCGAGACGGCTCGTTCCAGCTCGACGCGCAGGGCCGCATGGTCACCTCCAGCGGCCTGCCGGTGGCCAACGGCATCACGGTGCCCGCCAACGCCACGGCCATCAGCATCAGCACCGAGGGCGTGGTCTCCGCCACCGTGCCGGGCAGCACCGCGCCCCAGCAGTTGGGCAGCATCGCGATGGCCAACTTCATCAACCCGGCCGGCCTCGAGCCGATCGGGCAGAACATGTACAAAGAATCGGCCGCGTCCGGCCCGCCCCAGCAGGGCACGCCGGGCACGAACGGCCTGGGCTACATGCGCCAGGGTTTCCTCGAAACCTCGAACGTGAACGTGGTGGAAGAGCTGGTGACCATGATCCAGACCCAGCGCGCCTACGAAATGAATTCCAAGGCCATCCAGACATCGGACCAGATGCTGGCCAAGCTCGCGCAGCTTTGAAGCGCAACGCCGACCGTTCCCACGAAGAACGCCCACGCCCCCACCGCTTGTTGCAGGACTCCGCCATGCGTACCGCCTCCTTCCTCCGTTCGTCCCCCGTGCCGGCGCCGTCCGCGCGCCTGGCCGCCGTCGCCGGCCTGGTGCTGCTGTGCACCGGCTGCGCCACGCTGTCGCCGCCGCCGCCCGTGGACCTGCTGCCCACCACGCCGCCGCCCGTGGCCGCCACGCCCCGCCCCTCGGGCCCGGCGACGGGCAGCCTGTTCCACGCGGCCAGCTACCGGCCGGTGTTCGAGGACCGCCGTGCGCGCCTGGTGGGCGATGTGGTCACCATCCAGATCATCGAGACGGTGTCGGCCAGCCAGAAATCGACCTCCACCGTGGACCGCAAGTCGGGCACGGCGTCGGGCATCACCGCGCTGCCGTTCATCAGTTCGACCAACCTGGGCAAGGCCTCGCTGGGCGCGACCAGCACCAACAACTTCGAAGGCAAGGGCGGCACCGAAAGCACCAACACCTTCACCGGCACCATCACCACCACCGTGATCGACGTGCTGCCCAACGGCCACCTGGTGATCGCCGGCGAAAAGCAGATCGGCGTGAACGACAACGTGGACGTGCTGCGCTTTTCCGGCACGGTGGACCCGCGCGCCCTGCAGCCGGGCAGCGTGATCAGCTCCACGCTGGTGGCCAACGCCCGGGTGCAATCGCGCGGGCGTGGCGCCCAGAGCGAGGCGCAGGCCATGGGCTGGCTGTCGCGGGCTTTCAATTCGGTCACGCCGTTCTAACCGCGCCGCCACCCATCCCCTCCCCGCAATCTGCCGCCATGGCCTGGCGGCAGATTGCTATTATTTTCATAGCACAATGCCCTAGTGTTGATTGCACTGGCGGCATTTTTCGCTGGTATTCCCCCGGGGCCGGCCGCCCCAATTGACCGGTAATCCGGCATCTTTTTGGCCCATCCCGTGAAGCGGTCCGCTTTCACAATCGAGGCCATGAAAGCCCTGCCCTCTCCCCTGATTTCGCGCGCGTCGCGGCTCGTGTGGCTGCTGGCCGCCCTGGCCACCCTGTGCGCGGCGTTGCCCGCCCATGCCCTGCGCATCAAGGAAGTGGCGGCCGTGCAAGGCGTGCGCAGCAACCAGTTGACGGGCTATGGCCTCGTCGTGGGCCTGGACGGCACGGGCGACCAGACCACGCAGATGCCCTTCACCACGCAGGCGATGACGAACTACCTGCAGCAGATGGGCATCAGCCTGCCGCCCGGCACGGCGGCGCCCCAGCTCAAGAACGTGGCGACGGTGATCGTCACCGCCCAGCTGCCCGCCTTCGCCCAGCCCGGCCAGACCATCGACGTGAGCGTGTCCTCCATGGGCAACGCCAAGTCGCTCAAGGGCGGCACGCTGATCGCCACGCCGCTGCGCGGCGCCGACGGCGAGATCTACGCCATGGCGCAGGGCAACATGGTCGTGGGCGGTGCCGGGGCGTCTGCCGGCGGCAGCAAGGTGCAAATCAACCACCTGAGCGCCGGCCGCATTCCCGATGGCGCACAAGTGGAACGCTCGGTGCCCACCCCGCTGAACGACAGCGACACCATCACCCTGGGCCTGAACGCCTCGGACTTCCAGACCGCCCGCAAGGTGGCCCAGGCCATCAACGGCAAGCTGGGCAACGGCGCCGGCATCGCTACGGCGCTGGACGGCCGCACGGTGCAGGTGCGCGCCCCCCTGGACCCCGGCGCCCGGGTGAACTTCATCGCCGATCTGGAAGAACTCGCGGTGGCCGACTCCGTCCCCTCCGCCAAGGTCGTCATCAACGCCCGCACCGGCTCCATCGTGCTGAACCAGGCCGTGACGCTGGGCCCCTGCGCCATCGCGCACGGCAACCTGTCGATCACCATCAGTTCCACACCCGTCATCAGCCAGCCCAACCCGCTGTCGCAAGGGCAGACCGTGGTGGCGCAAAAGAGCGACATCACCGTCAAGCAGGAGCCGGGCAACATCATCCAGATGCCGCCGTCGCCGCAGCTGGCCGACGTGGTGCGCGCGCTCAACACCCTGGGCGCCACGCCGCAGGACCTGCTGGCCATCCTGCAGGCCATCAAGGCCGCGGGCGCCCTGAACGCCGAGCTGGAGGTCATCTGATGACCCAGGCCGCCACCTTGCCGTCCCTGCGCTCAGCGCGGCGGCGCCCGACCTGACGGGAGACCGCACATGGCCATGACCCTGCCCTCTGCCGCGACCACCACCGCCACCAATGCGCTGGCCGTCGATTCGCGCTCGCTCAACGCGCTCAAGTACGAGGCCGGTCAGAACAGCCCGCAGGCCGCCAAGGAAGCGGCCAAGCAGTTCGAATCGCTCTTCATGCGCGAGATGATCAAGAGCATGCGCGAGGCGACGATGAAGTCCGGCCTCATGGAAGGCGGCCAGGCCGACCTGGGCACGGACATGCTCGACCAGCAGCTGTCCATCCAGATGTCGGGCCGCCAGGGTGGGCTCTCGGAGGCCATCCAGCGCCAGCTGACGCGCCAGATCGGCGGCGATGCCGGCGCCGGTGCCGAGCCCACGTTTTCGGTGCCCTCCACCTTGAGCCTGGGCGCCGCCAGCCAGCGCGCCGCCGCCGTGGCGGCCGACCCGTCCGCCCCCGCGCCCAAGGGCCGCGAGAGCTTCGTGCAGCACCACCGCGATGCGGCCGAGCGCGTGGCCAAGGAAAGCGGCATTCCCGCCAGCTTCATGCTGGGCCAGGCCGGCCACGAGACCGGCTGGGGCAAGAGCGAGATCCGCAGCAAGGACGGCGACAACTCCTTCAACCTGTTCGGCATCAAGGCCGGCAAGGGCTGGACGGGCAAGGTCGCCGAGATCACCACCACCGAATACATCGGCGGCGTGCCGCGCAAGGTGACGGCGAAGTTCCGCGCCTACGACTCCTACGAAGACTCCTTCAAGGACTACGCCAAGCTCATCAACGACAACCCGCGCTACGAGAAGGCGCGCGAGAAGACGCATTCCGCCGTGGCCTACGCCACCGAACTGCAGAAGGCGGGCTACGCCACCGACCCCGAATACGCCAGCAAGCTGAGCCGGGCCATCAACAGCACCTTGCGCGTCTCGCCGCGCACGGCGGCGTGACGGAAAGCGCTCCATGAGCCTGCTCAACGTCGGCGCCCGCGCCCTGCTCGCCAACCAGGTGGCCCTGCAGACCGCGGGCCACAACATCGCCAACGTCAACACCGCCGGCTACTCGCGCCAGACGCTGTCGCTGCAGACCGTGCAGGGCCAGTTCACCGGCGGCGGCTACATCGGCCAGGGCGTGGACGTGCAGACCATCCTGCGCAACCACAACGAGCTGCTCACGCGGCAGGCCGCCGCGGCCAACGCCACCCAGGCGGCCGACCAGACGCGCGGCGAGCGCCTGTCGCAGATGCAGGACGTGTTCAGCGGCGGCACGAGCGGCCTGGGCGCCTCGATCACCGACATGCTGAACGCCCTGTCAGACGTGGTGGCGGCCCCGACCGACATCACCGCGCGCACGGTGGTGCTCACGCGCATGGACGAGACCGCCGGGCGCATGCGCTCCGCGGCCGACCGTCTGTCGGAGATCCAGTACACCGTCACCGAACAGCTCAACAGCAACGTCAACGCGATCAACAGCCTGGCCAGCCGCATGGCCGGCGTGAACGAGCAGATCGCGCGCGCCACCGGCAACGGCCAGTCGCCCAACGACCTGCTGGACCAGCGCGACCAGATCATCCGCGAGATCAACCAGTACGTGCAGACCACGCAGGTGCAGGCCGACGACGGCACCGTGGGCCTGTTCGTCGCGGGCAGCCAGCCCCTGGTGCTGGGCTCCACCGCCACGCAGCTGTCCGTGGGCGAGGCCACGTCCTTTCCCGGCAGCGGGCAGACCAAGCTGTTCTTCAACCGCCCTGGCGTCGCGCCCGTGGAGCTGGACGAGAACATGCTCGGCGGCGGCGAGGTCTCGGGCCTGCTGCGCTTCAACAACACCGATCTGGCCGAGGGCGTGAACCTGCTCGGCCGCATGGCGCAGTCCATCGGCATGACGATGAATGCCCAGCACAAGCTGGGCCTCACGCTCGACGGACAGGCCGGCAAGGACCTGTTCTCGGTCCCCACCAGCATGCCCGGCTACACCAAGGGCACGGCCGTGGGCACCGTGTCGTTCAGCGACGCGACGAAGTTCGCCGCGTCCGACTACGAAGTGCGCTTCACCACGCCGCCGGCCGGCCAGGTGGTGCGCATGTCCGACGGCAAGGCCACCGCCTTCACCGACCTGACCGACCTGGCCAGCAAGCAGATCGACGGGCTGAACTTCAACATGACGGCCGCAGGCGCCACGGGCGAGCGCGTGCTCTTCAAGCCCTTCAGCACCACGGCCGCGAACATCCAGGCCAAGGTGCTGTCGCCCCGCGACCTGGCCGTGGCCAGCCCCGTCAACGCCGCCATGGGCAAGACCAACGGCGGTTCGATGCAGCTCACCAGCGTGCAGGCGACCTCCACGGGCTTCACCGCCCCTCCCATTCCGGCGGGCGTGAGCCTGAGCTTCGCCGCCGGCCCGCCCACCACCTACACGGTGACGGGCTCGACCACGCCGCCCTCGGGCACCGCGGGCCTGGCCTACACGCCGGGCCAGCCCATCCAGATCGACGGCTGGGAACTGACGCTCAAGGGCACGCCCAACACCGGCGACACCGTCACGGTGGGCAATGCGCTCGATCCGCAATACGGAGACACCTACACCCGCAACGCCGGCAACGCCTCCGCGATGAACGCGCTGCGCGACGTGAAGATGTTCGACGAATCCACCATGAGCGACGGCTACGCCGGCCTCATGGCGCAGGTGGGCACGCGCACGCAGAGCGCGCTGAACTCCGCCCAGCTGTCCACCACCATCGCGGGCAACCTCGAAAAGGACCGCACGGCCGTCTCGGGCGTGAACCTGGACGAAGAGGCCGCCAAGCTGATCCAATACCAGCAGGCCTACCAGGCCTCCGCGAAGGTCTTGCAGATCGCCCAGAGCATTTTCGACAGCCTGATCCAGACGATGGGCCGATAAACCGCGCCGGAGAAAGACATGGCCAACTTCTATCGCACCTCCACCGCCAACATGTACGACAACGCCCTGCGCAACCTGGGCACGCGGCAGACGGCGTTGTCCAACCTGCAGGAAAACCTCACCTCCGGCAAGCGCGTGGTGCGCGCCAGCGACGACCCGGTGGCCGCCGCGCAGGCAGAACGCGCGATGACCCGGCTGGCGCGCGTGCAGACCGACCAGCGCGCGCTGGAGAACCAGCGCAACTCCATCGCCCAGGCCGAATCGACCATGGGCGAAGCCGTGGACCTGGTGCAGGAGGCCCGCCAGCTCATCGTGAGCGCCGGCAACGGGTCGCTCACCCCCAACGACCGCAAGACCATCGCCAACCAGCTGCAGGGCCTGCGCGAGCAGCTGTCCTCCATGGTCAACCGCAAGGACAGCAACGGCATGCCGCTGCTGGGCGCCCTGGGCAGCGCGCTCACACCGTTTCTCGGGCCCCAGTCCGGCAGCCCCGACTACACCTTCTCCGGCCTGCCCGGCCAGGGCTCGGGCACCGACAGCTCGCTGCCCCTGTCGCTGGACGGCGAATCGGCCTTCATGTTCGTGCCGCAGCGCGACGGCGCCTACAACGCCGCCGTCACCACCAGCTCGACCGACCACCTGCTGACCACCGACGGCATCAAGCCCACCGACACCAGCCTCATCACGGGCAACAACTACCAGATCGTCTTCAGCGGCGTGGGCCCGGGCGCCACGGCAGGCACCACCACGGCCACGTACACCATCACCAACACCACCACCGGCGTGTCGTCCGCGCCCGTGACGGTGCCCGACTTTCCGTCCGACAAGCCGGTGAGCATCGGCGTGACCGGCATCCCCGGCATGAGCTTCAACATCACCGGCACGCCCGTCAAGAAGGTCGATGGCACCTACAGCCTCTCGCCCGCCAACGGCGACAGCATCTCGCTGCAGCCCAGCGCCAGCATCTTCAGCACGCTGGACAGCGCCATCCGCGACATCGGCAACGCCACCACCAGCGGCGCGGCCTCGCAGGCCGTGGGCCAGGCCCTGAACAACATCGACATCGGCATGGAGCGCATGCACAACATGCGGGGCTACGCGGGCGAGTTGCTCAACCGCGCCGACCGCATCACGGGCGACCAGGACAAGCGCGCCGTGCAGCTCGAAGCCGACCGTTCGCGCGCGGAGGATCTCGATATGATCAAGGGCATTTCCGACTTCCAGAACAACCAGGTCGGGTATGAAGCGGCCCTGAAGTCCTATGCCCAGGTGCAGAAGCTGTCCCTCTTCAACTACATCGGCTGAGCCCGCGCGGTAACGGCCGCCTTCGCATCCCATGGTCCAATCCGTTCTTGGCAGCCTTCTCCTCGGTTACCGCCCACTGTGGAACCAGGCGCGGCGCCTGGCAGCCGTGCAGCTCTATGTGCAAAGCGACGGCGCCGCCGTCGTGGATGCGCCCCACCTGCTGCGCACCTTGCAGGAACTGTGGAGCGCCAGCTCGCCCCCCCTGCTGCTGTCCCCGCAAACGCCGCAGCTGCTCACCGACCTGCTGACCCAGGCGCCGCGCGGCGCGCCCTGGATCGAAGTGCGCAACGAATGGCTGGGCGATCCGGCCTTGCTCGCCCAGGTGCAGGCCGCCCACCAGCGCGGCCTGAAACTCGTCTGGCGCGGCGAACTGCACCACCTGCCCGAGCCCGCCGTGGCCGGCTGCTTCGACAACAGCCTGCTCACCCTCAGCGCCGCCGACGCCATGGCCGCGCTCAAGGCCACCGCCGCCGTGCCCCGCGCCGGAGCGGGCGCCCCCCACCACGCCGCCGCAGGCCAGCAGCCGCAGCAGCCCAGCCCCGTGCTGGCCGGACAGATGTACGAGAACGTGGCCAGCCGCGCCCTCATGGAACATTGCCTGGACCGGCACAAGGCCCTGGCCCTGGCCGGTTGGCCCGCAGAAGACGTGCTGTACGAACTGCGCCACCAGCCGCCCCAGCCCGGGCACGACACCGTGCTCAAGCTGATGAAGGCCATCGACGCCGAGCAGTCGCTGGAGGCCTTCGAGCAGATCCTGGGCGAAGACCCACTGCTCGCCTACCGCTTCATGGTCTATACCAACTCGGCCGCGCTCGGCCTGCGCACCGGCGTGGACTCGCTGCGGCGCGGCCTGGTGATGATGGGCTACGGCTCGCTCAAACGCTGGCTGTCGGACCAGCTGCCGCACGCCAGCACCGACCCCAACCTGCAGCCCATCCGCGAATCCATGGTGCTGCGCGCCCGCCTGACCGAGCGCCTGCTGGACGCCGGCGTGGAAAACGACCTGCGGCGCGAAATCTACCTGTGCGGCCTGCTGTCGCAGATGGACGACCTGCTGGGCGAACCCCTGGGCGCCATCCTGCGCCGACTGCCCCTGTCCGAACGCATCTACGACGCCACCGTGCTGCACACAGGGCCGTACGCGGCCAGCCTGGAGATGGCCTGCGCGCTGGAGACGGACAACGGCGCGGCGATCCGCCAGCTGTGCGAGACGCACGAGATGGATCTGGAAGAGGTGAATCGGGGGTTGCTGCGGGTGCTGGCGGATCTGGATGTGAAGCGCGGGGGTTGACGGCCCAAGCGTTGGAGATCGAAGCGGGGCATGGCGTTGGGCCCCGTGGTTTGTAGCAGCGGTGGCGGGACGATCACTGTTCCGCTGGCAGTACGCGGCGGAGCCTCGCGAAGTGCCTTCCGGTCGCTCCTGTTTGGCTTGGGCTCGTGCGCAGCGACGCGGGGGCTTTTCTGACGCCTTGATCGAAGGCCGCATGGCCCGGGCTCCCGCGCCGACTCACTGTTTTACTGTTCTCTGATCAGCTCTGGGGGTTCTGCCGATGTTTCGCTACCCGCCAGTAAAACCAGCTGTGTGATTCGATAGCCAGATCGCGCCGATGGCAGAAGAATCAGATGCATTCTCAGGCTCTAAAAACTGACAAATTCTCGAATACATGGTCGAGCGATAGAAAGTCAGTGATTTTTTCAAAATCATCAAAGCTGGGCGGCAAGGGCAAGCCAATTCCTTGAACCCCATCAACGACGACACATCCGCCAAATGCAATCTGCTTTTTGGTTTCAGCGAAGACGTCGGAGACAGTCATCCCCGCCCACAATAGGGAGCCTCTCACAACCCCATGTTTGACGAATCCGAATAGGGAGGAGTGGGCGCCAGTAGCCGTTTGAGCGTGATGAGGCCCAGCAGCGGTCTGCGCCTGGGTGCATGAGGGGCCTTGCAGGCCC
>NZ_BQXK01000024.1:0-69235 GCF_030158995.1 Acidovorax sp. SUPP2825 | reverse complement strand
GCCATTCAGGCCGCCAGTTCGTGCCACAGGCACCGGAGCTGAGATAAATCAGGGGTTGGCCCATCGCGTTCCAACTGGCTCAAGGCATCAGCACGTTCGTGCGTGTTTTGTGCAGAGCTTCCTTAGCACTTGGAATGTCTGCAGCATGCTTGAGTCGTCGTGGTTCTCGATCGAGCCACAGTTATTTTTCGCAGCTTGTCGGATCGCCTCAGTTCTTCCTGCCATGGCAACGTGGCGCCGCCAGTGGACCTGCGCTGGACAGTTATTGGGGAAATGTCGACCTGTTCGCGGGGTTCTATCCTGGTCGCCGCATACTGATTCGTGGTTTCAAGGTCTGTCACGTATGGCCAATTTCGGTTGAGACGGATGTTCGCTTTGGCCCCAAGCCGTCGTTCATAGACCGTCCGGACGGGGCGATAGCCAGTCCGTAAAGCGGGCACGAAGCTCTTCGGGTGCGATGGAGTGCGTGAAGACGTCCATCCCACCGTCGTAGGGACAGAAAATGTTTTTTGTCGCCGGAGAAACAAACGAGATGCCCACCGCTTTCCAGTCTGCGAGTAGGCGAATCGCAGCTTCGAAGAAATCCGGTTTCCAGTGGCAAACCAAAGCCCGGACATACATTCGATCCTCTTCGTCCTGCCCAAGACTTTCGGGCTGCATCACAGCAACGGCCTCTCTGAATTGGCGCCCGGCAAGCTGATGCTTGGCCTTTCCACGCAGCCTGGCTTCCTCGCCAAGCGCGCGAAAGACGTACAAGGGCTCGTTGGCGCTGAAGAGCGCTGATGCGACGAGACAATGTCGATGTTCAATTTCGGCGTATTCGTCCAGCGACTCAGCGTACCGTTTCGATTCAGGGAGTGAATGAAACCGCACCCATTGCGCGCTGAGAGCGCGACGCAGAAGATGCCCGCGAGGCGCAATCTCGCCGAACTCAGAATGCCACCAGGCAAGGGGATCAGGACGCATATCCGTCACTCTATCCGAGCATCTTTTGTTGATGGAGTCCCCTGAGTGAGGCCAATGCCAAGTGTCGGGTGATTGGTCAATTCTGCCAATGGCTTAGCCGATTGAGCTGCGGCATCGCTCCATCGCTGAAGTTGGCCTGTGGCCAACGGAAGCGTTCGAAGTCTGTCGGAGCCCTTCACAATCAAGACCTGCCCACCGCTCCTTCGACATGCCTCACTTTGATCATGGATAAATTTTTGCTACAGCAGCAGGTGTTGGAACGGCTCTCAGAAGACCTGCTGCAAACCGAGCAGGCAATGCGGGCGGCCCATGAAACGGCGACCCATGAAGAAAACATCGCCGAGAACAAATACGACACCTTGGGGCTTGAAGCCGCCTATCTGGCGACCGGCCAGGCTCGGCGCGCCGAAGCCATCCGTCAGGCGCTGGCCCATTGGCGCCAATTCCGCCCGCGCCCCTACGACGCCAGCAAAGGCATACAGCTCGGCGCGCTGGTCTGCCTGGTCGATTCCGACGACAAGGAGCAGCAGATCTTTCTCGGCCCGGATGGGGGCAGCATGAAGTTGGTCAGCGGCGGTCAGCTCGTTCAGGTCATCAGCTGCGAAGCCCCTTTGGGCAGGGCCATGCTGGGTAAATGCGAGGGGGATGAAGTGTCGATACAGCTCGCTCCGAGCCGGCAGCAGTTTGAGGTGCTTCGGGTGCATTGAGCCGTTGCAAGGTCAAGCAGAATCAACACGAGGTCAGCGGACGTTCAGACCTCATGCACGCATCCGCTGGCAAAAATGATGTTCAAACAGGAGTGGAGCGACGTGAAAACAGACAAGGGCGACCTCATCCTCGAAGTATTGCAGCAGCGGTTCCAGCAGAACACTCACAGGCACCCCGGTGTCGATTGGGCCCACGTCCATGCGCGTTTGCAAAACAATCCCGAAAAGCTGAAGGTGCTCCACGCCATGGAGGCCACAGGAGGCGAACCCGATGTCATCGGAACAGCGGATGCCGCCGGCACCTGCGTTTTCTGCGACTGCGCCGCCGAAAGCCCGTCGGGCCGCAGAAGCCTCTGCTATGACGCAGCGGCATGGAATGCCCGCAAGCAGAACAAGCCAGAGAACAACGCGGAGGACGTGGCCGCTGCCATGGGCATCTCGCTGCTGACGGAGGACCAATACCGGACGCTTCAACAGTTTGGGGAGTTCGACCGCAAAACGTCCAGCTGGGTCGCCACGCCGCGGGAAATCAGACAACTCGGCGGCGCGCTGTTTTGCGACAGGCGCTACGGCAGGGTCTTCGTGTACCACAACGGGGCCGAGTCTTACTACGCTGCGCGAGGGTTCAGGGGCTCAGTGAGCGTGTGAGGCAGCCTTTAAATTGGCGTGCCGCGATAGGAACCCGGACCTGCTGCAGGCGTCGTTATCGTGGCGTGCATCGTTGCCTGCGACTGGACTGAACGATGGAAATTTCGGAGCGCCATGTGACCCGTCTGTGCAAATGGGATAGCAAGGCAATGCCTCGCCCAACCGATGAAGACATGAAGCGCTTGTCAGCCATGGTCCAGCGCGGGGAGCTGTATCCGGCGCTCAATCACACCAAATGGGCGGAGCTGCGTGCCGAGATGCTCGCGGCACCGGTCGAGCAGCATCCCCAGTTCCGGGGCCGCAGCGTTTTCGCGCCACCAGGGTTCTGTACTGCATGGGATGGTGAGTTCTACTACCACCTCCATCCGGTCGCGGAGTGGGAGTGGATCGAGCTTCAAGCGGCCTCGGCACACTGGCTGCAAGAGGTCCTCAAGCGCCACAGCATTCCCTATTCCGTGGAGGCGGGAGTCATTCGGGTGTGGGGCTATACCCGGCCTGGGCCACAGCCAGATTGGCGTGAGAGGGGCGGCGGTCCATGGCCTAAGTCGAACGCTGTCTGACGGGTGGACGGGAAAGCCCCTGGCCGCGTCGTTGCACACATTGCGGCAAAGATCGCTCGCCCGGCTCAGTGGTCCCGCATCAAATCCACCGACTTGCCCAACTGCGCGAACATGAAATTCGGTGCGATGCGCGATGCGATCTTCAAGACGTTGCTCAACCCCGGCCGAATCTCGAGCTTGTCTTTCCGCAGCCCGGCCAAGGCATGTTTCACCAGGGTTTCGACCGGCATCGGGGTGACGCCGCCCACATCTTCCTTCGTGAAATCGCCCGAGAACAGCGAGGTATCCGTGCCCGGTGGCGCCAGCTCGAAGACCTGCACGCGGGTGCGTTCGAGCTGCAGTCGCAGCGACCGTGTATAGGCATGCAGGCCCGCCTTGGTCGCGCAGTAGATGGGCGCGATGGCCATGGGCACGAAGGCCAACCCCGAAGACACATTGACGATCGCCGCGCGCGGCTGTTTTTTCAGGTGGGGCAGGAACATCTGGTTGACCCAGAGGGTGCCTTTCAGATTCGTTTCGACTTCCTGGGTCAGGCCTTGCAGATCGTCCGTGGGGCTCTGGAGATTGATCTTTCGCATGATGCCGGCGCAGTGGATGACGACGTTCAGTGCCGGAAACTCCTGGGGCAGCGTCTGGTGCATCGCGCGGATGGACGCGGGGTCGGCCACGTCGCAAACCCGGGTGTGGATGCCGGGTAGCGAGCGGCTCACGGCCGCCAGCTTGGCGGGGTTGCGGCCGGTGACGATCACGGTGTTGCCGAGGTGCAGAAGCTGCTTCGCCAGTTCCAGCCCGATGCCGGACGAACCGCCGGTGATCAGGACGGTGTTGCTGCTGATGTCCATGGTGTGGCCTTGTTGCCTGACGGTAGAAGGTGGAGATTGACGGTCGTTGGATGGCGCATGCGGTCTTCCAGGCGCCGCTTGGGCAATCGATGGGGTTGAAAGAGGCCAGGCCATGAGGGCCCGGCCTCCGATCCGTCAGTTCAAGGTGATGACGAGCCGTCCGGTCACGTGGCCTTGCGCGCTGAGTTCATGCGCGGCGGCGATGCGGTCCAGCGGAAAGGTTTGCTCGACGGGCAATTGGAATGCGCCGGCGTTGAACAGCGATGCCGCACCCGCCAGCGCCTTGCTGGCCAGGGCCGCGTCCATGGGTTCGAACGAGGTTTTGGCGCCGTGTTGCGGGGCCGACAGGTCGGAGATCGACAGCACTTTCGATGCGTCGCCGGTGATCGCCACCAGTTCCGGAATGACGCCAGAGCCGGCAATGTCGAGTGCGGCTTGCACGCCTTGCGGCGCCAGTGCGGCCACGCGATCGGCCAGCCCGGGCCCGTAGGTCGTCGGGGTGGCGCCCAGCGAGCGCAGGTAGTCGTGCTTGGCGGCGCTGGCGGTGCCGATCGTGCGGATGCCGGCGGCTTTGGCCAGCTGGATCACGGCCGATCCCACGCCCCCGGCGGCGCCGCTGACCAGGAGCGTCTCGCCCGGCTTCACGCCCACTTCGGCAATGATGCGCGTGGCCGTTTCGACCGCGACCGCGTAGCCTGCGGCTTCTTCGAAAGACAGGCCCTGCGGCTTCGCGGCCCATTCCTGCAGGACGGCGTATTCGGCCATCGTGTCGATGCCCTTGCCGAAGACGGCGTCGCCCACGGCCACGCCGGACACGCCTTCGCCCACGGCATCGACGATGCCTGCCGCGTCGAACCCGCTGCCGGCGGGCATGGCGATGGGCATCATCGCGTGCATGTAGCCGGCTCGCAGTTTCCAGTCGATCGGATTGACGCCTGCCGCCTTGACCGCGATGCGCACCTGGCCGGGGCCAGGCGCGGGCTTCGCGATGTCTTCGATGGCCAGAACCTCTGGGCCACCGTATTGGTGAAACCGTACTGCTTTCATGGGGGCATTCCTTGCTGATGGGGTGAAGGGAGCGGGCAGTGAAGCGGGCCGGTTGGCGGCCAGTGCTTGCCCACGCCGTGATTGTTCAGTGGCTCAGGAATGGTGCATAGTCCAAGAAATATGGACATGGCGTCCCATCAATGGAACAAAGTATGGATATCACGGCATTGGCCGACTTCAATCGGGTGGCGACCCACGGCGGGTTCGGCAGCGCCAGCCGCGCCAGCGGCGTGCCGAAGGCCACGCTGTCCCGCCGCGTGCGGGCTCTGGAGGATGCCCTGGGCGTGCGCCTCGTCGAGCGGGGTACCCGCAAATTGCAGTTGACGCCGGAGGGCGCCATCTTGCATTCGCGCACGGCCGATCCTTTCGGCGAGATCACGCAGGTGGTCGATGAGCTGAAGTCCGGCATCGGCCGGCCGCGCGGCGTGCTGCGCGTCAGCACACCGCTGCTGTTCGCGCACGTGGCGATGGGACAGCTGGGCGCGGAATTTTTGCGCGCGCACCCCGAGGTGCGGCTGGAGGTCACGGCGGAAGACCGCCTCGTCGATCTGGTAGGCGACGGGTACGACATCGTCGTGCGCTTCAATCCGCGGCCGGACGATACGCTGGTCGGCCGCTGTTTTTTGCGCGATCAGTTGCTGCTGGTCGCGCCGCCAAATTGGCCAATGCCGCCAGCGAATGCCGCGGCACCCGGCGGCGGCATCGAACTCCCGGCGGTCACGCGCACGGGCCGCACCGTGGCGAAGCCCTGGACGGTGGTCGACCAGGCCGGCAACGTGCGCACGTACCTGCCCAAGCCCCTGTTGCGCTACTCGACCCCGCTGCTCATTCGAAACGCGGTGCTCGCGGGCGCAGGCCCGGCCCTGGTGCCACGCACCGCCGTGGCGCCGGACCTGGCCGCCGGGCGCATCGTCGAGTGGGGCGTGGTGCAGGGGGCCCAGCCCGAAGGCTGGGTGCTGCACGCATCACGCCGGCTCGTGAGCCCCAAGGTCACCGCCTTCGTGGATTTCCTTTGCGATCATTTCGCCGCATGAGGCGGGCAGGTGGGGGCCAGGCGCTCTGCACCGCGCATTTTTTGGGGAATGCGATGCTTGGTGATCCGTTTCGACGGGCTTGAGCCGGTCAGTCGGATGCGGCCACGCCGGCCGACCGGTCCGCCCCGGGCACGAACTGCTGCTCGGCCGGCGAACTCGCCAAACTCTGCGCCGGCCGCCGCAGCGTGGCATCGAACGGGTTGATCTTCGGCCCGATGGCCGCTGCCTCCCGCTTGAGCAGTTCCACCACGGTCGGCATGCGGTCGGTATTGAGCCGGTCGGCGATGGTGCCCACGCTCAGGGCGGCCACGGCCCGGCCTTCCCGGTCGCAGATGGGCACGGCTACGCCGGCCATGCCTTCCAGCAGGCCCGTGTTGCGCCCGGCATAGCCCAGCTGGCGCACGCGCTCGATTTCGGTGCGCAGGTACACCTCGTCGAACACGCCGTACTCTCGCACGCGCGAGAGGTTGAAGCGGATCACTTCTTCCCGCTCGGCCTCGGGCAGAAAGGCCAGGATGGCCAGCGCGCCCTGGCCCACGCCCAGGGCCACGCGGCCGCCGATGTCGCCGGTGAAGGATCGGATGGGGAAGGGGCCTTCGCTGCGGTCCAGGCACACGGCGTCGAAGCCGCTGCGCACCAGCAGAAAGATGCTGTCGCCCAGGCTGGCGCACAGGCGCAGCAGCACGGGCCGGCACAGGCTGCGCAGGTCGCCGGGGTTGCCGGCTTTGGCAGCCAGGGCGAAGAAATCCATGCTCAGGCGGTACAGCTTGGTGCGCTCGTCCTGCTCGGCCATGCCTTCGGCCACCAGCGATTGCAGCAAACGGTGCGTGGTGCCCTGCGTGAGGCCGACCGCGCGCGCCAATTGGGTGACCCGGCCGCCCTCGGCCTGCACGGCCGACAAGGCCCGGATGACCGCGAACACGCGGGGGACGCCGCCCGTGGCGGTGGCTGGTGCTTGCATGCATCGCTCCTGTGGAATTTTGGCTTCAATGGATCGGCATGATATTTCATTGAATGGAATAAATTCAAGAAAAGTTCTGATTAATGGAATACCAGAAGTGCCTTGGTTTGTTTATTGCAATAGAGTGAATTGAAATCAGTGGCTGCTTCAACTTTGCGCGCCTGGCGCACCACCCGGGTGCACCAGCGCAAGAAGGCAGTGGCCGTTGCCGCTCTACAGCAGGTTTGCAAGCATCGGCAGGGCCCGGCCGCCCGCGCGATGCAGCTCCCGGAAAGGCTTCTTCCATGTCGTTTCTCAAACTCGCGGATGTCACCAAGTTCTATGGCAGCACCTGTGCGGTGTCGGCGATGAACCTCACGGTGCAAAAGGGGGAGTTCGTCTCGTTGCTGGGCCCCTCGGGCTGCGGCAAGACGACCACGCTGCAGATGGTGGCGGGGTTCGAGGCGGTGACCAGCGGGCGCATCGAGCTGGACGGCCGAGACATCACCCATGCCAAGGCCAACACGCGCGGGCTGGGCATCGTGTTCCAAAGCTATGCGCTGTTTCCGCACATGACGGTGGCGGCCAACGTGGCCTTCGGCCTGGAGATGCGCAAGATTCCGAAGGCCGAACGCGCCGAGCGCGTGGCCCACGCCCTGGCGCTGGTGCACTTGGAGCAGCACGCCACCCGCTACCCGCGCGAGCTGTCGGGTGGGCAACGCCAGCGCGTGGCCCTGGCGCGTGCTTTGGTGATCGAGCCGCCGGTGCTGCTGCTGGACGAGCCTTTGTCCAACCTCGACGCCAAGTTGCGCGAGGAGATGCAGTTCGAGCTGCGGCAGATCCAGCGCAAAGTGGGCACCACCACGATCATGGTCACGCACGACCAGAGCGAGGCCATGTCGATCAGCGACCGCGTGGTGGTGATGGAGGCCGGCCGCGCCACGCAGATCGACCACCCCCACCGCGTGTACGAGCACCCGCGCACGCGGTTCATCTCCACCTTCGTGGGAAAGGCCAATCTGCTGCCCGGCAAGGTGACGCATGCCAACGGCACGCACACGCATGTGTCGGTGGGCCCGCTGGCGGTGGAGGTGGATGGCCCCCGCTTTCGTCCCGGCGCTGCCGTGCTGCTGAGCGTGCGCCCTGAAAAAGCCCAGCTGGTGCCCGCCGTGCAGGGCCGGCTCGATGGCGAGGTGTGCGAGCGGTTCTTTCTGGGCAGCCAGTGGCTCTACCGCGTCGGCACGCCGGTGGGCGACCTGATGGTGCTCGCGCCCAACGACGGCCGCGCTGCGCTGGCCGAGGGCGAGCGCACGGGCGTGGACTGGCCCGACCACTGCATGCGCCTGCTGCCCGCCGACGAGGCGGCCCTGGCCGAGCTGGAGACCGAGGCCGCCGCCACCGAGGTGGCGCCATGAGCGTGGCCGCCACGTCGCTGCAAAGGAGGGCCGCGCCCTGGTGGCTGTCGGGCCCGGCGCTGGTGATGTTCACCGTGCTGCTGCTGGTGCCGCTGGCGCTCACGGCCGTGCTGTCGTTCAACGCGTTCGACCCGGCCACGGGCGTGAAGGCGGGCGAATTCACGCTGGAGCACTACGCGCACGTCTTCACCGACTCGTACTACCACGCGATCTTCTGGCGCACGTTCTGGATCGCCGGCGTGGTCACGCTGATTTGCGTGGCCATCGGCGCGCCCGAGGCCTACATCCTGAGCCGCATGGGCAATCCCTGGCGTTCGATTTTGCTGCTGGTGGTGCTGGCGCCACTGCTGGTGTCGGTGGTGGTGCGGGCCTTCGGCTGGAGCATGCTGCTGGGCCCCGAGGGGCTGGTGAACGGTGCGCTGCAGCTCTTCGGCATCGGCCCGCTCAAGATGCTCTACACCGAGGTCGCCGTGGTGGTGGCGCTGGTGCATGTGATGCTGCCGTTCATGGTGATCCCGGTGTGGACATCGCTGCAAAAGCTGGACCCGGGTGTGGCGAACGCCGCGCTGTCGCTGCAGGCCACGCCGTTCACCACGCTGCGGCGCATCGTGCTGCCGCAGGTGATGCCGGGCATTTTGTCGGGCAGCCTGATCGTGTTCGGGCTGGCGGCCAGTTCGTTCGCCATTCCCGGCCTGCTGGGCGGGCGGCGGCTCAAGATGGTCGCCACGGTGGTGTACGACGAGTACCTGCACGAACTGAACTGGCCGCTGGGCGCGGCGATCGCGCTCACGCTGCTGGTGGCCAATCTGGTGGTGATGCTGAGCTACAACCGCCTGGTCGAGGGCCGCTACAAGAAAGCGCTGGGTTGAACATGACGACCCCCACGCTCCATCACTTCGTGCATTTGCTGCCCCCCAAGGGCGCGCAGGCCTCCCTTCGGGCGGCCCGGCGGGAGTCCTGATCCATGAACAAGAACGGCCCCATCGCCTTGGCGTTCAACGCCCTGGTCATCACCTTCATGCTCGCCCCGCTGGTGGTGGTGTGCATCGTGGCGTTCACACCGCACAACACGCTCACGCTGCCGACCACCGAGTTCTCGCTGCGCTGGTTCAGGGCGGTGTTCGAGCACCCGGACTTCATGCAGTCGTTCTGGAACAGCCTGTGGCTGGCGCTGGCCTCGGCCACGCTGGCGACCGTGCTGGCGGTGCCTGCGGGCATCGCCATCACCCGCTACGAGTTCGCGGGGCGCGGGTTCCTGAACGGATTGTTTCTGTCGCCGCTGATCATTCCGCACCTGGTGCTGGGCGTGGCGCTGCTGCGCCTGTTCGCGCTGACGGGCGGCACGGGCAGCTTCGGCTGGCTGGTGGCGGCGCATGCGCTCATCGTCACGCCCTACACGCTGCGGCTGGTGGTGGCGGCGCTGGTGGGCTTCGACCGCAGCGCCGAGCACGCGGCGCTGTCGCTGGGCGCCAGCCAGGCGACGGTGTTCACGCGCATCACGCTGCCCATGATCCTGCCGGGCGTGACGGGGGGCTGGCTGCTGGCGTTCATCAACAGTTTCGACGAAGTGACGATGTCGATCTTCGTGACCTCGCCCAGCACGGTGACGCTGCCGGTGCGCATGTACATGTACGCCACCGAGTCGATCGACCCGTTGATGGCCGCCGTGTCGGCGCTGATGGTGGCCCTCACCGCCTGCGCCATGGTGCTGCTGGACCGGGTCTATGGCCTGGACCGCGTGCTGGTGGGGCGCAAGTAACGCCATGGCTGCAACCCCCACCGCATTGCTGCACCGCGTGGCCGAAACGCACCGCGCGCCCTTGTCCTTCACGCTGGACGGCGAGCCCGCCACCGCCTTGCAAGGCGACACGGTGCTGACCGCCATCCTGACCCACCGCGCCCGGCTGCGCCGCAACGAGTTCAGCCACGAGCCGCGCGCGGGGTTCTGCCTCATGGGCGCCTGCCAGGACTGCTGGGTGCAGACGGCCGGCGGCGAACGGCTGCGCGCCTGCTCCACCTTCGTGGTGGCCGGCATGGCCCTGATCACTGGCGAGGGCACGGCATGACCGCCAGCAATCCCTTGCCCCCCGTGATCGTGGGCGCGGGCCCCGCGGGCATTCGCGCCGCGCAAACCCTGGCCGCGCACGGCCTGCGGCCCGTGCTGATCGACGAGGCCGCGCGCGGCGGCGGGCAGATCTACCGCCGCCCACCCGCCCACTTCGAGCGCACCGCGCACACGCTGTACGGCACCGAAGCGGCGCGCGCCACCGCGCTGCACAGCACGCTGGACGGCCTTCACGGACGCATCGACTACCAGCCCGACAGCCTGGTGTGGAACGCGCACGGCGGCGTGCTGGACGTGCTGCACGGCCCCACGCAGACCGCGCGCTCGGTGGCGCACGGCCCGCTCATCGTGGCCAGCGGCGCCACCGACCGCGTGCTGCCCCTGCCGGGCTGGACGCTGCCGGGCGTGTACACGCTGGGCGGCGCACAGGTGGCGCTCAAGTTCCAGGGCTGCACCATCGGGCGCAGCGTGGTGCTGATGGGCACCGGCCCGCTGCTGTACCTGGTGGCCTACCAATATGCGAAAGCCGGCGCCGGGGCGGGTGTGAAGGTGGCCGCCGTGCTGGACACTGCGCGCTTCGCTGACCAGTGCGCCGCGCTGCCCGGCATGCTGGCGCAACCGGCCCTGCTGGCCAAGGGCCTGTATTACGTGGGCTGGCTGCGCGCGCATGGCGTGCCAGTGCACACCGGCGTGCAGCCCGTTCGCATCCTGGGCGGCGAAGGCCCTGCCGATACCGCCCGCGTGGCGGGCGTGGTGTGGAGCGACGGCCATCAGGAGCACACGGTGCCCTGCGACGCGGTCGGCTTCGGCTACGCCCTGCGGTCCGAAACGCAACTGGCCGACCTGCTGGGCTGCCGCTTCGCCTGGGCTCCCCTGCAGCGCGCCCACCTGCCCGAGCGCGACAGCGCAGGCCGCTCCAGCGTGCCGGGCGTTTACCTGGCGGGCGATGGCGCCGGTATCCAAGGCGCGGACGCGGCCGAGTGGGCGGGCGAACGCGCCGCGCTTGCGTTGCTGGCCGACCTGGGCATGGCGGTGGACCCGGCCCGCGCTGCCACCCTGGAGCGCCGACTGGCGGGCCTGGTGCGGTTCCGGCGCGGGCTGGAGCGGGCGTTTCCTTTCCCTGTCCACTGGGCGGCGCAGGCGCCCGACGACGTGGTGGTGTGCCGCTGCGAGCACGTCACTGCGGGCGACTTGCGGACCTGTGCGCGCGATGCCGGGGCCGACGAGATGAACCGCTTGAAAGCGCTGACCCGCGTGGGCATGGGCCGCTGCCAGGGCCGCATGTGCGGCGTGGCCGCCGCTGAAATACTGGCGCATGCCACGGGCCGGCCGGTGGAGCTGGTGGGCCGCCTGCGCGGGCAGGCACCGATCAAGCCCATTCCGATTCACTGGCAAGTCCGCGCTGCAGAGCAGGGCAGCGCCGTGGAGCCCGCTGCATGACCGCCGCCCATACGACAGCGATCCGCACCGTGGACACCGACGTCGCCATCGTGGGCGGCGGCATTGTCGGCGCCTCGGCCGCGCTGGCGCTGCGCCGCCGGGGCGTGGCCGTGGTGCTGCTGGAGCGCGACCTGTGCGGCTCGCGCTCCAGCGGCGTCAACTACGGCGGCGTGCGCCGTCAGGGCCGGCCCTTGAGCCAGTTGCCGCTGGCCCAGCGCGCGCACGAGATCTGGGCATGCCTGCCCGAGCTGGTCGGCACCGACGGCGAGTACCTGCGCAGCGGGCATTTCAAGATCGGGCGAAGCGAGGCCGACATGGCTGCGCTGGAGCAATACGCCGAGATGAGCCGCGATTTCGGCCTCGGCATTCAACTGGTGTCGGGCGCCACGCTGCGCGAGCGCTGCCCCTGGCTGGGTGGGCGCGCCGTGGGCGGGTCGCTCTGCCCCGACGACGGGCAGGCCAACCCGCGCCTGGTGTCGCCCGCGTTCGCGCTGGCCGCCCGGCGCGCGGGCGCGCAGATTTTCGAGCGCACCCCGCTGACCGAAGTGGTGCACGACGGGCAGCGGTTCACGCTGCGCTCGGGCACCGCGCTGCAGGTGCGCGCCCCGGTGCTGCTCAACTGCGCGGGCGCCTGGGCCGGGCCGCTGGCCGCGCAGTTCGGCGAGGCGGTGCCTCTGCATTCCGGCCACCCGGCCATGGCGGTGACCGAGCCGCTGCCGTTCTTCATGCACTGGAGCCTGGGCGTGGAGGGCGGCGGCATCTACTGCCGCCAGGTGGCGCGGGGCAATCTGGTGCTGGGCGGTGGATCGGGCTTTGCGGTGGATGCCGATCGCGCCCGTTCGGAGCGCAGCGCCATCGCAGCGCTGGGCGTGCAGGCGGTGGAACTGCTGCCGGCCCTGAAGAACGCGCACTTCATTCGCACCTGGAGCGGCACCGAGGGCTACCTGCCCGATCGCCAGCCGGTGCTTTCGGCGAGCCGCACCACGCCGGGGTTGATCCACGGCTTCGGCTTTGCCGGCGCGGGTTTCCAGATCGGCCCCGCGGTGGGCGAGGTGCTGGCCGAGCTGGCGCGCGACGGCCGCAGCACCACGCCCATCGACGCCTTCGCCATCGACCGATTCGGCGCGCCATCGCCGGCCGAACCGACTCCCGCCCCCTCCGTTCCCCACTGAAAGGAAAGACCCATGACCTTCGCCACCCGCTTCCTGCGCCCGCTGCGCCGCCCACTGGGGGCGGCCGCCGTGCTGGCACTGCTTGCCACCGGCGCTGCCGCGCAGACCAAGACGCTCTACATCGGCATGAACGGCGGCACCATGGAGAAGGCCTACACGCAATACGTCTTCCCGGCCTTCGAGAAGCTGCATGGCGTGAAAGTCGTGGTGGTGCCGGGCACGTCCTCCGACATCCTGGCCAAGGCGCAGGCCAACAAGGACCGGCCACAGATGCACGTGATGTTCCTGGACGACGGCATCATGGTGCGTGCCATGGGCATGGGCCTGTGCGAAAAGCAAAGGCCCAACCCCAACCTGGCCGACCTGTACCCTGCTGCGCGCTTCAAGGACGATCTGGCCAGCGGCGTGAGCGTGGGCATGACCGGCATCGCCTACAACACCAAGATGTTCGCCGAGAAGGGCTGGGCGGCGCCCACGTCGTGGATGGACTTCGCCGACCCCAAATACAAGGGCAAGGTGGTGTTCCAGTCGATGCCGTCGTCGTCGTTCGGGTTGCACGGCTTCTTGATGTTCAACCGCATCCAGGGCGGCAACGACAAGAACGTGGAGCCGGGCTTCAGCAACTGGGCCAAGACCATCGGGCCGAACGTGCTGGAGTACATCCCCAGCTCGGCCAAGATTTCCGAGATGGTGCAGACGGGCGAGGCCGCGATCTTCCCGCTCACGCCCACCGCGGTGGAGGCTCTCAAGACCAAGGGCATTCCGGTGGAATACGCCCAGCCCAAGGAGGGCTCGGTCGTGCTGCTCACCGCCCAGTGCGTGATCGCCAGGAACAGCGAGCCCGAACTGGCACAGAAGCTCGCCGAGTTTCTGCTGAGCCCGCTGGCGCAGGCCAACGTATTGCAGTTCGGCGCGCAGATCCCCACCAACCCCAAGGCCCCCGCCGCGGGCGAGAGTGCCGGGCAGGTGGCCAAGATCAACCAGTGGATGAAGAACGCGGTGACCCTGGACTGGGACAGCGTGAACGCCAGCCGCCCTGCATGGAACGCGCGCTGGAACAAGACGATCGAGCGCTGAGGTCGAAGGCGGCCGTGGTGCCGTCAGCCCGGTGGTGCGGCTTCGGTGGCCGTGGCTTGCAGCGCCTCCAGTGCATCCTGCCGCCACCATTCGGCCGCGGCGTAGAAGCCCTCCCAGACACAGCCGTTGCAGCCGCGGCCGCAGCAGGTGGTGGGCTCTGCCGGGGGCGGGCGCAGCGCCACCGCATGGGCCTGCGCGCGGGCCTGCAGCGCGGCGAACCCGGCGCGTGCGCGGTCCAGGTCGGTGGCGACTTCGGTCATCGCATCGTCCCGCGTCCTCAGTAGCGGCGGCGGCCCCCATAGCGGCGCATGGCGTAGCGCACGAGGAACGCGCCGCCCAGCACCAGGGCGAACCAGCCCACCAGGTAGGCCTGCCGCATCATGTCCGCCACGCTGGACGACCGCGCCACGTAGGGTGCCAGCAGCACGATGAGGCCGATGAGCGCGCAGGTCACGCCCTTGAACAGCAACTCCTTGTCGTGCTTCTGATCGGGGCGGTGAACGGGGGGTGGGGGAAGGGGCATGTAGGCCAATGCGGAAGGTGAAGACAGGGCCGATTATCCTTGTCGCCCTCGAACCCCCTCAAAAAAGCGAAAGACTCTCCATGGCCATCCAGTGGTTTCCCGGTCACATGCACCTCACGCGCAAGGCGATCGGCGAGCGCATCAAGGACATCGACGTGGTGATCGAACTGCTGGATGCGCGCCTGCCCGGCTCCAGCAGCAACCCGTTGCTGGCCGAGCTGACCGGGCACAAGCCGGCGGTCAAGGTGCTCAACAAGCAGGACGTGGCCGACCCCGCGCGCACGCCGCTGTGGCTCGACTGGTACAACGCCCGCTCGGAGACGCGCGCCATCGCGCTCGATGCCTCCGAGCCCGCGCCGGCCCGGCGCCTCATCGACGCCTGCCACCAGCTGGCGCCGCAGCGCGGCGGCATGGCCAAGCCGATGCGGGTGCTCATCTGCGGCATTCCCAACGTGGGCAAGTCCACGCTCATCAACACGCTCAGCCAGAAAAGCCAGGCCAAGACGGGCGACGAGGCCGGCATCACCAAGCTGGAGCAGCGCATCACGCTGGCCGACGACTTCTACCTGTGGGACACGCCCGGCATGCTGTGGCCGCGCATCACCGTGCCCGAAAGCGGCTTCAAGCTGGCCGCCAGCGGCGCCATCGGCCGCAATGCCTACGACGAGGAAGAGGTGGCGCTGGAGTTGATCGGCTACCTCAAGCAGCACTACGTGCCGCTGATGGAGGCGCGCTACAAGCTGGGCCTGCCGGCGGGCGCGGTGGGCAACCTGCAGGACGAAGAGATCCTGGAGGCCGTGGCCCGCAAGCGCGGCGCCATCATGGCGGGCGGCCGCGTCAACCTGCAGAAGGCGGCCGAGCTGGTGATGACGGACTTCCGCACCGCCATCCTGGGCCGCATCACGCTGGAGACGCCCGAGGAGTTCGAGGTCTGGCAGGCCGAGGGCGCCCGGCAGGAGGCTCTGCGCGCCGCCAAGAAGGAAGCCCGGGGCCGCAACAAACGCGGCAGCCGGGGTGGCGACGATGGCAATGGCCCGGACGATTCGCAGGCGCCGGAGAGCGATGGCGACAGCGATGGGGGCGGGGACGGCGGCGGGGATTGACGCCCGGGACTGCCGGTTTTGAGTCAAAACGGGCCCATGCCCTAGTATCGATTGCCTGTATTGCTATTAAATATATAGCAAATCAGGCGGTATCACGGTTCTGCGCCGTACCCCCGTGCGCCGCATGCAGGCGCTGCTCCAGCACTGTGAACCAGCGCAGCAGGCGCGCCGCATGGTCCACGGCGTGGCGCGGCAGCGGGTGGCGCGGATCGGACTGCCGCTGGGCGCAGGTGATGCGCACCACCGGCGGCGCGCCGGGGGCGGCGGCCTCGATCTCCAGCTGGTAGGCGGCGTGCGCGTCGTCGGGCGCGTCGCCCGGCGCCTCGGTGCCGTTGCGCCAGCTCAGCTTGAGGGCCAGGCCCCAGGGCTCGCCCTGGTGCATGCAGGGCTGGCGCACGCCGACCCACACGTCGCCCTCCCACCAGCCGTTGCGCTCGGTGCCCCACCAGTCGTTGTATTGCTCGGTGAACACCGGCAACTGCGCCAGTGCCTCGATGCGCGCGGGGGACAACGCCGCCTCCAGCCGCCGCCACACGGGGTGGCCGGCGCGTGACTGGGCCGCGGCCCGGCGGGCGTGGTCGAGCACGCCGTGCCATGCGCGCAGGCAGGCCTGCAGCGCGGCGGGGTCCCCATCCTCGGCCAGCGGTTCCCAGGGGCCGGGCACGCCTGCGGCATAACGCCTGTGCATGACGGCCAGGCCGTCGCTGCGGGGTGGTGGAGGCGGCGCGCGCAGGCGGGCGGTCATCCGCTGCCACCAGCCCTGGCGTGCGGTACCGTCGTCGATGGACAGGTGAAAGTCCCAGGTCTTCCAGACGGTCATGAACAGGCCGTCGCCGTAGGTGTCGCCCTCGTCGTCCACGTGCTGGCGGCACAGCAGGAAGTCGGTCTGGCCGAACCAGCCGGTGGCTTTCTTGTGGGCGGCATCGAGCAGGCGGGAGCGCAGCAACTGGCGCAGGTGGTTGGCGTGCATGGCGCCGCCCGGGCACAGCGCGGTGTCGCTCGCCAGGTCGGCGGCGATGGCGTCGGGGCTGCGCAGCACGGGCCGGCCGGCTTGCAACGCGGCCCGCACGGCGGCGCGGTCGGGCAGGGCGCCCAGGCGGCCGTCCTCGCCCACGGCCAGGCCGTGCAGGCAGGCCGGATCGAACACGGCGGCCAGTGGCTCGGCAGAGAATGCCGCCAGGTCGTGGCCGCCGAACGGGGCGCCGAAGGGGTAGGCCACCCGGTCCTCGCCGCCCGTGCGCAGGCCGTAGCCGCCGGTGAACAGCGCCACCTGTGCGCCGAGCGAGCCGCCGACCTCCAGGCCGGGCCCGGTTGCACCCGCCTCGGCCGGATCGGCACCGCCGCCCCACAGCAGCCCGTCCACTTGCAGGTCGCCGGTGATGACCACCGGCATGCCCTCCAGCACCGCATGCCCCCAGTGCGCGTGACCGCACACCACCAGGGCCGGTGCGGCCATGCCCGGTGCGGGGGCGGTGACGGCGCCCGCCACGTGCAGGTCGCCCTGCACCAGCAGCAGTGCGGGTGCGGGGGCGCCGGCAGGCAGGGCGAAGGCATCCGCCCACGTGCCGGGCGGCCAGGGCGCTGTCCCGTCCCAGGCCAGTTCGGGCAGCGACAGCGGGCCTTCCACGCAGCACACCAGGCTGGCGTCCGCGAGCGGCGGGGCTGTGCCGTGCGCCTTGGCCAACGCCTCGCGCCAGCCACCGGGCCAGCGCGCATGCGCTTGCGCGAGCGGGAGCCACGTGATGGAGGGCGGGGTCATGAACAGTCGGTGGTTTACGCGGACCGCCCCCAAGGGCGGGGGTCGGTGCCGGCGATCGTACAAGAGCCCCATTCCGGTGTCCGGCATGGCGTGACGGGGACCGCGCCGGGCCCTGCAAAGGCCGCGCGGTGCGGCTACGATGGCCGGCTTCCCCACCACCTTCACCCGGACGGGCCGCCGCAGCCGATGGCGCCCTCCGCCGCACAGCGATGACCCTCACCCCGCCCCTGTTCGAAGTCCTGCCCCGCGACCTGTCCGCCTACCGCGAGGGCAACACCGGCATCCCCTACGTGCACCGTTTCGCCTCGGGCCAGCCCGGGCCGCACGTGCTCATCAATGCGCTCACGCATGGCAACGAGATCTGCGGCATGGTGGCCGCCACGCACCTGCTGGACAGCGGCGTGCGCCCGTTGAAGGGCACGCTCACCATCAGCTTCGCCAACGTGCAGGCCTACGAATCGTTCGACGAAAGCCGGCCGTTCGACAGCCGCCAGATCGACCACAACCTCAACCGCGTGTGGTCTGCGGCCGAGCTGGACGGCAGCCTGGACAGCATCGAGATGCGCCGCGCGCGCGAGCTGCGCCCCATGGTGGCCGCGGCCGACCACGTGCTGGACATCCACTCCACCAGCCAGGACGTCGAGCCTTTCTGGGTGTATCCCGCCTATTCGCGCAACACCGAAGTGGCCTGCGCCATCGGCCGGCCGGGCGTGCACCTGCTCATGCCCAGCGGGCTGGGGTCGGGCACGCCGCTGATCCAGCATGGCCGCCTGGGCGAGGCGGGCGGTGCGGGCACGGGGCTGGTGGTGGAGTGCGGGCAGCACTTTTTGCGCTCGGCGGGTGAGGTGGCCACCACGGCGGCGCTGGATTTTCTGGGGTACTTCGGGCTCATCGAACGCGAGCGCCCTGCGCCCGGTCCGCAGCGCCGCTATGAGCTGCTCCAAACCTGCATGGTGACGACGCCGGAGTTCCGCTTCACGCGGCCGCTGGTGGGGTTCGAGGTGTTTGCCGAGGGCGAGCTGATCGCCACCGACGGTGCGCAGGAGATCCGCGCGCTGTGCGACGGCTGCACGGTGATGATGCCCACGCGTGCGCCCATCGTGGGCCGCGAGGCGGTTTACCTCACCCGCCCCGTGCCCTGAGTCTGAAGTTGATAATGGCGTGCAGCGGCGGCGGGGGCAGCCGCCGCTGCAGCGGTCGGGTCATGAAATGGCGGGGGAGGTCAGGCGCTGGCCGGGGCCACGTGGTCTTCCTGTTCCGCCTGGCCGCCCTTGGGCAGGATCTTGCCGTCCTGCACGTAGAGCTCGTACTGGTCGCGCGGCATGGCGGCCAGGCCGGCGGCGTCATTGTCCGCCGTCCAGCTCAGTGTCACGCTGTCGGGGGCGTGGGCGAGTTCGACCGGGCCCTCGGGAATGGCGATCGGCATGCCGTCGCCTTCGCGGTAAGTGACTTCTCCGCGGATGGTGGCGTGTTGCTTCATGGGATGGTCCTCCTCGGGGTTGCGGGGGCTGCACGGAACCCGCGCAGCTGAAACCCATTACATGGCAGGCGCCAGGGCCGCCGTGTCGGACCCGTTCCCGAATTGCTGCGGTGCAAGAATCGCCGCCCGAAGGCGTCAGGCCGGCGGTGCGGCCGGAGCCGGCGTACCCCGCGCCAGCCGGGCGTCGTGCACCATCGCCAGGGCGTTGAGCCCCGCCACCCCCACGCCGGCCAGGCACGCGGCGCTCCACCCGCCGCGCTGCCAGGCGGCGGAGCCGAGCGCCGAGCCCAGCGCCGCCCCGGTGAAGTAGGTGGTCATGTAGACCGCGTTCAGGCGCGAACGGGCCTCGGGGGCCAACTGGTAGATCACGTTCTGGTTGCTGATGTGCACGCCCTGCAGCGCCAGGTCGATCGCCAGCATGCCCACCAGGAACCACGCGATGGACGTGCCCCCCAGCCACAGCGCCGCCCAGCTGGCCAGCACCAGCAGCACCGACACGCGGGTGGTCAATTGCTCGCGCCCCAGGCCCGACAGCAGGCCGGCCACGCTGCGCGCGGCCAGGATGCCGGTGAGCAGCCCGCTCATCACCAGGCCCACGGCCTGCCCGCTGCGCCCGGGCGCGGCCAGCGCGGCCGCCATGGGCACCAGCACCTGCGCCGCCACCGAGAACAGCCCGGTCATGAGCGTGCCCAGCGCCAGCAGCGCGAAGCGGTCGGCAAACCCGCTCAGGAACAGCCCCGCCGCCGCCAGCACCATGAGCGTGGCGATCAGCCGCCGCCGCTCCAGCTTGTCGCCCAGCGGCACCAGCAGCAGCAAGCCGACCGCGTAGGCCACCTGCGCGAAGGTGACGGTCAGCGCGGCCGTGCCTTCGGACACCTGCAGGTGCACGGCGATGGAGTGCAGCAGGGGCTGGTTGAAGTAGTTGGCGCCCGCGCACAGGCCGCAGGCCACCGCCATCAGCAGCAGCACGGGGGTGGACAGGCCCGCCGACGTGTCGGGGCGGGAGGAGGATGGGGCGGCGGGCAGGGTACGGGGTGGCATGCGGGGCGGGATTCTCGGAGGCGGGCGCGAAGGTGGCGGGATGGAGTGGCTGGAAGCGGCGGCCGGTCAGCCGGCAGGCACGTAGGCGAGGGCGTCGATCTCGAACAGCATGCCGTCGAGCGCCAGGCGCGGTACGGGAATCAGCGTGCAGGCGGGCGCCGGGGCGTCGGCCCACATCGCCATCAGGGCCTGGCCGAAGGTGTGCAGCCGCTGCTCGCTGTGGTCCACGATGAGCACCGTGAGCTTGGCCACGTCCCGGGGCCGCGCGCCGGCCGCGGCGAGCGCGGTGCCGAGGTTGGCCAGGGCCTGGGCGACCTGCTGGGCGAAACCGTCGGCCAGCCGGCCCTGCGCATCTTCACCGCCCTGGCCGGCCACGTGCACCGTGCGCGCCGCGCCTTGCGCCACGGCCAGGTGCGAATAGCCATTGGGGCGCGGGTCGTACAGACCGTCCGGGTTGAGGAAGGACAGGGCGAGCGGGGCGGCGCTCTTGCCGCCGGGTGGCGGAACGTACGCGGCAGCGGCCGGGCCGTGGGGCTGCAGCGCGGGTGCGGATGTGTTGGCGGCGGACGGAGCGGATGGGGCAGGCGCGGTGGCGAGGGACATGGACCGGTGGGGATGAAGTGGAAAGTGGGCAGTATCGAACCTCAACTAAACTTGAGGTCAACCCTGTGCGACTTTTCGACTTTTGCCGTCGCCGCTTCGCTCCCGACGCTTGCCATGCCACCAGCCCAATCTGCCCGTCCGCCCCGTGCCACGCCCCCACCGGCATCCTCCGCCGCGCCCGGCCCCACGCCCGAACTGACGGTCGGCGAAGTCGCCGCGCGCAGCGGGCTGGCGGTGTCGGCGCTGCATTTCTACGAATCCAAGGGGCTCATCGCCAGCGTGCGCAGCACGGGCAACCAGCGGCGCTATCCGCGATCGGTGCTGCGGCGCGTGGCGGTCATCAAGGTGGCCCAGCGCATGGGCGTGCCGCTGTCCGGCATTGCCGAAGCCTTGCAGGCGCTGCCGCAGGGGCGCACGCCGACGGCGGCGGACTGGCGGCGCATGTCCGCGGCGTGGAAGAGCGATCTGGAAGACCGCATCCGCATGCTGACGCAGCTGCGTGACCAGCTCGACGGCTGTATCGGCTGCGGGTGCCTGTCGCTCAAGGACTGCCCGCTGCGCAACGCGCAGGACCTGCTGGCCCAGGCCGGCCCGGGGCCGCATTTCGAGGCGGCCGCGGCCCCTGGGGCTGCCGTTGCCACTGCCGCCGCACCCGGGGCACCCGCCATGCCGCAGTGGATCTGGCCCGCGCCCAAGAAGAAAAAACAGCGGCCTGCGCTGTGAAACCAGGGCAGGCCGCTGTGGGTGGGCCGGGCGGCAGGGCCCGGCTCCGGTGGGGCCGTGGCCCGTTGCCGTTACTTGTTCTTCAGTTTGCCGCGCGGCATCACCGCGGTGATGGGGGCCATGGGGCGGTCGGAACCGCTTCCTTCCTTGGGGGGCGAAGTGTCCTTCTTGGGTTTCTTCGCCATCTTGTTGCTGCGCTGTTCGCCTTTGGCCATGGAGTGCTCCGTTGCGGGTCGCCGGATGGGACCGTGGCGCGATGGTACACGCCGAAGGCCGCTACTTGGTGTCCGGGTGGCTGTCGCGTTCCGTCAGGCGCTGCAGCAGCGGAACGGCGCTGAAGATCGCCAGCGCCAGCAGCGTGCTGAGCACCGCCGTGGCCTCCAGACCCAGGCCGGCCGCCACGCCGATGGCGGCGGTGAGCCAGATGCCGGCAGCCGTCGTCAGGCCCTTGACCTGGCTCTCTCCGTCGCCCTTGAGGATGGTGCCCGCGCCCAGGAAGCCCACGCCGGCCACGATGCCCTGCAGCACACGGCTGTTGTCCCCCGCGCTGATGCCGGCCTGCTGCGCCACCAGCACGAACATCGCCGCGCCCATCGACACCAGCATGTGGGTGCGCACGCCGGCCGCCTTGCCCTTGTTCTCACGTTCCCAGCCCAGCAGACCGCCCAGCAGGCCCGCGATGCCCAGGCGCACCACGATGCGCGTGGCCTGGCCCAGGTCGGTGAGGTCGGAGAATTCGGCAGCCACGGTGGTGGCGATCTGGTCCCACCAGCCCATCATCGACGGGCCCCGCGCGGCAGGGTGGAAAGGGGGCGGGTCTGGGTCATCCGGAAATACCTCATGAAAATGAAAGGACGGGGTGCGGGGGCGCGCCACCGCCGACCAATGTCGGCGCCGCACCGCGCCCCTGCCAGCAGCCACGGGCGACACCGCAGGTAGGACGCGGCCGGTGACAACGGGCGCTCATCCGGCCGCTCGCCAGGGCAGGGCGAGCACGCGCTGCTGCCAGTCGAGCGCATCGCCAGCGGGGTGCGCACCCGTGGCGGCGGTCGGGGGGCTGGCCGCCCACGGGTCGGGCAACCCGCTGTCCAGGGTCAGCCATTCACCCGTGACCGGGTGCGCCAGGCCCAGGTGCCAGGCGTGCAGCCACAGCCGCTGGCGGCCCAGGCGCTCGGCCCACCAGCGGTTGAGCGGGCCCTTGCCGTGCGTGGCATCGCCCAGGATGGGGTGCGCCAGGTGCTTGAGGTGGCGGCGGATCTGGTGGCGCCGCCCGGTGGTGGGCAGGGCCTCCACCAGCGAGGCGCGGGTGCCGGGAAAGCGCGGGTCGGCGGCCTCGGGCAGTTCCAGCCGGGCCAGGCAGCGCAGCGTGGTGTGGGCATCCTGCACGGGGGCGTCGGGCGGGGCGTCGTCGGGGCGCAGGGCGTGGTCCACCTCGGCCGCATCGGGCATCCAGCCGCGCACCAGGGCGAGGTAGCGCTTGCGCACCGCGTGGTGCTCGAAGGCCTGCGACAGCGTGCGCGCCGCGGCTGGGTGCAGCGCCATCACCAGCACGCCGCAGGTGCCCTTGTCCAGCCGGTGCACCGGGTACACGTGCTGCCCGATCTGGTCGCGCAGCGTTTGCATGACGAAGCGGGTCTCGCCCGCGTCCAGCCCCGTGCGGTGCACCAGCCAGCCGGCGGGCTTGTACACAGCGACGAGGTGCTCGTCGCGCCAGAGAATGTGCAGGGGGGACATGCAGTGCGGAAAAAGGGAATGGGGCCGGGGCGGGGTCGGCGGGCAGGATAACCGCACCCTCCGCTTGTCGGCCCGGCCCTCAACGCGGTGGCACCGGGGCGGGCGCCCCCGCGCCCCAGGCGGCCACGATGCGCCCCAGGATCCGGATGCCCTGCTCGATCTGCTCCACCGTGAGGCTCGCATACCCCAGCACCCACCCGCCGGGCCGCGCCGGCCCGCCGCGCTGCGCGTCGGCAAACAGCGGCGACACGGGGTAGATGCCCACGCCCTGCGCGCGGGCGGCCTCGGCCAGGGCGGGTTCGTCCTGCGGCCGGACGAACGGCAGCCACAGCACGCCGTGCAGTCCCGCGGCCGTGCCCGCCAGCTCCGCGGTGGGCGGCAGCTGGCGGGCGATGGCATCGGCCAGCGCGGCGCGGCGGCGTTCGTGCTCGCGCCGGGTGCGCTGCACGTGGCGCTCGTACGCGCCGGTTTCGATCAGCGCGGCCAGCGTGCGCTGCTCCAGCACCGGCGCATGCCGGTCGGCCATGCGCTTGGCCTGGCGGAACACCGCCACCAGGGCCGTGGGCAGCACGAGGTAGCCCAGGCGAAGCTGCGGCGACAGCGCCTTGGAGAAGGTGCCCATATAGATCACGCGGCCATCGGGGTCGATGGACTGCAGCGCGTCGATGGGGCGCTGGCCGTAGCGGAATTCGCCGTCGTAGTCGTCCTCGATGATCCACGCGCGGTGGCGCTGCGCCCATTGCAGCAGCGCCATGCGCCGACCGATGGGCAGCACGCCGCCCAGGGGAAACTGGTGCGAGGGGGTCACATAGGCCAGGCGCACGCGGCCGTCCTCGGGCAGCTGCGCGGTGTCCAGGCCGTGCGCATCCACGGGCACGGCCCGCAGGCCCGCGCCCGTGGCCTCGAAGCACCGGCGCGCCATGAGGTAGCCGGGCTCTTCGAAGGCGAAGGCGTCCCCCGCGTCCAGCAGCAGGCGCGCGCACAGGTCGATGCCCTGCTGGGAGCCGTGCACCACCAGGATCTGCGCGGTATCGCAGGCCAGCCCGCGCGCGCGCCGCAGATAGCCCTGGATGGCGCGGCGCAGGGCGGCATCGCCTTCGGGCGGGATGTAGCGCAGGCTGTGCTGGTGGCGCAGCAGTTCGGCCTGGTAGGCGCGGCGCCAGGCCAGCGCCGGGAAGTCGCGCGAGGCCACCGCGCCATAGAGGAAATCGATGCGCGCGGGCTCCGCAGCGGGCAGCGCGGGCAGGTCCATGCCGGCCAGGCGCTGCCCGAAGGCAGACAACGCCGGGGCGGGCGGGCCCCCGCCGCCCGGGTCGGCCCGGGGCCGGGCGATGGCGGCGGGCGCCAGGGCGACGCGGGCCGCCCGCCCCGGGGCGGTGACCAGAAAGCCCTCCGCCGCCAATTGCTCGTAGGCCGCGGTGACCGTGGTGCGCGACACCGCCAGGTCCGTGGCCAGGGCCCGGGTGGACGGGGCCCGCGCGCCGGCGGCCAGCGTGCCGTCGGCGATCTGCGCGCGCAGCAGGTCGTAGATGCGGCGGCCGGTGCCGGGCGGGGCAGGGGGGTGGAACTGGTCCATTGAAATGGTGAAGAACTGGCTCTTCGGATTGTGCCGGTTCTGCATGACAGTCTCCTGCACCGCATTCCGACCGAGCCCCACCCATGTACATCCCACCGCATTTCGCCGAAAACCGGCCCGAAGCCCTGCAGCGCCTCCTGCGCGAGCACCCCCTGGGCACCCTGGTCACCCATGGCGAAGGGGGCCTGGACGCCGACCACCTGCCGTTCGAGTTCGACCCGGAGGTCGGCCCGTTCGGCCGGCTGTCGGCCCATGTGGCCCGCGCCAATCCGCTGTGGCAGCGCCGCCCCACGGGCACGCCGGTCATGGTGGTGTTCCACGGCCCCCAGTCCTATATCTCTCCCAACTGGTACCCGAGCAAGCACGAGTCGCACCGCCTGGTGCCGACCTGGAACTACGAGGTGGTGCACGCGCACGGCGTGCTGACCGTGCACGACGACGAGCGCTTCGTGCGCCGCATCGTGGCGCGCCTGACGCGCCAGCACGAGGCCGCCGAGCCCAGGCCGTGGAAGATGGGCGACTCGGCGCCCGAATTCATCAACGGCCTGCTGCAGCACATCGTGGGCATCGAGATCGCGCTCACCGCGCTGGTGGGCAAGTCCAAGCTGAGCCAGAACCGCGAGGCGCGCGACATCGCCGGCGCCGCCGACGCGCTGCAGTCGCGCGGCCAGGGCGACCTGGCCGGGAGGATGCGCCCGCTGCCCGCCCCCTGACGCGCAGCGTGGCCGCGAGCGCCCCCGGCCGCTTGACCTGGGCGCTCATGGCACCATGTGGTCCATACCACCCCGGGCATTTCGCCCCGGGGGTGCCGGAATGGCCCCTGCCCAGGAATCGAATTGCAATGAAGACCATCGACGAGATGCTGAACCTTGACCTGCTGACCCACGAGCAGCACTTCCAGATCAGCGCATGGATCGCGCGCTCCAGCTCGCCGGAGGACATCCTGCAGATGCCCGCGCCGTTGTGGCAGGCGGTGGAACGCGCCAGCCAGACCATGGGAGTCAACGAAGACCTGCTGCGCCCTCCGGCGCTGGATGCCGGAAACGCCGCGCTTCCCTGACGTGCCGCGGGCCCTGCGCTGCCGGCCGCGCCTCAGCGCAGCACCCGGCACTGGCCGAATTCGCAGCGGATCGCCAGGGCGTCGCCGTTGCTGCAGGGCACGGTGTAGGTCTCGAAACCCGGCCCCTTGGCGGCCAGCCAGGCCATGGGCGTGGCGGTGCAGGACTGGTCGCGTGCGAGGCGCTCGGCGTTGAACGTGTCGGTGCCGATGGCGCGGGCGGGCAGGGGCGTGTAGTCGGCGTGTGCCGAGCGGGCGGGCTGGTTGGGCTCCGGCACGGCGGCCACGGCCGGGTAGGTGCTGCCGGCGTACCCGCGCCCGGCCATGCAGTTGGCGACGATGCCCTGGCGCCGCTCCAGCGCCTGCACGCCCTGCGTGGCGCCGAGCGCCCCGCCGATCAGCGCTGAATCCTGCACCGCGTTGCGGCTGCCGCCCAGCGCCCAGACCACGGTGGCGGCCAGCACAGCGCCGGCGACCAGGCCGTCCACGGTCTCGCTGGCCACCCCGATCTGGCTGGCGTAGCGCTGGCAGTCGGCCAGGTCGGCCGACTGGCGTGCGGGATCGGCGGGATGACCCGCGCTGCCGGGCGCGCCCAGCGAGAGGCTGTCCGCGCCGCGCGTGGCGCAGCCGGCCAGGAACAGGGCCAGGACGCAGAGGGACAGCTTGCGCATCGAAAACTCCTTGCGGATTCGGTCGTACACCCGGCAGCAAGCCCGCATGGCACCGGGCGCCGGCCCAGGGGCATTGGACAGCCAAACCGCTCCCGCTGCCAAGCCCCCGCCCCGGGGGGCTCCGCGCCAGTGCCCAGGCCCAGTGCCCGACAATGCGCCCCATGACGATCCCCACGAAGAAAACCCTCCTGCCCCTGCAACTGCTGGTGCACCCGGACAAGAACGATCCCAACCCCCTGGTCCTGTACCACGGCCGCTGCGCCGACGGCTTCGGTGCCGCGCTGGCCGCCTGGCGCTACTACGGCGGCCAGGCCGAGTGCGTGGGCCTGTCGCACGGGCAGGTGCAGTCGGTGGACGACCTGCCCGCGCTCGAAGGCCGGGCGGTGTACATCCTCGACTTCTCTTTCACGCCCGAGATATTGACCGCCATCGACGAGCGGGCCACCAAGCTGGTCATGCTGGACCACCACAAGAGCGCTGCCGAAAAGCTCACCGGCTTTGCCTGCCGCTGCGGCGTGGTGCATTTCGACATGGACAAGTCCGGCGCGCGGCTGGCGTGGGAGTTCTTCTACCCCGACACCCCGCTGCCCGACCTGGTGCGCTACGTGGAAGACCGCGACATCTGGGCCTGGGCCTACCCCGAGAGCGCCGGCTACCTGGCCGCGCTGGACATGGAGCCGTTCGATTTCGCCCGCTGGGAGGCCATCGCCGCGTTCACGACCGAGCAGTCCACCGCCTTCATCGCCCGCGGCAATGCCATGGACGAGAAGTTTCGCCACCTCGCCGCTGACGTGGCGGGCGGCGCGCAGTCGATCACGTTCAACGGCAAGCAGGGCCTCATGGTGAATGCCCCGGGCGCCTTCCACAGCCTGATCGGCGAGATGCTGTCCAAGCAGTGCGGCACGTTCGCGCTGATGTGGATCGTCAGCAAGGAGGGCAAGGTGAAGGTGGGCCTGCGCTCGCAGCGCAACTTCGACTGCTCGGTGCTGGCCGAGAGCATGGGCGGCGGCGGCCATGCGCAGGCCTGCGGTTTCCGCATGGGGGCAGAGCGCCTGCCCGAGCTGCTGTCAGGGACGTTTGGCTCGGCAGGCGGATGAACCCATGCTCAAGGAACCCCGTGGCGCGGCGAGCAGGCACTGGCACTTCTTGCAATGCAGCGTATGCGGCCGTCTCCGCTTGGCCGCAATGCGCTCATGAAGCCGCGATACAGTAGCGCTTGAACAAGGTTTGTCCCCGCTGGATGTCCTTTGCGAGTTCGTTGGCCGAAAGACCGTCGAAGTGGTTGGGATCGGCGATCAGCGTGGGTGCGAGTCCGTTTTCCAGCAGGAGCTTGTTGACGACCAGGAAGCCCGTAGTCCGTGCGTTGCCGTCCATGAAGAGGTGGGCCTGCTCCAGTCGCTGCGCGCAGCGTGCGATGGCCCGCAACTTTTCCTTTTCGGAAGATGCCTTGGCGACGTCCGTGCGGTATTCGCGCAGGATCAGCGATGCCTTCTCGGCATTGTCGCTACGGTCCAGGGCAGGGGTCGCCAAGCGCACCAGATGGGTGCCCGGGTGCCATTGATGCGCGGCCGTGAGGCGGTGTCGCTCACTGCGATCATTCCTGTCGACGAGCCACAGGCCATTGCGCTGGTCTGCCGGCATGGCACGTTCGTTCTTCAGTAGCTCCTTCAATCCCTCCGAGCTGACGTTGCCGACGTCTGCGTCCAGATGGAATTCGACATCCTCGCAGTGGCGGAGTCCGGACGGCAGTTGTCCTTCCACACGGGTGGGAGAAGCTGCCAGCGGTTTGAATGAAGGAATGTCATCCACGTCATGGACGTTCTGGTCCAGCGCACCCCGGCGGAATACACCCGCCGTGCACGCATCATGCAGATCTACCAGCATTTCGGTATCGAGTTCCCGGCCCTGCCGCTGGTGCACCAGCATTTTGCGCAAACCGTCCAGCATGCCGCCCATGTAGCCGGGCTCGTTCTCGTAGCGCAGGCCAGCTGCAGGCCCTTCGGTCCAGGCGGCATGGTCCAGAACCATGCGCCATGCCTCCTGGGCCGCCATGCCTCTGAACGCAGGCACGCCCTGCAGGCAGGGCTTGAGTTCTTCTTGCGCGCGCGCCGCCTCGCGCATGCCATAAAGCGTATGCAAAAGCGTAGACCGGTCGGACAGGCTGAGTTGCGTTCCGATGGAGCCGTAAGCGACCGCCGACATCATGGCATCGCTGGCGCAAGCCCTGGCCATCGGCATGCCGAGCCGGCTGTGGGAGGCCAGCGCGTCCACATCTTCGGCAAGCGCACCCATGTAGCGGCCCAATGCAGGCCCCTGAAGGTCCTGGTAGGCAGAGCCTTTGGGCATTGAGTCAAGAAAGGCCGCAGCGCTGGACGGGGTAGCGCAGTAGCCGGAGCGTTGCAGCCGCAATGCTTCTTCGCGCAACATGGAAGGAGTGGCCGCCTGGTTCGCCAGGGATGCACGAGGCGCCAGCCCACCGCCCGGTGATGACGCCCTGGATCGGGGCGAGATTGCCGGCGACTCCACGTCGGAGGCCGCCGGCGTTGTGGCTGGGGATGCAGGCGTGCTGGACACGTAGGCGTGCCGGGGCGAAGAGTTGCTTCGCAATGAAGATCCACAAAGTCCCATGTTTTTCCATTGAAGTGGAGCCATGCCGCAGCCATGCAGGCCAGCGGCACTGGATGGCCGATGGAAAATTCTAGGAACTGTCCGAGCCGGCGCACATGCGCCTTGCGATGCAAGGGCTGGAAATGCGAAGCCGGTCCCAACCATCAGCTTCCGCCTGCGCTCACACCAGCTTCAAATCCTTCGGCCGGGTCTGCGGGAACACGCGGGCCAGGGCCGCGGGCGACAGCCCGTAGGTGCGGGCGAACAGGCCGCCCAGCACGGCGCGGTAGTCGTTCAGCACCGGGTAGTCGCGGTTCTGGAACAGGGTGGTGGCCGTCAGCGCCTGCTGCTCGCCCGCGATGCGCCCGCCCGCTATACCCCCGCCCAGCACCCACATCACGCTGCCGTGGCCGTGGTCGGTGCCGCGGTTGCCGTTCTCGCGGAAGGTGCGGCCGAACTCGCTGATGGCGACGACCGTGGTGCGGTTCCACGCCGGCCCCATCTCGTCGGCGAAGGCCGCGAGGCCCCGGCCCAGCTCCTCGAAGCGGTTGGCCAGCGCGCCCGTGGCGTTGCCCTGGCCCACGTGCGTGTCCCACCCGCCCACGTCCACGAACCCCAGGTTGTAGCGCGACTGCATCAGCCGGGCCATGCGGCGCGCCGTGCCTTCGAAGCCCTTGGTGCTCAGCGCGTTGCGGCTGGCGGCATCCATCTCGCCCTGCATGGTGCGCGCCACCTCGTCGCGCGTCTGAAAGCCCTCGGCTACGGCGGCGGCCAGCGGCGTGCCGCCGTACATCGAGGCGATCAGCCCGGCCTGCCGGTCGTCGATGCCGGGCTTGGCCGCGCCCGCGGCGCCCAGGGCGGTGTTGGGCACGTCATAGCCGCCACGCAGCACCAGCGGCAGCGTGTCGGTGAAGGCCATGGGCGACAGGTGGTCGTGCCAGCGCGGCTGCACGCCCAGTTCGGTGGCCAGGCGGTTGAGAAAGCCCGAGCGGTAGTCGCGTCGGCCGCCCACGGGCTGGCCCAGTTCGATGCTGTCCTGCGTGTCGAAGTGGCTGCGCGTGAGGTCTTCGGTGCCCGAGAACGGCACGAACGCCACCTGCTTTTTTTCATACAGCGGCATCAGCGAGCCCGCCAGCGCCGGGTGCAGGCCCCAGTCGGCGGTGAGCGGCAGCGCACCCCCGGCGTCGCCTGGCTTGGCGATGGCGATGTTGGGCCGCGTCTCGTAGTAGTAGCTGCTGGAGGTGGGCACGAGCAGGCTGGCGCAGTCGTACCCGCCGCGCAGGAAGACCAGCAAAAAGCGTGCGTCCACCGCCTGCGGCGTGGCCGCGAGGCTGGCCTGCAGCACGCCCGGTGCGGCGAGCGCGGCCAGCGCCTGCAGGCACTGGCGGCGGGTGGGGGTGGGGCCGGCCCCGGAAGGGCCGGGGCGGCGGGGGGCGGAAAAGTGCGTCATGGCGAGGCCTTTCAGCGGAACAGCGGAACAGCGGAACAGCGAAACAGCGAAACGGGGGGGCGAGGCGGGCGATGGGCTGCAGGTGGCGGAGCACGCCGTGCGGCCGGGCCGCTCAGGCGTACATGAACTCCGGCGCGCTGAGCAGGAAGGTGTTCCATTCCAGCGGCGAGGCCGCGCGCGCCAGCGCCACGCGGGTGGCCGGGGCCAGCTGCGGCTCCAGCGCGCGGTAGTAGGCGCTCTGGGCCAGCGCCGGGGGCGCCACGCGCGGCGGCGGTGCGCCGTCGGGGCGGTAGAGCGCGGCGGCGCCCGCGCCGGCCAGGGCCCGCGCCACCTCGAAGCGCACGGCCATCTGGCCCGAACTGGTCCACGCGGCCGAATCGAGCGGGTAGCCGTCGGGGGTGGCGCGGCCATACAAGGGCTCGGCCAGGCGCTGCAGCCACGACAGGGCCGGATCGGGGTTGGCCAGCACGCGGTCGGCATAGCCCATGCGCAGGCCGGCCATCACGTACTGCACCGGGTCGCGCAGCCGCTTGCCCAGCGAGGCCTGGAACGGCGCGCTGGCGAACAGCGTCTGCAGCACGGCGGCGATGTGGCCGTCGCTGCGGGTGAACGACTCGGCCATGGCCTCCAGCAGCGCCGGGGGCGGCGCATCGCCCACCAGGTAGGTGGCGAGCTTGCGCGACACGAAGCGCGCCGTGGCCGGGGCGCGGGCCAGGCGGTCGAGCGCCTCGTCCAGCTCGGCCATGCCCTGGCCCTGCAGCGGCTGGCCCAGCAGCTCCTTGGGGCCCCAGTCGTGGCGCTGGGGGTGGAATTCGTACAGGCCGTGGCGGACGTACTGGCGCGTCCACTCGGCTTTGAGCTTCGGGGGCGGCTCGCCCAGCGGGCGCAGCGACACGCCGTGGCCGGTGAGCACGCGCGCCATCTCCTGCACGTCGCGCTGGCTGTAGCCGCCGTCCACGCCCAGGGTGTGCAGCTCCATCAGTTCGCGCGCGTAGTTTTCGTTGATGCGGTTGGCGGCGTTCTGCGCGTTGTCCAGATAGCGCAGCATGGCCGGGTGGCGCACGGTGGCGCCGAGCAGGTCCCGAAAGCGCCCCAGCGCGTGCGGGCGGATGGCGCGGTCCTCGTAGTCGCCCACCATGGCGCGGATGTCGGCCTTGCCGGCGAAGACGCTGAAGTGGTTCATCCAGAACCAGGTCATCTTCTCCTGCAGCTGCGCTGGCGAGTACACGGCCCGCAGCACGAAGCGGCGCTCGGCCTCGCGCTGCAGCGCCCGCATGTCGCGCTGGTAGGTCTCCTGCGCGGCCTTGCGCGCATCCTCGTCGGGCAGGTCCTTGATGGCCTGCTGGCGGCCCTGCATGTCGATGGCCAGCACCTCCATGGGGGTGCGGGTGATGGCCATGGCGTCGATCTGGGCCTGGGCCTCGGGCGGCAGGGCCGCGGGGGCGGAATGCAACTGCGCGGCCAGGTAGCCCGCCATGCCGGCCTCGGCCAGCGCCTGCTGCGAGGCCGCCGTGGCACCCCACGAAAGGCGGTCCAGCAGGCGCACGCTGCCGGCATCGTCCAGCCCGGGTGGCTCGCCCCCCGGACTGCCGGTGGCCCAGGCACTGCCGCCGGCGGCGAGCGACACGGCGGTCCATCCCAGCCAGTGCCTGCGGGTGAGGGGCAGGGCGGTCGAAGCGGAGGGCGAGGGTTTCATGGCAGGGCTCCATGGGGAAAATGGTGCCCATGGTGCAGCGCGGCGCGGGGCGCGGCAAGGGGGGCCGCAGGGGTTTTACGCCCGGGATACAGATGTATCCGCGGCGGCCAAAAAAGCTTCAAGCCAAAACCGCCCGCAGCGCAATATCCACTAGGGCATATTGCTATCGAAATATGAGCGAATGGGCGGGCTGCGGACTTTTTGGTAACCGCTGTCAACCGCCGGGCGTTCAGCGTCAGCGGCGCTGGCGTTCCTCGCTCGCTTCCTCGAAGCGGTCCACGTCGCGCAGGGGCTTGAACAGGAGCGTCCAGGCGCCCACCACCGCCAGGGTGCACAGCCCGCCCGCCACGGCGGCCGGCACGGCGCCCAGCCACGCGGCGCTGGTGCCGGCGCGGAACTCGCCCAGTTCGTTGGACGAGCCGATGAACAGCATGTTGACCGCGTTCACCCGCCCGCGCATGGCATCGGGCGTGGAAAACTGGACCAGCGCCCCGCGGATGTACACGCTCACCATGTCGGCCGCGCCGGCCACCATCAGGGCCAGGAACGACAGCAGGAACCAGTGCGACAGCGAGAACACCAGGTTGGCCGCGCCGAAGATGGCCACCGCGATGAACATGCGCCGCCCCACGTGGCGGTTGAAGGGCCGCATCGTCAGGAACAGCCCCGCGCCCACCTCGCCGATGGCGATGGCGCTGCGCAGCGCGCCCAGGCCCTGCGGTCCCACGTGCAGCACCTCGTGCGCGTAGATGGGCAGCAGCGCCACCACGCCGCCCAGCAGCACGGCGAACAGGTCCAGCGAGATCGTGCCCAGGATGATGGGGCGCGTGCGGATGAAGTGGATGCCCGCCCCGAAGCGGTCCCACATGCGGCCCTGCGTCGGCGAGGGCGGCGCGGCGTATGCCACCGTCACGCGCGACAGCAGCAGCGCGCCCAGCGCGAAGCCCGCGCAGCACACGGGGTAGGTGAGCGAGGCGCCGCCGGTGGCATACAGCACCCCGCCGATCAGCGGCCCCGTGATGCTGGCCAGGCGCATCAGCATGCTGTTGGTGGCCATGGCCTGCGCCAGCTGGGCGCGCGGCACGATCTGCGGCAGCAGGCTTTGCAGCGCCGGCCCCGAGAACGCCCGCGAGCAGCCGAAGAGCACCAGCGCCGCATAGATGCCCGCCACGCCCGCCGTGCCGTGCCCCGACAGCCACCACAGCAGCGCGCTGCACACCGCGCCCACCGACCAGCTCACGGCCAGGATGTGCCGGCGGCTGGCGCGGTCGATCAGGTCGCCGGCCGGCAGCAGCAGGCACAGCATGGGCAGGAACTGCGCCAGGCCCACGTAGGCCAGGGCGATGGGCTCGCGCGTGAGGTCGTACACCTGCCAGGCCACGACCACGGCCTGCACCTGGGTGGCGAACACGGCCACCAGGCGGGCGATCAGGAAGGCGAGGAAGCCGCGGTGCCGGTAGACGCTTTCGGTGGCAGGAACGGGGGGAGCGGGGGAGGCGGTGGGAAGGTCGGGCACGGCGCTGGGGAGGCTGGAGGGTGGCTGGCCGGAGCCTGCCCGGCCAGCGGACGGGCGGACGCGGCGGGCGGCTCCAACGGTGTGGGAAGTCAGCGCCGCATGCTACCGGTTTATCCGCGCGGGTGCTGTCGCCGGTAGTCCCAGGGGGCGCGCGGGCGCTTTTGCGACCACAGCCCGGTGTGGCTGGCCTGGGCCTGGCGCTGCAGCGCCGCCAGTTGCGGGTAGGCGGCCGCGCGCGGCGTGTACACCCAGGCGAGCCCGGCGCGCACCTGGGCCGTGGCCGCATCGCCCTGGCCGCAGCGCACGTGCGCCACGGTGCGGCCGTAGGCGTCGCGGGCCACGGTCTGCAGCGTGGCTTTCTGCCGCAGGCACAGGCGCGTGAGGTTCTGGCGGGACGGCGGGCCGAACGCCTGGCGGCGCTCGGGCGCATCGATGGCGGCCAGGCGCACCTGGATCGGGCGGCGGTCGCCGCAGCGGGCGGTGAGGGTGTCGCCGTCGCTGACGGCGACGACCAGGCAGAGCAGGGTGGCGATGGGCACGGGGATCGGAGCGGGGAGGGAGTGCAATGAAGGCGGGCGCAGGGGCCGCGCCGGCCGCGCACTATAGCCGCACCCCGGAAAGGCGCCGGCCGCGCCTGGCCGGCACTGCCCAAAATGCAGGCACCGGGCTGCAAGCCACTGCCTGCGCCGATCCGGCGGGTTGTCCCTGGGGTTGTCCACAGAACGGCCCACAGAGGGCGGGCATAACTTCGGCATGCGGTGGAGGGGCGCTCCCAACGCAGGCGATCAAGGCGAAAAATGCTCCCAGGACAATCAGTACTAGGGCATTGTGCTATCAAAAAAGTAGCGTTTTGCCGGCCAGCCTGAAACCACTGGATACACTGCCGTCCGCATGCGCCGCCGGACCTGGCGGCGCAAGGCCGACAGCACACGACACCAAGGACACGAGGGCATGGCAACGGGGCACGACACATCCACATCCACAGTCGATTTCGCGCGGGCGGCATGCCGCCGTGGCTGGGTCTTGGCGGCCGGCATCGCGCTGGCGGGCCTGGGCGCGCTGGGTGCGGCGTCGCTGCCCGCCCAGGCCAGCGGCGCACCGCAGCCCTGGGGCCAGCGCCTGGTGGAAACCCAGGAACTGCCGGCCGAAGCGTTGGCGAAGTTCGCGCTGTTCCAGGACCGGAAAGACACCGCCGATTCGGCCCGCTCCGCAGGCGCACCGCCCCAGACCCAGGCCTGGACGGGCGAGGAGATGGTGCTGCCCCGCAGCGGCAACCCCTACACGCTGGTGGTGCGGGTCTCGGGCGTGGCGCTGGCCGACGGGGATGTCGGCGCGCGCTGGATGGCGGGCTGGTCCATCCATGGCGCACCGCGCGTGGGTGCCGTGCCCCAGGTCGCCGCGCGGGGCGTGCGCGCCGGCCAGGTCGTGGAGATGGCCGGCGCCGCGGCGCCCTTGAGCTTCAAGGAAGACCGCACGGTCCCGCCGGTGCTGGAGTTCGCAGGGGTGAGCAACCTGCGCATGGACCGGGTGCGGCTGGAGGTGTGGTCGGGCATGCGCTCGTCCAACCCGGCGGAACGGCTCATGCCGTGGATGCCCCTTCTCACCGGGGCCGTGTTTCTCGGCCTGATGCTGTGGTGGCGCCGCCGTTGAACGGGTGGCGGGACAGCGACGGAGCGACGGCGGCGCCGGGCCTTGGGTCCCGCGCGCGTCCAGTCACAGGTCCAGCGGCTGCCCGGGCTTCCACGCATCGGCGCGCCGCCGCGCTTCGGCGATATCGACCGGGCCCATTCTGCGGGCCAGCAGCTGAAGGTGCACAGCCCCGTAGCGGGGCAGGGTGAGCGGGTCCTCCGGGTTGCCGCGGCCCAGGCGGTCGGCCAGTTCCAGCAGCATGTAGGCGGCAACGGGCCGCTGGGCCACGGTGGCCGCGCCGTTGGCATAGAGATCGCCCAGCCGGTACAGCCCGGCCGCATCACCCTGGCGCGCCGCGCGCAGGTACCAGTTCTCGGTCAGCGACATCTGGCGGGGTTCTCCGCCACGGCCCTCCTGGTAGATGGCGCCCAGCCGCACCGCCGCCAGGCTGGAGCCCTGGTGGGCGGCCCGGGTCAGCCACTGCATGGACTCGGCATGGTCCCTGGGGATGCCGTTGCCCTCGTCCAGCATGGCCGACAGCAGCACCATGGCCCGCACGGTGGGCAGAACGTCCAGGCCCTGGCCGCGGCGCCACTGGGTCTCGGCCGCACCGAGCCGGGCCAGTTGCTCCATGCCTTCCCGCTGCGTTGCGATCTGCAGGGCGCGCGCATCGCTTTCGGCGCGGGCGATGCGTTCGGCGGCCTGGGCCTTGTCGTGGTTCCACTTCCAGCCCATCAGCGCTATCAGCACCACCACACCGCCCGCCAGGACGATCAGGGTCCAGGGCTTGTCGCCGGGGGCGGCGGCCGGCCGGGCGCGGGCGCCCTCGGGCTTTTGCCGCGCCGCCACGCTGGTGGGGAGCACCTTGTCGTAGGCCACCTCGCACCGGGGGCATTGCCAGGCCGGTGCGGTATCGGTGGCTTGGCGGGTGTGGCTGCAGCGCGGGCACACGCGCACGGCAGCGGCGCGGACGGCCTCGGGCGTCTCCACGGGTTCGAGCGAAAGATCAGCGGCGTTCACGGTTCCATTCCTTTTTGGGGAGCGATTGTGCTGCGCTGCCCGGCCCGAAACGCCAGCGGCTCGAATATTCGGCAAAAAGGCCGCCAGCACAATGAAATCTAGGGCATGTCGCTATCAATTAAGTAGCAATTTATGCGCTATCCCCCAGGCTCTGCGGGCACCGCTGCCGCCGCCTGCCAGGTCCCCGGCGCCAGCCCGTCCAGCGAATAAGGCCCGATGGCGGCGCGGATCAGCCGCAAGGTGGGCAGGCCGACTGCCGCGGTCATGCGCCGCACCTGGCGGTTGCGGCCTTCCCTGATGACCAGTTCGATCCAGGCGGTGGGGATGCGCTGGCGCACGCGGATGGGCGGATCGCGCTCCCACACGGCGGGCGGCGGCTCCATGCGGCGCGCCCGGGCCGGGCGGGTGGGGCCGTCGTTCAGCTGCACGCCGTCGCGCAGCGCGGCCAGGGCGGCTTCGTCGGGTGTGCCCTCCACCTGCACCCAGTACGTCTTTTCCATCTTGAAGCGCGGATCGGCAATGCGCGCCTGCAGCGCGCCGTCGCTGGTGAGCAGCAGCAGCCCTTCGCTGTCGGCGTCCAGCCGGCCCGCCACGTACACGCCGGGCAGGTCGATGAAATCCTGCAGCCCGCGCCAGCGCCCCTCGGGCGTGAACTGGCTCAACACGCCGTAGGGCTTGTGAAATCGGATGAGGCGGGGCGTACCGGGGGCGGCGGTGGCTGCCGCAGGGGATCGGGCGAGGGGGCGTGCGACCGGCGGCCGGAGCGGGCGGGATGGGCGCAAGGGGCCAGGAGCGCGCGGGGAGCGGGGCGGGGTCGGCATGGGGCGGCAAGCATAGCGCGGTGGGCGGCCAACGCCGTGGTGACCGGCGCGGTACGGCAGGGCGTGCCGCTCGCGCAGGCTTTCAGTCGCTGCCGCCCGCCACGGCGCGCACGCCGGCCGCGCCCACGTCCACCGCCGTGCCCACCACGGTAACGCCGACCTTCACCGTGGTCGCCACCACCGTCACCGCGGCATCGCCCACGGCCACCACGGCGCAGCCGCTGCACAGCACCGCCATCGCCGCGAGCGCGGCACCCAGAAAAGATCGCATGGAAACCACCCAAAAAGGCCAGGGGATCGAAGGCAGAAATTGTCGCTGCCCGCTCCGCGAAGCGGCCCGTTCTTTACCTGCCCGTGTCGGCCCGGCGCAACGCCCGCCGGTTCAGACGGGCAGGAACAGCGCCGGGTCCACCATCGTGCGGTTGAGCATCACGCCCCAGTGCAGGTGCGGCCCGGTCACGCGGCCGGTGGCGCCCACCGCGCCCAGGCGGTCGCCGGTCTGCAACTGGTCGCCCACCTTGGCGTCGATGGCGCTCAGGTGGGCATAGACAGTGAGCAGCCCGCCGCCATGGTCCAGCCACACGGTGCCGCCGCTGAAGAAATATTCGCCGGTGTCGATCACCCGGCCCGGCAGCGGCGCGACGATGGCCGTGCCCTTGGCTGCGGCGATGTCCATGCCGCTGTGCGGATTGCGCGGTTGCCCGTTGAACACCCGCCGCAGCCCGAACGAGCTGGACCGGGGGCCCGGCACCGGGACGTGCATGCGCAGGTCGGCCGGCTTGGGCAGCGGTGTGGAAAACGCCGCCGTCACCTGCCGCTGGTGTTCGCGCTCGCGCTCGAAGCGGGCGTTGTCCTCGGCGGAGAGGTCCACGGTGCGCGGCGCGACGCTCAGGCGCTGCTCGCGGTACTTCTTGGGCGCGATGGTGTAGGGCACCTTGCGCGCTGCATCGCCCTCGGTGGCCGAACCCCGCACCACGATCCCGGCGGCCCCCGCCTGGGCCGCCAGCGGGATGCCGACGATGGCCGTCCACTCGATCGCATCGCCCAGCACGAGCACCGGCACGTCGCCCGCGCCTTCGTCCACGTGCGCCACCGGCCGCGTGGCTGCCGGCCCCAGCGACAGGCGCGCCACGCCGCCGGGCACTTGCGATGCGCGGGGCCAGACGGATGGGGAGGGCGCTGGCGAAGGCGCGCTGGCCCGGGGCTTGGCCGCTTGGACGGGGCCCTGCCAGGCCAGCAGGCCCAGCGTGGCCACGAGGGCGGTGCGCCGGCTGGCCTGCAGAGAAAGGGAGGGGGGAGTGCGGTGGTCTGCCATGGCGCGGGCGAAGGGAAGAGGGGATGCCGGCAGTTTAGCGACGGCGCCTGCGCCCGCGCCCCCCAAGCCCTGGCATGTGCGGACGGCTCCGGAGATACCCTGCCTTGGCCACGCCAGGGCCGCCGGGCGGCGCCGGCCCCGGTACGATGGCCTGCATGCGCCGCGCATGCCCGCTTCCGCCCTGCCATTCGGTTGCCGCGGGCCCTTGGCCGGGTCTGCTGGCACCGCCGTCAACGGCGCAGGCGCTGCCCTCCGGCCTTCGCCCCTTCAGCTCCTGAATTGCTGCGCCATGCCGTCTGCCGCCCGCCCCCATTCCCCGCCGCCCGGCGGATCGCCAGCGCGCCGCGCGGCCGATGGCGTCCTGCCGCCACCCCCGGGCCTGCGGGGCCGCATCGACCGGGCGCTGTTCGGCCAGAGCAAGCAGGTGCGCATCCGCATGTCGCAGTGCCTGCTGGCGTTCGGCCTGCTGTGCCTGATCGCCCTGGTGCAGCAGGCCGAGGTGATGCTGGGGCTGGTGGACGCCAGGCAGGCCTATCCGCTGACCGCCTTCGCGCTGGGCACCAGCTTCGTCTGCTGCGTGCTCGTGCGCAGCGGCCAGGGCCGGCGGCTCGCGCCGCACGATCCGTCGCTCTCCATGCTGCAGTCGGTGCTGGCGGCCACAGCGCTCGGCTGGGCCTATGCCATCACCGGGCCGGCGCGCGGTGCACTGCTGGGCCTGCTGGCACCGCTGTTCCTGCTGGGCGGCATGTTCCAGTTGCGGGCCGGGCAGACGCGCGTGCTCATGGCGTATTGGCTGGTGCTCGTGACCGGGGTCATCCTGTGGCGCACGTCGGGCGATCCGCCGCGCTACGACCCGCGCGTGGAGGTCATCCACTGGGCCTTCTCGCTCATCGTGGTGACGGCGGTGGCCGCGCTGGCCATCCGCATCGGCCGCCTGCGCAGCCGCCTGGCCCGGCAGAAGGCCACCCTCACCGAGGCGCTCGAGCTGAGCCGCAAGCTCGCAGAGCACGATGCGCTGACCGGCCTGCTGAACCGGCGCGCCATGGGCGACCTGCTCACCCTGCACTGGACGGTGGGCGCCGCGGTGCAGCCGCAGGACGGCCGGCCGGGCGAGCCCGCCACGGCGCCGATGGCCATGGCCATGATGGACATTGACCACTTCAAGCAGGTGAACGACACGCACGGGCATGCGGTGGGCGACGCCGTGCTGCAGCGCTTCGCCGAGATCGCCCAGGCCGGCGTGCGCGGGCGCGACGTGCTCTCGCGCTGGGGCGGGGAAGAGTTCCTGCTGCTCATGCCCGGTACCGGCCAGAGCGGTGCGATGCGCGTGCTGGAGCGGCTGCGCGGCCAGATGGAGCGCGGCGGCTTCGAGGCGCTGGCCCCGGGCCTGGCGGTGACGTTCTCCGCCGGCGTGGCCAAACGCGTGCCCGGCGAGCCCCACGCCGCCACCGTGGAGCGGGCCGACAAGGCGCTCTACCGCGCCAAGCACAACGGCCGCAACCGCTTCGAAGCCGGCTGACCGCCGCAGGCCGGCGGCACGCACGCCCCCGCGCAGTGCGCTGCCACGGCCCCCGTGCGCTGGCAGACTTGGAGGCGTGGGCTTACAAGCGCGCACCCGGCGCCCACCCACAATCGCGCACATGAAAAAAACAGGCCGCACCCTGCTCACCGTAGCACTCACCTTCGTGGCCACCACCGCCATCGTGCTGTTCGCACTGAACTTCACCGCCGGCGAGAAGAAAGTGCAGCACCAGATCCCGCGCCTGTACACCACCGCCCAGCCCCAGTACGAACGCGCCATGGGCAGCCTGCTGGGCCCGGGCATCACCAGCGGCAACGAGGTGGTGGAACTGCTCAACGGCGACCAGATCTTTCCGCCCATGCTGGCCGCCATCCGGGCCGCGCAGAAGAGCGTCACCTTCGAAACCTACATCTACTGGTCCGGCGACATCGGCAAGCAATTCGCCGATGCCCTGAGCGAGCGCGCCCGTGCCGGCGTGAAGGTGCATGTGCTGCTGGACTGGGTGGGCAGCTCCAAGATGGACGAGAGCTACTTCACCGAGATGAAGGCGGCTGGCGTGGAGATCGAGAAATTCCACAAGCCCCACTGGTACAACCTGGCCCGCCTGAACAACCGCACGCACCGCAAGCTGCTCGTCACCGACGGACTGGTGGGCTTCACCGGTGGCGTGGGCATCGCGCCGGCATGGACCGGCAACGCGCAGGACCCCGACCACTGGCGCGATTCGCACTACCAGGTCAAGGGCCCGGCGGTCGCGCAGATGCAGGCCACCTTCCTGGACAACTGGCTCAAGGTCACGGGCAAGGTGATGCACGGCGAAGCGTACTTTCCCGCCATTGCCCAGAGCGGCACGCAGAAGGCGCAGATGTTCTCCAGCTCGCCCTCCAGCGGCAGCGAGAGCATGCAGCTCATGTACCACCTGGCCATCACCTCGTCCGAGCGCAGCCTCGACCTGTCGGTGGCGTACTTCGTGCCTGACGACCTGACCCGGCAGCTGATGCTGGACGCCCTGGCGCGCGGCGTGCGCATCCGGCTCATCACGCCCGGCGAGCACACCGATACCGAAACCGTTAAGGCCGCCTCCCGCGCCACCTGGGGCGAACTGCTGCAGGCCGGCGCCGAGATCTACGAGTACGAGCCCACCATGTACCACTGCAAGGTCATGATCGTGGACCAACTCATGGTGTCGGTGGGCTCCACCAACTTCGACAACCGCTCGTTCCGGCTGAACGACGAGGCCAACCTGAACGTGTACGACGCCCCTTTTGCCCAACGGCAGACGGTGGTGTTCGAGGACGACCTGAAGCGGTCGCGGCGGGTGACCCATCAGGACTGGCTGGACCGGCCGATGAAGGAGAAGCTGGCCGAGCGGATGGCGAGTTTGCTGGAGACACAGCTGTAGGTTGCATGACACCGCTGCAAAACGGCTTTCCTCGGGCGTTGCATCTTGGGCTTTGAGTACACTGCGTGACAATAAAGCAAGTTGCAAAGGAGAGGTTTCATGAATGACGTGTATGACAGAACTGCGCTCGATGGATCGATTTCTCAACTGGAATCCGTCACCGCCAATTTTGCCCAGCGTTTCATTCAAGACGGAAAAGTGCGGAAGAGTTACATCGAGCAAACCCGCCAGTTGGCACAGGAGTATCGGGCCCGGGTGGCATCAGGAGCACTCTCGGCCGACGATGCGGCCCGGCAGGTTCAATCCATTCGTAACGACATTCTTGAAGCCCAGCGACTGCGATCCACCGATATCGGCCGCGCCAGAGCGATCAATTTGAAGAAGGTGGGCCTGAGCTTGGCCGACCTGACCGAAAAGTACGCCAGAGACAAATTCGGAAAGCCGTTCACCTCACTGGCGTCCAATCAACAGAACCTCGTGTATCTCGAAATCATCGACAGCGCAGGGCGCCAGCGGCCGTCCGTCAATGCGGCAGCCATGCGTTACACCGCATTGGGTAGGGCATTGGTGTTTGTCTCGGTCGGTGCCGCTATCTACAACATCGCGTCGGCCGAAGACAAAGGCAAGGCCGTTGCGCGCGAAGGGGTGGTGATCGGCGGCGGATTTGCTGCTGGGGCCGCTGGCGGTGCGCTCGCTGGGCTGGCGTGCGGCCCCGGTGCGCCCGTCTGCGTTACGGTGGGCGTGTTCGTTGGCGGCGCCTTGGGCGCGCTGGGTGCCGATCTTTCGTTCGGGTGGATTTTCTAATGACGCTCCGAACGTCAAAGGCTTTCCAGGTGGAGCATCGCCGCCTGGCTGAAAAAGAAGCGCCGACCCTCGTGTTGAGGCATGTGCGGAGTGCAAACAAGGTCGAGCTGCACGGCGGGGTTCTGGAGGCGCAATTCGAAGACGAACGTGGATATCTGGTTATCTCGACGGAAGGCAATCCGCAGGAAGAGGCGCTTTTCATCCATTGGTTGAACCCTGCGCTGCAGATCAAGGATTCGCTGGAAATCTCTGCCGACTACACCCCGGGCATCTTTAAAAACCCGCAGATCGCACCAGAAGCGCAGGCCGTCGGTTTTTCTTTTTTTGACGATGGAAAGCGCTGGTTGGTGACCGTTCTCCAAACGCCTCGGTGGCTGAGGCACGAATACCCCGTCAAGCGCAAAACGCCGTTCTGGAACCGTTCTTGGCTGATGGTGCGAAACGGGCTCGACGATCAATCCTTGGGGGATTTCTCCTCCCGTTGAAGAGGCCGGTGCAAGCCGGCGAGGCGAGTTTACTGAGCCGGCGGCGTCGCCTGAATGAACGCCTCCACATCGTCCACCACCGGCGCGACCCAGCGCAGCGGCCACGCGAATGCGCCGACGAGCGTGGTGTGGCTGGCCCGGGGATACGACTTCAGCGTGACCTGCACGCCAGCGGCCTGCAGCTTCTGCGCCATCTGCTGGGTGCTGCGCTCCGGGCTCACGAGCCGGTCGTTGACCGGGGCCGCCAGGAAGGTGCGCGGCGCACCGGGGTGTGCGAACTCGATGGGCTGGGCCTTGGGCGGGTAGTTCGGGTGAAAAAACACCGGCTGCGCTTGCGGGTTGTCGGTGGGAAAGAAGTCGTACGGCCCCGCCAGGCCGATCCAGCCGGCAAGCTCGTTCGGCGTGTGGCCCGTGGGCTGCAGCCAGCGCGGGTCCAGCGCCAGCATCGCCGCGTTGTAGCCGCCGGCACTGTGGCCCATGGCGAACACCCGTTTCGGGTCGCCGCCCCACTGCGCCGCATGGTCCAGGCCATAGGCCACGGCCAATGCGCTGTCGTGCAGGAATTCGGGGTAGCGCACCTCGGGATAGAGGCGGTAGTCGGCCACCATCGTCAGCACGCCGCGTGCCGCTAGCGCTTCGCCCAGGAACAGGTAGTCGCCGCGCTCGCCGCTGTTCCAGGAGCCGCCGTAGAAGAACACCGCGACCGGCCAGCCGGCTGCTGGTGCCGTCGTTTTCGGCCGGTAGATGTCCAGTTGCTGGCGCGGCAGCGTGCCGTAGGCCACACCGGCCTGGACGGTGTGGCTGTCCTTGGCCGTGAGCGCATTGAGCGTGCCGACCGCGGAGCAGCCGGTCAGCCACGCGGCCAAGGCCAGGATGCCGGTGACTTGCCATGCCGCGCGGGCCCATGAACGGTGAGGGTGTTTCAATCGCGCCTCCAAGTGGGTGGTCCGGCGATCGGGCCGGGACACAGGCGACAGGCCGGTGCCGGGCGGATTATGGTTGGCGCGCCAGCGCCGTGGCCGTCAGAGATGACGCCGCCATGGAGCGGGTGTCACTGCCGAAATCGCGATGCTTTCGAACCGGCCTTGCCCGCGGATGTCAGGCGGCGGCCGGGAGCGCTGGTACCCGCTGCGCACGGTAGCTGGCCGTGCCGGACGCCCAGGCCACCAGACGGTCGATGTTGGGGTGCTTGCCGGGGTGGGCGTGTGCATCGGCCGTGTGCTCTGCGTACCATTCCAGGCCCAGGCTGGCCGCTGCGGGCGTGATGGTGCCGCCGTACAAGGTGGACAACGCGTTGTAGACGGCCAGGGAGCCCGCTTGTCCGGCTTGTTTTCCAGCGTGGCGATGACCTGTCCGTCCGGGTCCAGCAGGTGCAGGGCAGAGAGGTCGGCAACGGAAGGGAGTTATTGAAGGCGCGAGGAAAAGTTCATTCTCGAAATCGGGAGTGCGATGCGCCCCTGGCGCTGGATGGCCAGGGGCTGCCATCGTTGGATAGATGGACAGGCCCGCGACGGCGATGGCCGCCGTTGTCCGGGCCGGCTGTTGCGTTGGCTTACTTGCCCCAGGAGTCCTTCAGACCCACGGCCAGGTTGAACACCGGCTTGCCAGCCGCGTGGTCCTTGCTGTCCGCCACGAAGTACCCGTGCCGCTCGAACTGGAACTGGTCGCCCGGTCGGGCGTTGGCCAGCGAGGGCTCCACGATGGCCGTCACGACCTTCAGGCTGTCCGGGTTCAGCAGCGTGAGGAAGTCTTTCCCGCCGGCATCGGGCTGCGCATCGGTGAACAGCCGGTCGTACATGCGCACCTCTGCCTTCACGCCATCGGCCACGCCCACCCAGGTGATGGCGGCCTTCACCTTCACGGTGTCGGCGCCGGGGGTGCCGCTCTTGGTGTCGGGCACCACGGTGGCCAGCACTTCGGTGATGCGGCCGTCGGCGTCCTTGTTGCAGCCCGTGCATTCGATCACGTAGCCGCCCTTGAGGCGCACCTTGTTGCCGGGGAACAGGCGCTTGTAGCCCTTGGGGGGCACTTCCTCGAAGTCTTCGCGCTCGATCCACACCGCCTTGCCGATCGTGAAATGGCGCAGGGGCGATTCGGTGCCTTCGGGCGGGTGGGGCAGGGCGGGCAGGCTGCAGGGCTCCAGGTGGCCGACGCCCATCACCTCATCCCAGTTGGTCAGCACCAGCTTGACGGGGTTGAGCACCGCCATGCCGCGGTGGGCCTTGGCTTCCAGGTCTTCGCGCAGGCAGCCTTCCAGCGTGCTGTAGTCGATCCAGCTGTAGTCCTTGGTCACGCCGATGCGTTCGCAGAACAGGCGGATCGATTCGGGCGTGTAGCCGCGGCGGCGCAGGCCGACGATGGTGGGCATGCGGGGATCGTCCCAACCGGTCACGATGCCGTTGTCCACCAGGTGCTTGAGCTTGCGCTTGCTGGTGACCACGTAGGTGAGGTTCAGGCGCGCGAACTCGTACTGGCGCGGCTGCGGCGCGGCGATGAGGCCGCCTTCCACCAGGCGGTCCATGAGCCAGTCGTAGAAGGGGCGCTGGTCTTCGAATTCCAGCGTGCAGATGCTGTGGGTGATGTGCTCCAGCGCGTCCTCGATGGGGTGCGCGAAGGTGTACATGGGGTAGATGCACCACTGGTTGCCGGTGTTGTGGTGCTCGGCGTGCTTGATGCGGTAGATGGCGGGGTCGCGCAGGTTGATGTTGGGCGAGGCCATGTCGATCTTCGCGCGCAGCACGGCGGCGCCGTCGGGCAGCTTGCCCTCGCGCATTTCGCGAAAGCGCGCGAGGTTCTCGGCCACGGTGCGGCTGCGGAAAGGGCTGTCCACGCCGGGCTTGCCGAAGTCGCCGCGGTTGGCGCGCATCTCGTCGGGGGTCTGCTCGTCCACGTAGGCTTTGCCGTTTTCGATCAGGTACTCAGCCGCGCGGTACATGAAGTCGAAATAGTTGCTGGCGTAGTACAGGTGGTCGGCGCCATCACCGCTGGCCTTCCAGTCGAAGCCGAGCCAATGCACGGCGTCGATGATGGCGTCCACGTACTCCTGGTCTTCCTTCTCCGGGTTGGTGTCGTCGAAGCGCAGGTGGCACACGCCGCCGTAGTCGGCGGCCAGGCCGAAATTCAGGCAGATGCTCTTGGCATGGCCGACGTGCAGGTATCCGTTGGGTTCGGGAGGGAAACGCGTGCGGATCTTCGCCGGGTCGGGCTGCCCGCCGGCATGGTGGGCCGCATCGCCGGGCGTGCCGCCCCAGCGCGCCTGGGCATGCGTGCCCTTGGCGAGATCGCTCTCGATGATCTGGCGAAGAAAATTGCTGGGCTTGGCCGCGGCGTTGGAGGAGGGGTCGAGGGGGGCTGGGGAACTCATGGCGGCATTCTAGGCGGCGGTGCCGGGGGCGTTACCGGGTGAAACACAGCGCGCTACGTCCAGAAACAACATTGCAGGGGGTTTGTGCCATCCTTTCGGACATGTGATGCGTTGAGCATCCACGGGCGTTCCGCGATGGCGGGGCTCCCATCCAAAGGAGATTTCCATGACGAACAGCCGCTCTCTCTCAGCCATGGCCGCCACCGCCGGCCTGGCGCTCGCCCTCCTGGCGGGCACCGGTGCCGCCCAGGCACGCGATATTTCCTGGTCTGTGGGCATCGGGTCGCCCGGCGTGGCGGTCGGTGTCGGGGGCGGCGGCTACCCCGTCGTGGTGGCGCCGCCGGCCTACTACCCGCCCCCCCGTCCCGTCTATTACGGCCCGCCCCCGGTGGTCTATGCCCCCCCTCCCGTCTACTACCCGCCGCCACGGCCGGTGTACTACGCGCCCCCGCCTCCAGTGGTGGTCACCCCCTACGGGTACTACGGCGGCGGTCGCCACTGGCACGGACGGGACCGGGGCTACTACTACGGTCGCTGAAACCCATCGCTGTCCCCCTGGCTGCCCATGCAGCCCCCACGGCCCCTCGGGGCCGTTTTCTTTGGGAGCGCCACGCATAATTCGCCCTGTTCGCGTTCGCCGACTGGCGGCGACGCCTTGCCTGGAGTGCTGGCCCTGTGAAAACCGTCTTTGTCCTCAACGGACCCAATCTGAACCTGCTCGGCACGCGCGAGCCCTCGGTGTACGGCGTGCACACGCTGGCCGATGTGGAGCGGCTGTGCGCCCAGGCGTGCGAGCGCCATGGGTTTGCGCTGCAGTTCCGCCAGAGCAACCACGAGGGCGACCTGGTGGACTGGATCCATGAGGCCGGCCGCCTTCACGGCGCGGGCGAGCTGGCCGGCGTGGTGCTGAATGCCGCCGCCTACACCCACACCAGCGTGGCACTGCTGGATGCCGTCAAGGGCACGGGCGTGCCGCTGGTGGAGTTGCACATCAGCAACGTGCATGCCCGCGAAGCCTTCCGCCACCATTCCTATCTGTCCGGCGTGGCGCGCGCGGTGATGTGCGGGTTCGGCGTGCAGGGCTATCCGCTGGCCATCGACGGCCTGGCGGGATGGTGACGGTGCCCTCTGCCCCAGCGGCCCACCCCGGACCTGCCGGGGCTGCGGCGCCCGATGGCACCCCGCCCGAAGTGCGGCGCCTGCAGGCGCTGGCCGCGCGGCACACCACGCCTTGCGGCGACGGCGATCTGGTGTGGCACGCCTGGGGCCCGGCCGTGCCGGAGCAGCTGCCTCTGGTGCTGCTGCACGGCGGCAGCGGCAGCTGGACCCACTGGGTGCGCAACATCGAAGACCTGGTCGCGGCGGGCCACCAGGTCTGGGTGCCGGATCTGCCCGGTTTCGGGGAGTCCGGTCTGCCCCCGGCCGGCGCCGATGCCGACGCGCTGGTCGAGCCGCTGTGCGAGGGCATGCGCGCGCTGTGGGGGCCGCAGCCCTGCGATCTGGTGGGGTTCTCTTTCGGCGGCATGGTGGCGGGCCTGCTGCTGGCCGACCACCCCGAGCTGGCCCGGCAACTGGTCATCGTTGGGGCGCCGGCCATGGGCGTGGTGCCGCACCGCCAGTTCGAACTGAAAGGCTGGCGGCACCTGCCCGCGGACCAGCAGCCGCAGGTGCACCGCCACAACCTCGCCGTGCTGATGCTGCAGGATCCGGCGCTCATCGAAGGGCTGGCGCTGGGCCTGCACGTGGCCAATGCGGTGCGCGACCGCATGCCGCGCCGCCGGCTGGCGCACACCGACATCCTGGCGCGCTCGCTGCCCCGGGTGACCTGCCCGGTGCATGCCATCTATGGCCGCAACGATGCGCTCTACAAGCGCTGGATCGTGGAACTCGAGGCGGCGTTTCGGGCCGTGGTGCCGGACTTCCGTGGCCTGGACTTCATCCCCGAGGCCGGCCACTGGGTGCAGTTCGAGCAGCCCCGGCCTTTCATGTCCGCGTTGCTGGCCGCGCTGGCGGACGGGGCACAGCCGGCTGCCGCATCCCTGGCGGCCGGCCGATGACCGCGCCGCCGGCGGCCTTCGTGCCCCAGGTGGACGAGCGTGAGGTGGAGATCACCGCCATGCGGGCGCAGGGCGCTGGCGGGCAGAACGTCAACAAGGTGTCGAGCGCGGTGCACCTGCGCTTCGACATCGCGGCGTCTTCGTTGCCCGACGGCGTGAAGGAGCGCCTGCTCGCCCTGCGCGACAGCCGGATCACGCAGGAGGGCGTGCTGGTCATCAAGGCCCAGCAGTACCGCAGCCAGGAAGCCAACCGCCTCGACGGACTCCAGCGCCTGCAGGCCCTGGTGGCCAGCGTGGCGCAGCCGCCGCGCACCCGCCGGGCCACTAAGCCGACCTACGGCTCCAAGCAGCGGCGCCTGGAATCCAAGAGCGTGCGCTCGGGCATCAAGGCGCTGCGCGGCCCGGTGCGCGATTGAACGCGGGGCCGCCGCGGCAAGCGGTTAGCTGGCCCGTGATGGCACAACGCTGAGGCGATCGCCGCAGGGGTTGGAACCGCCGCCACCGACCCCATCTGTCGGCAACCGAGGAATCTTCATGTCCGATCTGGAACGGGCCCGCGCACCCACCGACAGCGGCAGGAATGCCGAACTCCCCGCGCTGTATCTCTCCCATGGCGCCCCGCTGTTCGCGGTGGATGCCGGCGAAACCGGCCCGGCCCTCACCCGCTGGGGCCAGGAGGTGCAGGCGCGCTTTCCGCACCTTCGCGGGGTGGTGGTCATGTCGCCACACTGGATGCCGCGATCGCCGAAAGTGATGACCGGGCCGCAGCCCGCCACGTGGCACGACTTCGGCGGATTTCCGCCGGCCCTGTATGCCTTGCGCTACCCGGCCGCAGGCGCCCCGGCCCTGGCTGAAACGGTGCTGGCGCGCCTGCGTTCGGCCGGCATCGCGGCCGAAGGCGATGCGGAGCGGCCCTTCGACCATGGCGCCTGGGTGCCGCTGATGCACCTGTTCCCTGATGCTCACTTTCCCGTGGTGCAGGTGGCGCTGCCGTCCACCGCCGGCCCAGCCGAGGTCTACGCCATGGGCGCCGCGTTGCAGGGCCTGCGCAGCGAAGGCGTGCTGGTGGTGGGCTCCGGCAGCATGACGCACAACCTGGCCGAGTTCTTCGGCGGCGCCAACGAGCCCTTGCCCTATGTGTCCGAATTCAGCCGCTGGATCGAAGACGCCGTGCAGCGGCGCGACTGGCCCGCGCTGCTGGACTACCGGCGGCAGGCCCCACATGCCGAGCGCGCCCACCCCAGCGAAGACCATTTCCTGCCCTTGTTTTTCGCCCTGGGCGCCGCCGGCCCCGAGGCGCAGGCGCACTACCTGAGCCGGGAGGTCCGCTATGGCGCTCTGGCCATGGACGCCTTCGCCCTGCAGTCCGCGGCATGAACTCCCCGGCCCCCGTTCCACTCCAACCCCGATTCGCAACCCTTCATCCCTGCCTTGAACGCCTTTTCAGGGCACCCATCGATGCTTGATCTGCCGCTTCCCTTCCTGAACCGCCCCGCCGCGTCCCATACCCCCTCTCCCTGGCTGCTCGTCCTCATGCACGGCGTGGGCAGCAACGAGGGCGACCTGTTCGGCCTGGCCCCCTACGTTCCCCCGCATTTCCATGTCGTGAGCCTGCGCGCGCCACATGCCATGGGGCCGGGCTCCCATGCGTGGTTCGAATTTTCCGTGCTGCCCGATGGCAGCCGTTCCATCCACGAGCCGCAGGAGGCGGCCAGCCGCTCGCTGGTGGCGCTCACGGTCGAGGCCGCTGCGCTGCAGTTGGGTGTGCCGTCCGAGCGGGTAGTGGTGGGCGGTTTCAGCCAAGGCGGCATCATGGCCTTGTCCCTGCTGTTCACCCGGCCGGAACTGCTGCACGCCGCCATGGTGTGGCACAGCCGGCTGCTGCCCCAGGCGATGCCGTTCGCCGCCGCGGCCGAGAGCCTGCACGGCAAGCCGCTCTGGGTGAGCCATGGCGTGCAGGACAACGTGATTCCCCTGGCCCAGGCCCACGCCATCCGCGACCATGCCCGGGGGCTGTCGCTGGACCTGACCTACCGCGAATACCCCGGCGCGCACGAGATCCGGCAGGCCGAACTGACCGATGCCATGGGATGGCTGGGCGGCCTGCAGCACCCGCAGCCGCAGGCCGCGCGCTGAGCGGCTGACCGACGGGCCCCGTACGGGCCGACCGTTCCTTGCGTGGACCCCGGCCGGCTTCCACCAGCCACCGCGCAGTGCAAGCCTTGCCCATGCCATCGGTGACCGGACCCGTCACACGGCGTTACGGCCCGGTGGAGTGCATCGCTTCCAATCGATGGGCGGCCGCGGGGCATCTTGTCTTTCTACCGCGGCTTTCCCGAAACCCAAGAAAAGGAGGCATTCATGCCTGAACGTGACACGGTGGAGTTGCGGCCCGCGCAGCAGGCTTCGCGCGCCTGGATTCCATGGGTGCTGGTCGCTGGCGCGCTGGGCGCCGGCGCGGCCTGGTGGTTCTGGGGGCGCCCGGCGTCCGAGCCGGTTGCATTGCCGCCCGTGGCCAGCCAGTCCGCGTCCGAAGCCGCCGCGCCGCCCGCATCCGCGGCCTCCGGACCCCAGAACCCCATGGACACGGTGCAGCCGCCCGACACCAAACTCCCCACCCTGGCCGAATCGGACCGCCCCCTGACCGAGGCGGTCACGGGATGGGTGGGGGCGGACTCGGTCGCGGCGCTGCTGCGCATGGACGGCTTCGTGCAGCGCGCGGTCGCCACGGTGGACAACCTGTCGCGCCAGAGCGCGCCGTCCCGCCTGTGGCCCGTGCAGCCCATGCCGCAGCGGTTCCTGGTGGATGGCGAGGGCAGCGAGACGGAGACGATCGCCGCCACCAATGCGGGCCGCTACCGTGCCTTTGTCATGCTGGCCGAAGCCATTCCGCAGGACCAGGCCGTTGCGCTGTACGCCCGGCTGTACCCGCTGTTCCAGCAGGCGTACGAAGAACTGGGCTTTCCGCGCCGCTACTTCAACGACCGGCTGGTGGCCACGCTGGACAACCTGCTGCAGGCGCCCGAGCCCACCGGCCCGGTGCAGGTGCAGCTCACCAAGGTGGCCGGTGAGGTGCCCTCCACGCGCCCCTGGGTGCGCTACGAGTTCGCCGACCCGAAGCTGCAGGCCCTGTCCAGCGGCCAGAAGATCCTCGTGCGCATGGGCGTGGAGAACGAGCGGCGGATGAAAACCGTGCTGGCCGAGCTGCGCCGCCGGGTCGCGACGGGCGAGATGGCGCGCAAGCCCTGAGCGCCACGGGCGCGCCGGCCCTGCTGCGGCTGGCGCGCGCCGCGCTTCGCCGTCCCGCGAACGCGGCCCCTTCCCGCGGTTTCACTTCTGCGGTTTCATTTCTGATCTTTCACTTCGAGGAGCTTCCCACCATGTTCGTTGCCATGAACCGATTCCGCATCGCCCCCGGCCGTGAGGAGGAGTTCGTCGAGATCTGGCGCCAGCGCGACAGCCATCTGGCGCAGGTGCCGGGCTTCCAGTCCTTTCACCTGCTGCGGGGCGACACGACGCCCGAGCACACGCTGTTCGCATCGCACACCGTCTGGGCGTCGCGCGCGGATTTCGAGGCGTGGACCCGCTCCGACGCCTTCCGGGCCGCGCACGCGGGCGCGGGGCAAAAGCGCGATCTGTACCTGGGGCCGCCGCAGCTGGAACTGTTCGAATCCGCGCTGTGAGCGCCCGTGCCGGCCAGGTGGGTAATTGCTATGTAAATAATAGCAACGAGGGCAATGAAATCTAGGGCGTGAAGGGGTTTTGACTCACAATCCCCGGCGGTAGAAGGCGTCCAGCGTGGGCATCAGGTCCGGGAACTCGGCGGCGAACGTCGCCCGGTCCACGAAGTACGCCTCGCACGCCACGGCGAAGAACTCGGCCGGGGCCGTCGCGCCGTAGGCATCCAGCCAGGGCCATTCGCCGCCAAAGCGCTCGGCGATGATCACGCGCTCCCGGAAGGCGTCGTAGGCCGGCTGCCACGCCGCGCGCCAGGCCTGCCGCGCTGCCTGCGCGCCGGTGGTGCCCAGAAAGCCCGGTGGCAGGGGCGGGTAGCCGTCGGCATTGCCGTTGCGCATGTCCAGCTTGTGCACGAACTCGTGGATGACCACGCTCATGCCCCGGTCCTGGCCGCTGCCCGCGCTGTCCACGGCCGGCCAGCTCAGCATGACCGGGCCCCGGTGCATGGCCTCGCCCAGCAGCACCTCGGTGTAGTCGTGCACCACGCCGGCCTCGTCGGTGGACTGCCGGCGCGCCACGGCCTCGCCGGGGTGGACCACGATGCCCACGAAATCGTCGTACCAGTCCAGTGCCTGGGCGGGCGTGCCCCAGTGCAGCACGGGCAGGCACGCCTGGGCCGCGATGGCGACCGCCATGGCATCGGTGACCTGCAGGCCGTGCGCGCCGGTGAATTCCTTGCGCTGCAGAAAGAGGGCGCTCAGCGCCCTCAGCTTGGCCTGGTCCTGCAGCGGCAGGGCGGACAGGAACGGGTAGCGCTGCAGGGTCTGCAGCCAGAGCGGGGCGGAGATCTCCGGCACGGGGGCGACGGTCGCGCGCACGCGGTGCCAGAGTTTGTTCCAGAGAGCAGGCATGAAAGAGGGGGAGGGCCTGCTCGCGCACTCCCTGGCGGAAAAAGAGATGCCGCCTACATGGGGACGGCGGCGAGCCGTTCCAAGCCCCGGCCGGGCGACAGGCGCAGCACCTCGGCGCGCGGCGGGCGAGCGGCCGCGTCCCAGTCGCTCAGCACCACGCGCTGCAGGCCCGGGCCCACGGCGTGGATGGCGGGGCGATGCGTGTGGCCGTGGATCAGCGTGCGGGCGCCGGCGGCCTGCAGCCATTGCCGCGTGGCCGGGCCGTCCAGATCGGCGTAGGCGGCCTCGCCGGACTGCTTGCGCGCCTCGCTCTGCTCGCGGATGCCGCGCGCCTGCGCGCGCCGCACGGCCAGCGGCTGGGACAGGAACCGCTGCTGCCACTCCGTGCTGCGGGCCTGCGCACGAAAGCGCTGGTAGTCCACGTCGTCCAGGCAGAGCAGGTCGCCGTGGCTGAGCACGGTGCGTTCGCCGCCGAACTGCAGCACCGTCGGGTCGTGCAGCCCGGTCAGGCCGCAGTGGGCCAGAAAGCGCTGCCCGACCAGGAAGTCGCGGTTGCCGTGCATGAAGAACACCGGCCGCTGGCGGGCCGCCTCGCGCAGCAGGGCGCCGCATTCGGCCTCGAAGGCGCCCTCGGCGTCGTCGATGCAGTCGTCGCCCACCCACACTTCGAACAGGTCGCCCAGGATGAACACCGCGCTCGCGTCGGTGGTCCGCAGGTAGCGTCGCCAGGCGTCGAACGTGGCGGGCTCGCTGGCCTGCAGGTGCAGGTCGGAAATGAATTCGACCGTGCGCCAGTCCGAAGGAGCGGCAAGCTCCTCGAACCGGGGCACGGTCGTGGTCACGGGGCGGGCGGGGATGGGTGCGCCGCGGTCGCCGCGATTACAGGGCGACGGCCTTCTCGATGATCACGTCGTCCTTGGGCACGTCGTCATGGAAGCCCTTGCGGCCGGTCTTCACGCCCTTGATGGCATCCACCACTTCGGTGCCCTTGACCACCTTGCCGAACACGGCATAGCCCCAGCCCTGGGCGGACGGCGCGGTGTGGTTCAGGAAGCCGTTGTCGGCCACGTTGATGAAGAACTGGGCGGTGGCCGAGTGCGGATCGCTCGTGCGGGCCATGGCCACGGTGTAGTTGGCGTTCTTCAGGCCGTTGTTGGCCTCGTTCTCGATCGGGGCTTCGGTGCCCTTTTGGTTCATGCCGGGCTCGAACCCGCCGCCCTGCACCATGAAGCCGGGGATCACGCGGTGGAAGATCGTGTTGTCGTAGTGGCCCTTCTTCACGTAGGCCAGGAAGTTCTCGGTGGACTTCGGCGCCTTTTCGGCATCGAGTTCGAGGGTGATGACGCCGTGGCCGGCGATGTGCAGTTCGACTTGGGGGTTGCTCATGGGATTCCTTGGAAAGCGTTGGGGGCCGGGAGGGCCGTGGTGAAGAGGGGCCGGCGGGCTTTACTTGACCACGGTGGCGGAAGTGATGACGACGGGCGTCGTGGGCACGTTCTGGTGCATGCCCTTGTTGCCCGTGGACACGGCCTTGATCTTGTCCACCACGTCGGTGCCCGAGACCACCTTGCCGAACACGGCGTAGCCGTTGCCTTCACCGGTGGCGTTGAGCATGGCGTTGTCCTTCACGTTGATGAAGAACTGCGAGGTGGCCGAGTCCGGATTGCCGGTGCGGGCCATGGCGATGGTGTAGTTGTCGTTCTTGAGGCCGTTGTTGGCCTCCAGCGGAATCGGTGCCTTGGTGGGCTTTTGCTGCATGTCGGGCGTGAAGCCGCCGCCCTGGATCATGAAGCCGTTGATCACGCGGTGGAAGACGGTGCCGTCGTAGTGCTTGTCCTTCACATAGGACAGGAAGTTGTCCACCGTCTTCGGGGCCTTGGCGGGGTCGAGCTGGACCACGATGTCGCCCAGCGACGTGGCGAGCTTCACCTTGGGGGCCGCCGCGTCCTGCGCCTGAGCGGGTGCTACGGAAACGATAGCTGCCAGCGCCATGCCGGCCAGCGCCAGGGTCGAATTTCTTCTGGAAATCATCCAATCACTCCTTCGAAAAATATCTGCCATTGGTTGCCCTTGCGGGTCCAGTATTGGCGCTTGACGGGGCCGGTGCGGGCCCCTTCGATGACCTCGCCGAACGTTACCACCATGGTGTCGGAGGCATCCGTCCAGCGCAGCAGGGTCTTGTCCTTGAGCTGGATCGGCCGCCCGCGCAGCGCGCGCGTTTCCGCGCCCAGCTGCTTGGAAAACTCCTGCAGCGGCATCTTGCCGTAGCTCTGGAACGTGGGGGCGTAAAACCCCATCAGGCGCTGCAGGTCGCCCTGCGACTTGGCGGTGCGCCAGGCATCCAGCACCGCATCGAACGCCTTGCGGTCGGCCTGCACGCTATGGGGCGGTACCCATTGCAGCTGCCGTGCGATCACCACCGGTGTGGAGCGTGGCTCCACCGTGCGCAGGATGCGCTCCAGGTCCGGGTTGGCCAGGGCCAGGCACCCGTCGGTGGCCAGCGGCGCGCGCGAGAACTGGTCCGGCGGCGTGCCGTGCAGCCAGATGCCGCTGCCCGTCTTGCCGCGGCTCTGGTCCAGCGGATTGGGGTAGTTGATGGGCAGGGCGCCGGCACCATAGAAGTCCTTGAGCGTGGCCGGGTCCAGGCGGCTCGTGATGAAGTACACGCCCAGCGGCGTGCGCTGGTCGCCCTCGATGAGCTTTTCGATGCCGAGCTTGCCCACCGAGGCGTAGTAGTCGGCCACGAGCTCCAGCCCGTTGGGCGTGTTCTCGAACAGATAGAGCCGCGAGCGCGACGCATCGACCGCGATCGCGTGCCGTGAACGCAGCGACAGCTCGATGAACTGGGCGGGAATGGTGCGCGCCTGGGGGCGCACCCGCAAGGCGTCCGTGCGCTGGCGCGACTCCGCGCGCAGCTCGGCCAGCACGTCGGCGGCTTCCTGGGGTGGCGGGGCATCGCCCTGGCCGGCCGGTACGTCGCCCATCTGCCGCAGGGGGCGCGTGCGGGCCGACAGCAGGTCGCCCAGCGCCAGTTGCGCGAGCTGGAAGTTGGGGTGGTCGCGCACCAGGCTCTCGGCCTTGGCCAGGGCTTCCCGGCCCTTGCCTTCGCCGGTGAGGCGGTAGACCTCCATGAGGCGCTTTTCCGCCTGCCCATCGGCCAGCGGGGCGATGCGCACGGGCGCCGTGCGCGCGTTCTTGCCGACGCCGCGCAGCTTGTCGCCCTGGGCGTGCGCGGGCCAAGCTGCCGCCAGCAGCGACAGCGCCATGCCCGCCGCAATGCCGCGGCTCCAGGGGGAACGTCCCGCAGGCATGCGAGGCTTCAAGCGGGAACGAATGCGGCGCGGTGCGCCAGCAGAGGGCAAGGGAGCATCCCGAAGGCGATGGTGGAGCGCGTCAACGAAACGATCGCCATCAACCGCCGGTGGCCTCGCGCACGATGGTCCACTGGCCGCCGGTGTTCACCAGGTCCAGGGTCTTGCGGCTGTTCACGCTGTAGCTGCCGGAGCTGTAGCCCTGGCGAAAGCGCGCCTGCGCCTTGTTGCCGTTCACGGAAATGCGCAGATCGTTCACGCTGACATTGATCTTGGCGCGGCCGACGATGCGGTCGCGGCGCTCTTTTTCCCAGGCGGCGTGGCTTTGCTTGCCGTTGGGCGTGTAGTTCTTGTCGTAGGCGCCCAGGTAGGCGTTCATGTCCTGGCTCTCCCAGGCCTTGGCCCAGGCGTGCACTGCAGCGGACACTTCCCGTTCCGCCGCGGCGGCGGCGCTGGAGGCGGTGTTGCCCGTCACTGCGGGAGCGGGGGCCGGAGCCGGGGTGGGCGCCGGTGCAGCGGCCACGGCCGGTGCGGCCGGGGTGGGTGCGGGGGCCGGCGCAGGGGTGGCAGGCGCCGGGGAGGCCGCCACGGGCGCGGGTGCCGGTGCAGGGCGGGGAGCCGCTGCTGCCACGGGTGCAGCCGCGGGCGCCTTGGCGGTGGAGGCCTTGGCCTCGGTCGAGAACAGGTCGCGGATCAGAGCCAGCTTGGGCTTGACCGAGCTTGCGTGCGTGGCATCCAGCTGCAGCGCCTTGTTGTAGGCCTGGCTGGCCAGCTTGGCGTAGATGTCGCCCAGGTTTTCATGCGCGGTGGCATAGCTGGGGTTGGTGCGGATGGCCATCTCGAGCGCGGTGCGCGCCTTGTCGAGCTGGTTCTGGTTGGCGTACAGCACGGCCAGGTTGTTGTAGGGCTCGGGCAGCTCGGGATAGTCTTCCGTGAGCTTCGTGAAGGTGGCCACCGCTTCGGTCTGCTTGCCCGAATCCGCCTGGGCCACGCCGCGCAGGAAGCGCAGTTGCGGGTCGCGGGGGTTGGCGGTGAGCCGCTGGTCGGCCTTGGCCAGGGCATCGGCCGGCTTGCCTGCCTTGAGCAACTGGGTGATCTCGGCATAGTCGTCCGCGTGTGCCAGCGGGGCACCCAACAAGGCCGACAGGGCAATCAGGCGCAGGAGATGGGCAAGGGTGCGTTGTGGATGCTTCATGGGCGGACGGGAATGGTTGGAGGTGTCAAGCCGTAACGGGGGCTTATACTGCGGCGGATTGTAGCTGAGGGGTTTGTCATGCCGGTACGCTGTTGCCGCTCCTGATTTTGCATGTGCGCACCGCCGCGCACGGCCCTTCCGGGAGGCTCCCGCCTCTTTGCGCAGCCCCTGCCAGGGCGCCGGCTGCACCATCCACCCCTTGACTGAATTTCCATGAGTTTGCGTATCTACAACACGCTGTCGCGTGCGCTGGAGCCTTTTTCTCCGCTGGAGCCCGGACATGTGCGCATGTATGTCTGCGGCATGACCATTTACGACCTGTGTCACATCGGCCACGCCCGCATGATGATGGCGTTCGACGTGGTGCAGCGCTGGCTCAAGAGCAGCGGCCTGCGCGTGACCTATGTGCGCAACATCACCGACATCGATGACAAGATCATCCGGCGCGCGGTGGAGCGCGGCATCACCATCCGCCAGTTGACCGACGAGATGATCGCCGCCATGCACCAGGACATCGGCGCTTTGGGCATCGAGCCGCCCTCCATCGAGCCGCGCGCCACCGAATACGTGCCGCAGATGCTCGCGCTGATCGGCGCGCTGGAAGACAAGGGCCTGGCCTACCGTGCCAGCGGCGGCGACGTGAACTACGCGGTGCGCAAGTTCGCGGGCTACGGCAAGCTGTCCGGCAAGTCGCTCGACGAGCTGCGCGCGGGCGAGCGCGTGGCCGTGGCCGACGGCAAGGACGATCCGCTGGACTTCGTGCTGTGGAAGTCCGCCAAGCCCGAGGAGCCGCCCGAAGCCAAGTGGGACAGCCCCTTCGGCGCCGGCCGGCCCGGCTGGCACATCGAGTGCTCGGCCATGAGCTGCGCCACGCTGGGCGAGAGCTTCGACATCCATGGTGGCGGCGCCGACCTGCAGTTTCCGCACCACGAAAACGAGATCGCGCAGAGCGAAGGCGCCACCGGCAAGCCGCTGGCGCGCTTCTGGGTGCACAACGGCTTCGTGCGCGTGGACAACGAGAAGATGAGCAAGTCGCTCGGCAACTTCTTCACCATCCGCGACGTGCTGGCCAAGTACGACGCCGAGACCGTGCGCTTTTTCATCGTGCGCGCCCATTACCGCAGCGCCCTCAACTACAGCGACGCCCACCTGGACGACGCGCGCGCCGCACTCAAGCGCCTGTACACGGCATTGAGCCTGGTCGCGCCGGCGCCCACACCCTCGATCGACTGGACCGACCCCTACGCGGCCCGGTTCAAGGCCGCCATGGACGAAGACTTCGGCACCCCCGAGGCCGTGGCCGTGCTGTTCGATCTGGCCGGCGAGGTCAACCGCACGCAGTCGCCGCAGACCGCCGGGCTGCTGAAGGCGCTGGCCGGGTGCCTGGGCCTGCTGCAGGGCGATCCGCAAGCCTTCCTGAAGGCCGGGGCCACGCTGGACGAAGCCGCCATTCAGGCGCAGATCGCCGCGCGCGCCGCCGCCAAGGCCGCGAAGGACTTCGCCGAGGCCGACCGCATCCGCAAGGCGCTGCTGGAGCAGGGCATCGTCCTCAAGGACTCCGCCGCCGGCACGACCTGGGAGGCGGCGCAGTGAGCGGTTCCTGGATGAAGCGGCCTTTGGCGGCGGTGAAATTTCTGGTGCGGGCGGGATAAGCGGTGGCTGCGACGAAAAAGACAGCCCATGACGGGCCGCAACTGATCGCGCCCGCGTACTGGGCCGAGGCCTGCAAGCACCTCGTCAAGAAAGACCGCGTGATGAAGCGGCTCATCCCGCAACTGGGCGACGTGGCCCTGCGCCAGCGCGGCGATGCGTTCACCACGCTGGCGCGCAGCATCGTCGGCCAGCAGGTGTCGGTGGCATCCGCGCAGAAGGTGTGGGACCGTTTCGCGGCCCTGCCGCGCACCATGACGCCGGCCAGCGTGCTCAAGCTCAAGGTGGACGACATGCGCGGCGCGGGCCTGTCCGCGCGCAAGGTGGACTACCTGGTTGATCTGGCGCTGCACTTCGATACCGGCAAGCTGCACGTCAAGGACTGGGATGCGATGGACGACGAGGCCATCACGGAGGAGCTGATCGCCATTCGCGGCATCGGCCGCTGGACGGCGGACATGTTCCTCATCTTCCACCTGGCCCGCCCCAACGTCATGCCGCTGGACGATGCCACCCTGATCCAGGGCATCAGCCAGCATTATTTTTCGGGCGATCCCGTGAGCCGCAGCGATGCCCGCGAAGTAGCTGAGGCCTGGAAGCCCTGGTGCAGCGTGGCGAGTTGGTATATTTGGCGGTCGCTCGCCCCGTTGCCGGTGGACTATTGACGCCCTCGCGGGAGGGCGCGGCAACCGATGCTGCGTCCGTGCCCGTGGTGCTGGCCTGAACAGGGCGAGGAGCCCAAGGAGAATTACGTTGGCGAAAAAAACCTTTCTGGATTTCGAGCAGCCGATTGCCGAGCTCGAAGGAAAAATCGAAGAACTGCGCTACGTGCAGACCGAAAGCGCCGTCGATATTTCGGAAGAGATCGACCAGCTCAGCAAGAAGAGCCACCAGCTCACCAAAGACATCTACAGCGATCTGTCGCCCTGGCAGATCACCAAGATCGCCCGCCATCCCGAGCGTCCCTACACGCTCGACTACGTGCGCGACATCTTCACCGACTTCGTCGAGCTGCACGGCGACCGCCACTTCGCCGATGACCTGTCCATCGTGGGGGGCCTGGCCCGCTTCAACGGGCATGCCTGCATGGTGCTGGGCCACCAGAAGGGCCGCGACACCAAGGAGCGCGCCGCGCGCAACTTCGGCATGAGCCGCCCCGAGGGCTACCGCAAGGCCCTGCGCCTCATGAAGACGGCCGAGAAGTTCAAGCTGCCGGTGTTCACCTTCGTGGACACGCCTGGCGCCTATCCCGGCATCGATGCCGAAGAACGCGGCCAGTCCGAGGCCATCGGCCGCAACATCTTCGAGATGGCGCAACTGGAAGTGCCCATCATCACCACCGTGATCGGCGAGGGCGGCTCCGGCGGCGCGCTGGCCATCAGCGTGGCTGACCAGGTGGTGATGCTGCAGTACTCCATCTACTCGGTTATCAGCCCCGAAGGCTGTGCCTCCATCCTCTGGAAGACCAGCGACAAGGCGCAGGACGCGGCCGATGCCATGGGCATCACGGCCCACCGCCTCAAGGCCCTGGGCCTCGTGGACAAGATCGTGAGCGAGCCCGTGGGCGGCGCCCACCGCGACCACAAGCAGATGGCCGCCTTCCTCAAGCGCGCGCTGGGCGATGCCTTCCGCCAACTGGCCGATCTCAAGCCCAAGGAACTGCTGGACCGCCGCTACGAGCGCCTGCAAAGCTACGGCCGATTCACCGACACCAAGGCCGAGACGCGCTGAAGCACAGGGCTCCGGCACCACGCCCCATGCCATGAACCCAGCGGCCCTTCGGGGCCGTTTTGCATGGAAGTCGCCGCCATCACAGCCCTTTGAAACGTCCCTTTGGCATGACGCAATCCTTCGACGCCGCCATGGCGGCCTTCGCACCGGCCCTGCCGTTGGCCGTGGGGCTGAGCGGCGGGGCCGACTCCACCGCGCTGCTGCTGGCCTGCGCAGGGCGGTGGCCCGGCCAGGTGCATGCGTTCCATGTGCACCATGGGCTGCAGGCGGCGGCCGATGGCTTCGAGCGCCACTGCGCCGACCTGTGCCAGCGCCAGGGCGTGCCGCTCCAGGTGGCGCGCGTGAACGCACGCCCCGCGCCGGGCCAAAGCCCGGAAGACACCGCCCGCCGGATGCGGTACGAGGCTTTTGCGGGCCTAGCGCAAGTAACACTAGGGCATGTCGCTATAAAAACAATAGCATTGGCCCAGCATGCCGACGACCAGGCCGAGACCCTGCTGCTGGCGCTGTCTCGGGGCGCTGGCGTGCCGGGTCTGGCGTCCATGCCTGCGCACTGGCAGCGCGATGGCCTCGACTGGCATCGGCCCCTGCTGCGGGTGGCCGGAGCCGATGTTCGCGCCTGGCTGGTGGCGCGGGGCGAGGCGTGGGTGGAAGACCCCACCAATGGCGACGAGCACTACACGCGCAACCGGATCCGCCACCGGCTGCTGCCGGCGATCGATGCCGCTTTTCCCCAGTTCCGCGACACCTTCGCCCGCAGCGCCGAGCATGCCGCGCAGGCCAGCGAACTGCTTCAGGAACTGGCCGAGGCCGATCTGGTCGCCGTGGGCGTGCCGCCGCGGCTGGCGGCCTTGCAGGCGCTGAGCCGGGCCCGGCAGGCCAACGTGCTGCGCCACTGGCTGCGCAGCGTGCACGGCACCACGCCGGCCGCGGCCCAACTGGCCGAGCTGCTGGATCAGATCGCCGCGTGCACCACGCGGGGGCACCGCATCCGCATCAAGGTCGGCCGCGGCTTCGCCGTGCGCGAAGCCCAGGTGCTCGGTTGGTACAATTCCTAGGTTTTGGTCCCCATCCCTGCACGAAAAACGGCGGCGCGCCAGAACAATTTTTCTCCTTTCCCTGCGCCGTCTTGCGTTTCGTCATTCCAGATATCCAATGGCACTGATCGTTCATAAATACGGCGGCACGTCGATGGGCTCCACGGAGCGCATCCGCAACGTCGCCAAGCGCGTGGCCAAATGGGCGCGGGCCGGCCACCAATTGGTGGTGGTGCCCAGCGCCATGAGTGGCGAAACCAACCGCCTGCTCGGGCTGGCCAAGGAGCTGGCGCCTTCTCGCGCCACGTCCGCCTACCACCGTGAACTCGACATGCTGGCCTCCACCGGAGAGCAGGCGTCTTCCGCGCTGCTGGCGATCGCGCTGCAGTCCGAAGGCATGGAGTCGGTGAGCTATGCCGGCTGGCAGGTGCCGATCCGCACCAACAGCGCCTACACCAAGGCCCGCATCGAATCCATCGACGACCAGCGCGTGCGCGCCGACCTGGCCGCCGGCAAGGTCGTGATCGTGACGGGCTTCCAGGGCATCGATGAGCACGGTCATATCACCACGCTCGGCCGTGGCGGCTCGGATACCTCCGCCGTGGCCGTGGCCGCAGCGATGAAGGCCGCCGAATGCCTGATCTACACCGACGTGGACGGCGTGTACACGACCGATCCGCGCGTGGTGCAGGAGGCGCGCCGCCTGGCCACCGTGAGCTTCGAGGAAATGCTGGAGATGGCCAGCCTGGGCAGCAAGGTGCTCCAGATCCGCTCGGTCGAGTTCGCCGGCAAATACAAAGTGCCCCTGCGCGTGCTGTCCAGCTTCACGCCCTGGGACATCGACATCAACGAAGAAGCCCGCTCCGGCACGCTGATCACTTTTGAGGAAGACGAAAAAATGGAACAAGCCGTTGTATCCGGCATCGCATTCAACCGCGACGAGGCCAAGATCTCCGTGCTCGGCGTGCCCGACAAGCCCGGCATCGCCTACCAGATCCTGGGGGCCGTGGCCGATGCGAACATCGATGTCGACGTGATCATCCAGAACCTGAGCAAGGACGGCAAAACGGACTTCAGCTTCACCGTGAACCGCTCGGACTACGCGCGCACGATCGATCTGCTCAAGGAAAAGGTCGTTCCGGCATTGGGCGCGCAGGAAGTGGTGGGCGACGCCAAGATCTGCAAGGTCAGCATCGTCGGCATCGGCATGCGCAGCCATGTGGGCGTGGCCGCCAAGATGTTCCGCGTGCTGAGCGAAGAGGGCATCAACATCCAGATGATCTCGACCTCCGAAATCAAGACCTCCGTCGTGATCGACGAGAAGTACGTGGAACTGGCGGTGCGCACGCTGCACAAGGCGTTCGAACTGGACCAGTCGCCCGCTTAACGAGTCAAAACCGCCTTCAATCTGAGGCATAATAGCCGGATTGGAAACGTGACCGAGTGGCCGAAGGTGCTCCCCTGCTAAGGGAGTATGGGGTGTAGAGCCTCATCGAGGGTTCGAATCCCTCCGTTTCCGCCACAATGAAAAAACCTAGCTAGATCAACGATTTAGCTAGGTTTTCTTCTTTGGACTGGTAGCACTTCTGGTAGCAAACCAAGTGCTCACACTGCCTGTCTATCTTCGTGGTCAGACCTACTACCTACACACTAGGGTAGGCCGCCACCAGTTCAAACGCTCTCTCAAAACTGCCGATCCAGTGCTTGCTAGACTGCGAGCATTGGAACTTTTGCGAGTGATCGAGATGAGTAAACCGAAGCTATCCGATTTCAATTTTGATAGCAAAGAACTAAGGCGCTACGAAATTGAACTTGGAGGCGTTCGGATTAAATCCGATGGGCCAGACGATCACCAACGAGCCTTGGAAGCTATTGCAGCTTTGAAAGGTGTTACCAGTGCTACGCAGAATATTCAGCCTGCGGCTGTACCCTTTGAACAGGTCCCTGTTCATTCGCCTAACGGCCTTACAGTCACAGAGCTATTGAATCGCTATTTGCAAATGAAGCAACTAGCCCCAGGTTCAATTTCAGCAGTTCAAAATACGGTATTGCAGTTTGCTACCTTCGTGGGTAAAAAGAAAACCATTGATCAGATTTTGAAAATCGATGTAACTCGGTTCGCTGAGAAGATGAAGGCTGAGGGTCTGGCCCTCCAAACTGTTCAGACCAAGATTAACCTGCTAAAAGCAGTGTTCAATTTTGCAAGGGAGTATAGCTACCTCAAAGGTGAAAATCCTGTGAGCTTGAAGGTGATTACCAAGGCTCAGAAAATGGCAGCAGGCTATGATATTTTCGATGATGGTGATATTGTTGCAGTCTATGCAAAGAGCTATTTTGACCCCCAGAAAATCAAAGACCCAGATTATTACTATGCGTGCTTAATTGCTGTGGTTACTGGTTTGAGAATCGGAGCAATCACAAGCCTATGTAAAAATGACATTCAAAAAACAGATTCTGGAACCTGGTTTTTGAGAATTCGAGATGACAAAACAGCCAATGGTAAGCGTGATGTTCCTGTAATTCCTGAGCTACTGAACTCGGGTTTTGAGGCATATATTGCAACCAAAGTGGGGCCAATTTTTAAATACAGTGAGTTGGCTGGCCGGGGTAAAGGTAACGCAGTAGGTAAGAAATTCACCCGACGATTGGAAGAGTTGGGGCTTAAAAATCGCAAGCTGGTATTCCATTCGTTGCGAAAATATGCAAACGATTACTATGCCAAGGCAGGTGTTGTTCTTGAGGCTCGGAGCCAATTTTTCGGACATGAGCTGGATAACACCAATGTTAACTACTACACCAAACCATACTCAATCGATGCACTTTTTGAAGTTGTGGCACAAGCTCAGTTGAAGATTTTTGGTAAGCTCTACCAGTAAATGAGCTTGACAAATCCATATAATCAACTACCCAAAGGGTCGATGACCGCCCAATAAAAAGAACCAACCGTGAGGTTGGTTTTTTTATGGGTGGAAGGTATTTGGTATTACCCCCGGAGGGCTCACCCAACCCCGAAGTGGGTTGGTATAGTGAGTGATACCAACCCCCGTTGGTATCAGACTTGATTATCCAGCAAAACCTGTTAATATTAAATGACAAGAAGAAAAATAACAGGAGACATAAAACCATGGCAGAACTGAGCTGCATATTAAGAACGGCCAAAATAAAAACCAGAGGAAAAATTACGCAAGCGGTGGAGCATAATCTCAGGTTGCGGTTTCAGCCAAACATTAATACAAAGCTAACCCCGACTAACAAAGTTGTCTTCAATTCATTAAATGCAAGTATCACGGATGCGGCAGACTTGCAAAAGAAGTTGAGTGCTTATTATGATGGATTGGGAGTGAAGGAAAAGAGTGATAACGTACTGATGATGGAATTTGTGGTCAGTGCGTCACCCGCCTTTTTCAAACCGAGAGATGATAAGAAAATTGACGCCTGGACAAAATCCCAACTGGATTTCTTTAAGAAGGAATATGGCAGCCAATTAAAGATGGGGGTTCTACACCTGGATGAAAAAACACCCCACCTGCATTTTTTTATAAGCACAGAGATGAAGTCTGTGAAAAAATACAGGAACCAGAAAGGGGAGTTTTTTAAAGAGAGCTGCTCTCTAAATGCAAAGAGATATAACCAGATTTACCTGAGAGATTTGCACGACCGTTATGCCAAGCACAATGCACACTTTGGATTGATAAGAGGTGTTAGAGGCAGCAAGAAAAAACATAGAGAGCTAAAAGAATTTTACGATCTTGTGGATGAGGCGCTGGATACAGACTACCAAAAGATTGTTGGTCAGCTTTTATCTTACTTCATACAAGGCCTCGGCCTTGTAAATACCAAAACCAAAGTGCAAGAGTTATTTAAAACGAGGGTAACCCCTCGTCTTCAACTCCTTGTAAAAAACCATTTGGCATTGAAAAAGGATACGAAGGCAAACAGAGAGAGGGAATACGCACTACTGCAAACACTGCAAAAGCGTGCAGAAAAAGAAATTGCCGAGGCACTTGCACAGCAAATGCACTACGGCAAAGGATTAAAAACGATAGCAGACTTAAGAAATGAAAATAAAGAACTGCGCGCTGAAAATAACCTGCAAAAGGCCGTTATCACCTCGCAGGCAAAGAAAATAATAGAGCTAGAACGTGCGCGGACCGTTGAAAACGCTGGTGCTGGCCAAGCCGGAAGAAAAATAAAGCTTGACAAATGATTGGAAATCCTTAAATTTGGATTATTTAAGGATTTTTATGGTTCCTATGCTATTTTTCTATTTTGAAATGGTGATAATAAACACCTTATTGATCACAGCCATTTGTCTTGCCATTTCGTTACTGCCCAAAAAAATGCTCGTAAACATTCCGGATCGGATTGTTAGAAATAAATTCGCAACCTCTTTGCTTAGGCTTCACGCTGCTACGAACTGAATTAACACTAGAATATGGAATGGAGTGCAAACCGTTTCCATAATCTATCATTTTGCAATTTTTACTCCAAACGGGAAAATATGTTGCATGTATGGAGGCAATTATTATGGTGATGAAGATAAACACCAATAAGCCAACCTTTTTTTGTTGATTTTCATAATAAAAAGCTGATTTGTTGAATTGCGATATCCGCAGAAGTTTCACACGCCTTGCACCAATCGATGTACAGAAGTACATCCACGTAGCGCTCACCTCTCTCTATCTTGGAAACGTATGACTGGTCCAGAGATAGCCTCTCTGCAAGTTGGACCTGGGTCAAGCCAGCACGTTTCCTAAGCTCCTTCATGTGTTGCCGTAACGCAACGTAACGACCATGGTAGATGGACTGAATCATCCATCCACGCTATAGGCCAGATCGGAATAGGTCGAATTGACCTTTTTTGAGTAGGATGAGGCCATCAGGTTGAGAGGTTCAACCTGAACTACCTACCTATGAGGAAGCTATGGAAAGCAGTGTTCAGAAGGCCTATGAACGTGTAACGAACGAAGATGGGACTATCGACCTTAAATTTGAAGGCAAACGGTTTGGCCAGGGTGCCGCAGCGTCTGGATTTATCCTTGCACTCGTCATGTTCCCTGTGTCGTGTACAGTGACTTCACCAATCGTTGCCATTCCAAAGAATTCGTCTGCTGGGCTTGTAATCGTTTGGTTTGCAGTGTCATTTATTCTTTGGTATCTGGTCATGTTGTGGATTTCCACTACTTCACACACCATTAAACTCCGTCCAGGTGTGGGATTGGAGTTTGATTCTGTTCGGTTGCCATTTCATGAGATTAGTCATTTGGGAACAATGACTGACCACCAAACCGCTTATATTTATGCGACTTCTCATGGAACGGAAGTTCGCCTTGGGAAATTCTTGAAACCAGCACTGGCTGATTCCATCGTGAGTGAGATTAAGGCAGTTTCTGGGACGACTTGGAGTTGACCAGGGAATAATTCACCCGCAATTTTTGAGTCTTCGTCAAGCTCAGCATTATTGATTGCTACCATTTTTGCAGCAGTTTTCTTCACAATGTTGAGCTTGACCCCGATGTTATCTTCAAGCTCTTTGATTCGTTTAGCGTGAATATTGAAGTCTTCAACATTCTGTTCTATTGCAGTGCAAAGTGATTGCAGAGTAGCCGAAGGGTCTAAGGAGATGATTAGTTCTTTTGGAGGTGGCTTCATTTTATTCTTAGTTTTTGACTCGATTTCTCTACTCTGGAACAGTACTTTTACTAGCCCAGCGTGTTCAAGCCGTCGCACTGACCTTTGCAGATGATCTATCTGCTTGCGGTCATTTGTTAGCTCTTCTACCGCCTTGGCTAGCGTGTAGTAGGTTTGACGGGAGTAAACACCCCATACTCGATGTTTAAACGTTGCATGGGCACATAATGTGCCGTAGACCTTCCGATCATACTCTGTGATATTTCTACTGTGAAGTTTCTTGAAGACTTCGACTTCGATATTAATGTATTCTGATGCCATTTTAATTCCTAACTCTGGTATTTTCAAAATAGCAGAGAAAATGAAAATGTCAAGTTATAAAAATTCGACACTTTTATTTTCTTAGTTTTAGAGAGAGTGAATCTACTTATTCTCCATACAACTAAGGTTTTGCTTAACTGTAATACCTAATTGTCATCAATGATGTATCACTAATAGGTCGGCTTGGTTTGGGATCGTCTTGAAACCCGCGCCAGCATTAGGTTTCTTTGGTTTGGCCTTGACAAATCGACTTTTAGGTGCTGGTTTGGGTATGCCTTGAAACCCAATACTGGCGCGGGTTGTCGTGGTTTGGTTTTTGGTTTGGCTCTTATAATCTGGACAAATCGATTTTGTTCTTATAATTTTCAACAATAAAACTTGACATTTGATTTATTTTTACGTATTATATTTTTAGCTCAAAATCCTTTCTTCTGGTAGAGAATCTGTTGGCCTGAGCAAATGAAAAAGCCCCTTCTAAGGGGCTTTTTTGTTGCCTGTTGCAAAATGATGCAGAAATTTTGCCTCGGTAATGAAAAAATAGAAGTCTTTAACAAAGGGAGTTTGGGTTGAGTAATACGTATACCTACGGCATTCATCAGCAATTGCAGCCGCAAGAATTGTTATTCTTGGTGTTCGTAGACACCGCAGCAAGTCACTTCGGAATAGACGACGTTACGGCAATAGGTGCGGTTATCGCAGGCTATCCAATGCTACCCACACGAGGGAAGTTTGCGGGAGCAACGAAAGGAACTTCTATCGCCTCGGTTGTTTCTCGGAAGGTGCTTCCCTTTGAGTTGAAGCACAGAATACTCCCCACAGTTACCTGGAAGAGTATGTTGCAATTGAAGGTGCTATTGGTAAAAAATATAGGAACATTTGTAGGCAGAACAATTCCTGTGGTTGGAGTGGTTATGCTCGCCTATGATGCATACAAAATATCCACTGAATCTGTGCGGGCTTATAATGAGCTGGTACAAGAAGAGGATAAGGTTTTCTGATGGCAATCAATTCCATTGCAGAAATTGAGGATTTTGTCAGGAAAGAGTCTGGAATATTTCCTGGCAAAAAAATTAATCCCTCTACCACAATTGAGGATGATCTTCATATCACAGGAGATGACGCAATAGAGTTCATGGAGAAATTCTTTGATAAATTTGAGGTGGATTATAGTAGCTTCGATTTTCAAAGATACTTCAACGGTGAAGGTTTTAATCCGTTCAAACTATTGCTATTGCCATTCCCAAGTTTCCGAAGGAAATTTCAACAAGAGGCTGAAAAGGTTCCGTTAACCCTGGGTATGCTTGCAAAAGCTGTCGAGTTGAAGAAGTGGGACGCTGAAAAGATCGAACAGCACCAATTAAATTAATTGCATGCTTGACTGGTAACAGGTTTGGTAGCGAAATTTAGATTTTAAACGCTGCTAAGTCCTTGATTTTGCTGGGTTTTCGGTTGGGAATTCATTGTCCCTCCGTTTCCGCCAGGTACAAAAGCCCCAAGTGATTTTTCACTTGGGGCTTTTTCCTTTTTGCGCGGCCGCTTTAGCATAGGACGGAGCATCGATGCCGCTACTTGCGCCCGCGATAGCGTTCTTTTCAAAACCCGCTTCGGCGGGTTTTTCGTTTCGACCGGTTTGCCGTTTTTTTGAACGCGCCATGCCTGCGCCGTGGCGCAGATTTCGATCCGTACCCTGCCAGAAATGACCTGGGTCAAGTAATTTGCCGCGATTGCGTGTCGTCCGACATCCACGCGGTGTTCGGGACGGCGAGGCGAGGGGGAGCCTCTCACAACCCCATGTTTGACGAATCCGAATAGGGAGGAGTGGGCGCCAGTAGCCGTTTGAGCGTGATGAGGCCCAGCAGCGGTCTGCGCCTGGGTGCATGAGGGGCCTTGCAGGCCCGG